>NZ_CP025815.1:3706020-4014855 GCF_003352045.1 Sulfitobacter sp. JL08
TCCGTGAACGTCAGCTTTGCGGTTTCACGATCCGCCAGACCGGAGATTGAGCCAAGCGTAGTTTCGGACCCGTCAATATTGGTCAAAAACGTAAACACACCATTGTCAACAGCCGATGCGCCAAGCCATGTCAATGCCGGGCCGGACGTCAGTTCAAAAATGATCTTTCCGCTGTTCGGCGCATCATTCGCCAGATCGCCCATTCAACCAGCTTTACGCTGCCGGATCAGAACATTGCCACCGACGCCGTCATCATTCGCCTCTGGGACGAGATCGAAATCGCCGAAGCAATGGCTTGTAGTCGAAGAAGAGTTTTTTGTCGGGCAGGACGCGGTGTCAAACAGGTTCGCACCTTCTGTCCATCCGGTTGCAGACAGATTGAACGTACGACCCGCAAAAGTATACTCGGTCCATCCGCCGCCATTGCCCAAGTGGGCATTCTTATCTTCAAAATCCATTGTGAATGTCGTGGCGGCCGATGCGGCCATCGGGGCCATCATCAAGGACGCTGCAGCAAATACAGCTTTCAAAGTCGTCTTCATCATTACTCTCCAAACCATTGAACGTTTCTTCTTGCGCTCTGCTCATACCGTATAAACGCGCGAATCGCACGTATAGGCGATATTCTGCCTAACACAGGAATCTCTGAAGAACTTCCCCATTTTGGCGTGATTTGGTATGGTTTCTGCGGATGAGAGAGGAGCCCGCCGATGCCCAAACAGCCTGCCATTCCCGGCCTTGGTGATGCGGTGAAGAAGAAGGTGACGCGCCGCGAGAAGTTCCTGTCGGAGATGGATGCGGTGGTGCCTTGGGGTCGTCTGTTGGCGCTGATCGAGCCGCACTATCCGAAGGTTGGGTCAAAGGGTGGTCGGCCACCGATGCCACTGGAGACGATGCTGCGAGTGTATTTCCTTCAGAGCTGGTACGCGCTGAGCGATCCGATGGCCGAAGAGAGCCTGTATGACAGCGAGGCCATGCGCCGGTTTGCCGGTATCGAGCTTGGCGATGACCGCATCCCCGACGAAACAACGATCCTGAACTTCCGGCACCTGCTGGAGAAGCATCAGCTGACCGAGAAGCTGTTTGCCGAGGTGAATGCCTATCTTGCCGACAAGGGCGTCACGCTGCGCTCTGGCACGTTGGTGGATGCGACGATCATCGATGCGCCGTCCTCGACCAAGAATGAAGCCAAGGCCCGCGATCCCGAGATGTCATCCACCAAGAAGGGTAATGACTGGTACTTCGGCATGAAGGCCCATGTTGGCGTCGATGCAGACAGCGGCATCGTCCACAGCCTGGAGACCACCACTGCCAAGACCCACGATAGCCAGGTCTGGGACGAACTGCTGCACGGCAACGAAACATCCGTCTGGGCGGACAAGGGCTACGTGCATTCCGAACGAGAGGCGGCCTTCACCAAGGATGCAGGCCGGTTCTGGGGCGTGATGCGCAAGGCACCCAAAGGTGGCGAACTGGATCCGCTCGACGTGCAGATCAACCGGATCATCGCAAAGGTCCGGGCCAAGGTTGAGCACCCGTTCCGGATCCTGAAGCGCCAGTTCGGCCACGTGAAGACGCGCTACCGTGGGCTGGCCAAGAACCGGGCGCATCTGTTCACGCTCTTCGCCCTCGGCAACCTGTTCATGACCCGGAGAAAGCTGGCAGCATGAGGCAGAGTCTGCCCAAAAACGCCGAAACCGCCACTCAGGCGGCCGAAACAGCGGGAAAATCGCTGGAAATGGGACGTCTGACGCCCCAAACTACCTTCAAGCCGGCACGGCGGCGAAGCCGAAGGCGTTGATCAGACTTTCCCACAATACTGCCATGATTCAATCATTGACGCACCTGACGTAACGGAAACTGACCGTTTCCGGATTCGCACGAAACAACCGGTTTCTGTTATTTATCAGTCTATTGGCCGCGTTCTGAGGAACAGGTACAAAGGCAGCCCGCAACTGACTCCAATGCAGAACGTCGCGGGAATCGCCAGCAGACCAGACCAGTTCCGGCGCACCGCAACTTCGGCGACGATCCAGATCGTGAGCGTGATGGCCGCAATCGTCAGATCCCAGACCAGCCCGCTGCTGGCGGCATTGACGTGCCAGGCATCCACCATGGCCATGATGTCAAACCCATTGGCCATGAACCACTGGACGAAATAGTACATCGGATGGATTGCCCCCCAGACGGCAAGGGCAAGATAGACCATGCGCAAAGGCGACATCAGCGGTGACCGACCACACCGAACCGCGCATAGCCGGATACGGAAATGCCCGGCGGCGGCGTTGTGATCTGGCGTTCGTTATCTGGCGTCGAATACGTGTTACCCGACGGGGCGCCACACGCGGCAACCGATGCACATAATACCGTTAGAACAATAAACTTCATTGGCTTTCACCTTTGTGTCTTGGCATTTCAGGGCTGCCAAAGCCTGCAACTGGTGCCCTTGACCCTGTCAAACTAGGCAACTGTCAGCTTGATCTAACCATTCAGCGTTCGAAAACAAGTATATATGCGTGCCCGCTGCGATACCATCAAAGGCCCAGAAAGACCGACAACGGCCCCTTGCTGACCCCAACGGACGCGGAAGGATAAACGCCACTGGGCGTCACGCTCACGCCCGCGTTCACACTGGGCCGCACTGGCTCTCCGTCCGCGCCACATGCAGCAAGCGCAGTAAGAACGATCATCAAAACAGCCGCATGTTTCATCCCAGAACCTCTTTCCAGCGCGCGATCTGCAACCGCACCTGATCTGGCGCGGTTCCCCCATAGGATATACGCGAATTGACCGAATTTTGCACGCCCAGCACATCAAACACTTCTGCGGATATCTGCGCATGCACCGACTGCATGTCTTCAACGGTCAAATCCGGCAGATCACAGCCCTTGCCTTCGGCCATCGCAACCAGTGCCCCGGTGATATGGTGCGCATCGCGAAACGGCAGGCCAAGAACGCGCACCAGCCAATCCGCCAGATCGGTCGCCGTGGAAAAACCGGACCCGGCGGCGGCGGCCAGATGATCACGGTTGGCGGTCATGTCGCGCACCATGCCTTCCATTGCGGCAAGGGCCAGCATCAGGTTATCGGCAGCATCAAACACCTGTTCCTTGTCTTCCTGCATGTCCTTTGAATAGGTCAGCGGCAGCCCCTTCATCACCATCATCAAACCAACATTGGCCCCCATGATCCGCCCGACCTTGGCGCGGATCAGTTCGGCGGCATCGGGGTTCTTCTTTTGCGGCATGATCGAACTTCCGGTGGAAAACCGGTCCGACAGCGTGACAAACCGGAACTGCGCTGACGACCAGATCACCAGTTCTTCGGCCAGACGGCTTAGGTGCATGGCGCAGATGCTGGAGGCACCAAGAAATTCCAGCGCAAAATCGCGATCGCTGACCGCATCCAGCGAATTGGCGGCGGGCGCGTCAAAACCCAGCGCGGATGCCGTCATATCGCGATCAATCGGAAACGATGTGCCGGCCAGCGCTGCGGTGCCCAGCGGACAAGTATTCATGCGCGCCCGCGCATCCCGCATCCGCCCCAGATCACGGCCCAGCATTTCGACATAGGCCATCATGTGGTGGCCCCATGTGACCGGTTGCGCCACTTGCAGATGCGTAAACCCCGGCATGACCCAGTCGGCCCCTGCCTCGGCCTGTCCCAACAGCGCCTTCATCAACGCGACAATCGCACCATCGGCGGCGTCCAACTGGTCGCGCACCCACAATTTGAAATCGGTGGCCACCTGATCGTTGCGGCTGCGCCCGGTGTGCAGGCGCCCTGCCGGTTCACCGATAATCTCTTTCAGGCGCGACTCCACATTCATGTGAATGTCTTCCAAAGCCGTCGAAAACGGGAAATCCCCCGCTTCGATCTCTGACAATACCGTGAGAAGACCTTTTTGAATGGCGGCGGCATCGCTATCGCTTATGATGCCCGTTGCGCCAAGCATGGCTGCGTGGGCCCGCGAACCGGCAATATCCTGCGCCGCCATACGCTGGTCAAACCCGATGGACGCGTTAATTGCTTCCATGATCGCATCTGGTCCGGCGGCAAAGCGGCCGCCCCACATCTGGTTCTGGGTTTTGTCGGTCATTTGAATACACCCGCTGGGAGGGAACATGAAAAAAATCTGGTTGGCGCTCGTTTATACGGCCCTTGTCTTGGGTGCAAACCCCGCTTTCAGCGATGCGTCAACGCTTGAGGCGTTGCGCGAAGGCGATATGAAAAAGCTGGTGTTCCATGCCGACCCGCAGCAGGTTCCCGCAACCCCGTTCAACATCGAGGATGACGGTGGCACCACCACGCTCGCGGAGTATCAGGGCAAGTATGTCCTGCTGAACTTCTGGGCGACATGGTGCGCGCCCTGCCGCAAGGAAATGCCGATGCTGTCAGAACTTCAGACCAAATTTGGCGGCGACAATTTCACAGTTCTGACAATTGCAACGGGCCGCAACTCTCCCACCGGGATCAGGAAGTTTTTTGATGACATCGGTGTCAGCAATCTGCCCCGGCATCAGGACCCGAAACAGGCCCTGGCCCGCGACATGGGTATTTTCGGGCTGCCAATTACCGTGTTGATCAACCCCGAAGGCCAGGAAATCGCACGGCTGCGGGGCGATGCCGACTGGGTATCGGACAGTGCCAAAACCATTATCTCCACGTTGTTGGCAGGCGGCTGATCCGTCAGCGTACAAGGGCTTTCACCTGGTCATGGCGCGGGCATCCGACCAGATGGTCATTGATCAGTCCGGTGGCCTGCATGAACGCATAAACGATTGTCGGGCCGCAAAACCGGAAACCCGATTTCTTCAGGTCTTTTGATACCATTGCCGACAAAGGTGTTTGTGCAGGCACCTGATCCAGCGAAGTCCAGGCGTTCTGCAGCGGCTTGCCGCCGACATAATCCCACAAAAACTGGTCAAACCCGCCATCGGCTTCGATCTTCTGCCACGCTCTGGCATTTGTGATCGTCGCTTCGATCTTGCCGCGGTGCCGGATTATTCCGGGATTGGAAAGCAGGCGGTCAACTTCGGGGGCGCCCCATTCGGCAATCACATTCGGGTCGAACCCTTCGAAAGCGGCACGAAAATTCTCGCGCTTCTTCAGAATGGTGATCCAGCTTAGCCCGGCCTGAAACCCGTCAAGGACAAGCTTTTCCCACAACGCGCGGCTGTCATATTCAGGAACACCCCAATCGGTGTCGTGATAATCCAGATAAATCTGTTCCGGTCCGGCCCAGCCACATCTTTGCGTCAATTCGAACCCTCCTGCTTTGCGGTTGTATCAAACTTGAACCAAAATCAGAGGTTAAGCCCTTTTTAGCGTTTCGGCGCAACACTCTGACCCGATAATGGGTTTGATCAGGCGATGACAACATGATGCAACGCAAAGGCAAACGGTTCCACGCTGTCGAACGTGGCGAGGATTCTCCGATCAATTTTGCCGTGTCGTCGCGTGACAAATCCGTTTTGGACATGGTTGCGCATGCCATTGCGCACAAGGAAACGTTTCTGACCTATCAACCTGTAATCCTGTGTCAGTCTCCGGACAAACCCGCCTTTTACGAAGGTCTTATCCGGGTGAAAGACGAAACAGGCCGCATCATACCGGCCAAAGATTTTATGAGCGTTGTCGAAACCAGCGAACTCGGCCGCAAGCTGGACTGTCTTGCGCTGGAAATCGGGCTTCGGACCCTTGCCAACAATCCCGGCTTGCGTTTGTCGATCAACATGTCCGCGCGCTCGATCGGGTACCGGCGCTGGATGCGTGTGCTTGATCGCGGGTTGAACCGAAATCCGACCCTCGCGGAGCGGCTGATCCTTGAAATCAACGAAACATCCGCGATGCAGGTGCCCGAACTGGTTGTCGACTTCATGAAACGGCTGCAATCGCGCGGCATTTCCTTTGCTCTGGATGGGTTCGGCGCCGGCGTCACATCCCTGCGGCATCTGAAAGACTTCTATTTCGACATGATCAAGATCGACGGTCAGTTCATCCGCGGTATCGCAACACACCCGGACAATCAGATTCTGGTGCGCGCGATGATCGCAATTGCGGAACAGTTTGAAATGGTCACCGTCGCGGAACATGTCGAAACCGCCGAAGATGTGACCATGCTGGTCAGTCTGGGGGTGGATTGCATGCAGGGTTATTTCTTTGGCAGCACGACGACATCACCACAATGGGCAGCACCGGACCACCGCCAAAAAGGCTCGCGCGCCTCGGCATAACCCTATGCTTTTCGCGTTCTCCAACACCTGAGACACCCTGTCTGTTGCCGCACTGCAGCTAATCCTTTATTGCACTCCCGAAGGGCGGAGGAGCAGGACATTGCAAACACGGCAATTCCTGTTTGATTCTCGGCCAGAACCGGAACCTGGTAGAGGACACACATCACCATGACCAATATTGTAATCGCATCCGCGGCACGTACTGCTGTCGGCAGCTTTGGCGGATCTTTCGCAAACACACCGGCCCATGATCTGGGCGCAACCGTGCTTGAGGCCGTTGTCGAACGCGCCGGTATCGACAAATCGGAAGTGTCCGAAACCATTCTGGGTCAGGTTCTGACAGCCGCCCAGGGCCAGAACCCGGCGCGCCAGGCACATGTCAACGCCGGCCTTCCACTGGAAGCCGCAGCCTGGTCAATCAACCAGGTGTGTGGCTCGGGCCTGCGCGCCGTTGCCTTGGGCGCCCAGCACATCCAGCTGGGTGACGCGGATATCGTGATCGCCGGCGGACAGGAAAACATGACCCTCAGCCCCCACGCCGCCCACCTGCGTGCCGGCCACAAAATGGGGGATATGAAATATATCGACACCATGATCCGCGACGGATTGTGGGATGCCTTCAACGGCTATCACATGGGCCAGACGGCCGAAAACGTTGCTGAGAAATGGCAGATCAGCCGCGAAGCGCAGGATCAATTCGCCGTCGCGTCGCAAAACAAGGCCGAAGCCGCACAGAAAGCCGGCAAGTTCAAAGATGAAATCGTCGCTTTCACGGTCAAGACCCGCAAGGGTGACATCGTGGTAGATGCCGATGAATACATCCGTCACGGCGCCAATATCGAAGCCATGGCCAAGATGCGCCCCGCCTTTACCAAGGATGGATCGGTCACAGCCGCCAACGCTTCCGGCCTGAATGATGGTGCCGCCGCGACCCTGCTGATGTCCGCAGACAATGCCGAAAAACGCGGCATCAAACCTCTGGCCCGTATCGCATCTTATGCGACCGTCGGTCTGGACCCGTCGATCATGGGCGTTGGACCGATCTATGCCAGCCGCAAGGCGCTGGAAAAAGCAGGTTGGAAAGCCGAAGATCTGGATCTTGTAGAAGCCAACGAGGCGTTTGCCGCACAGGCCTGCGCGGTCAACAAGGACATGGGCTGGAACCCGGAGATCGTGAACGTGAACGGCGGCGCGATCGCAATCGGTCATCCCATCGGCGCCTCGGGCTGCCGGGTTTTGAACACGCTGCTGTTTGAAATGCAGCGCCGTGACGCGAAAAAGGGCCTGGCCACATTGTGCATCGGCGGTGGCATGGGTGTCGCTATGTGTGTGGAACGCGACTGATCCACATCAAAGTGCACAAAGTGCAGCCCGATTAAAGACATGCAGACGCGGCATACCGCTGCGGCTGCATTTTCATGACGCAATATTATTGCGCAACTAAATCATACAACGTAACAAGATTACGAACACAAATCTGGAGGAATTCTGAACCATGTCCCGTACAGCCCTTGTAACCGGCGGCAGCCGCGGTATCGGAGCCGCAATTTCCAAAGCTTTGAAAGCGGAGGGCTATAACGTTGCAGCGACCTATGCTGGCAATGACGAAGCCGCCGCGAAGTTTACGGAAGAAACCGGCATCAAAACCTATAAATGGAATGTTGCCGATTACGAAGAATCAAAAGCCGGCATCGCCAAGGTTGAAGCCGAAGTCGGCCCGATTGACGTTGTTGTCGCAAATGCCGGTATCACCCGTGACGCGCCGTTCCACAGAATGACCCCGGAACAGTGGCACGAGGTTATCGATACAAACCTCACCGGTGTGTTCAACACCGTGCATCCGGTCTGGCCGGGCATGCGCGAGCGTAAATACGGGCGCGTCATCGTGATCAGCTCGATCAACGGCCAAAAGGGCCAGTTCGCACAGGTGAACTATGCCGCGACCAAGGCAGGCGATCTGGGTATCGTCAAATCTCTGGCACAAGAAGGCGCCCGTGCGGGCATTACCGCAAATGCAATCTGCCCCGGTTACATCGGAACAGACATGGTCATGGCGGTTCCGGAAAAAGTGCGCGAAAGCATCATCGCGCAAATCCCGGCGGGCCGTTTGGGTGAACCCGATGAAATCGCGCGCTGCGTTGTATTTCTGGCGTCAGAAGATTCGGGCTTTATCAACGGATCCACAATTTCTGCCAACGGAGCGCAGTATTTCGTCTGATTTTGTCCAGTGAACAAAAAAAGGGCCGGTCGATTTGACCGGCCCTTTTCGTTTCATCCCGTAAGAATACTGCGCGCGGTATTCAGCGGGAAGATTTGCCGGAAAACAGCCAGTGCCAGATATCGGCTGCGGCGCGGGCCCGTTCGGAATGTGCCTTGTCCATTGCGTTGCGCAATGTGCGGATTGTTGTAGCTTCGTGCATCTGAACTCTCCTTGGATCAGGTTTGATTAACTGCACTTAACATGGCCTTTTGCAATCAAACTGACAAACGAGACTTTTCAAAGCTTCAATTAAGTTATACTTAACTGAATATGACAGATCGCCTTCCACCCCTCACCGCATTACGCGCCTTTGATGCCGCCGCGCGACACATGTCCTTTGCGCAAGCCGCTGCCGAACTGAACGTAACACCTGCCGCCCTGTCCTTTCAGATCAAGTCACTGGAAGATCATTTGGGCCAGCCTTTGTTTCACCGGCTGAACCGGGCCGTCACCCTGACAGAAGCCGGCCGGGCGCTGGCCCCGGGAACTGCTGATGGATTTGCAATGCTGGCAAGCGCCTGGCGTTCTGCACGACGCCTTCAGAACAATTCAACACTGACCGTCACGGCAGGGCCGGCATTCACTGCAAAATGGCTGGCCCCAAGGCTGTATGAATTCGCACAGGCCCATCCGGACATCGAATTGCGGTTTTCGGCGGGGTTGCGCATTATGGATTTCGATCGCGACGAAATCGATGTTGCTATCCGGTTCGGGTACGGCCCTGATCCGGGATTGTACGCGATACCACTGGCCGTGGAATGGGTCATGCCGGTCATGACATCCGAACTTGCCCAGAAATACCCGACACCCGAATCTCTGAAAGATGCCCCTTTGCTGTTTGACGATTCAATCAGTTTTCTAAGGCCCAAATGCGATTGGCAGACGTGGTTCCGCGCGGTTGGCATTGATTTCAACCCAACGCATGGCGTCCGGTTTTCGCAGGCAGATCACGCAGTGGATGCAGCGCTTGCGGGCGCGGGAATCGTATTGGGCCGGCGCGCCCTGGTGATCAAGGATCTAAGCGAGGGACGGCTGGTCGCGCCGTTCAAAACCGCCATTTCCACCAAGGCGCATTTCAGGTTTTTGTGCCCCGAAGGTGCAGAAAACCGCCCGCAGGTTAAAGCGTTCCGCGATTGGATTTTGCAAGAAATAGAAAAGCTTTCAGATTTCAACGCCACCCTGAACATCATTCCCGTCGAAGATATCGCCGCCAAATGACACGTACTCGCGCCACAGCCATTGGGTTCGGTGCCGTATTGCTCTGGGCGTTGCTGGCCCTGCTTACGGTCGGGTCTGCGCCAACGCCACCCTTGTTACTGAACGCCATCTGTTTTTCCATCGGTGGCATACTGGGGCTGGTCTGGTGCGCCACAACTGGCGGATTTGCGAAACTGCGCGCTGTTCCGCTGTCTGTTTATCTGTTCGGAACACTGGGGCTTTTCGGCTACCACGCGCTGTATTTTTCGGCATTGCGCCTCGCCCCGGCGGCCGAGGCCGGGCTGATTGCTTATCTTTGGCCTTTGTTGATCGTTTTGTTTTCCGGATTGTTACCCGGTGAAAAAATCAGGGCTGGCCATCTGATCGGTGCACTGATCGGTTTTGGCGGTGCCGCACTGATTATTACAGGCGGCGAAACCGGATTTCAGTCATCCGCAATCCCCGGATACGCGCTGGCGTTTCTGTGCGCCCTGACGTGGTCCGGTTATTCGGTTGTTTCGCGGCGGCTGGGCCGGTTTCCAACGGAAACGGTCGCCGTATTCTGTTGTGCAACGGCGGTGCTGTCCGGGGTGCTGCACATGATGTTTGAAACGACAGTTTGGCCCGAAACCACCAGTTCCTGGCTGGCCGCCATCGGGTTGGGCCTTGGGCCTGTCGGGCTGGCCTTTTATGTTTGGGACATAGGCGTAAAAAAGGGCGACATACAGCTTTTGGGCACAGCATCATATGCTGCGCCGCTGCTATCCACACTGTGCCTGGTGCTTGCAGGTATTGCCCCACCAACACTAACGTTGGCGCTTGCGGCCATGTTGATAACCGCTGGCGCCGTGATTGCCGCGCGCGCCAGCAGCAGAAGTGAACAAATCGGCGGTTCAGGCCGTTAGGCGTTCAATCTCTTCCTTGAGTCGCAATTTCTGCTTCTTCAAATCCACAATTTGAAGTCCATCCACCCCGGGTGCACGTTGGGCATCTTCCACGGCATCACTCAGGTGTTGGTGCTTCTTTTTCAGTTCCGACAGATGCGAGCTCAGGCTCATGGCAATCCTCCTCTGAATAAGTTGCAGTGTATCGAACCATATTTTTTTCCACCTGTCACGCTGCAGACGCAAACTATGGATAACAAATTCTTTACAATCACCCGGCCGCCGGATCGCCAAACGGCAGCGCAGCCCCAAGCCGCAAAACATCGCGTACAAGCGGCGCATAGTCTTCGCCGTCCCGTTCGTGTGTGGCGCCTTGGTGCAGAATAACCGGCGCGTGCAGGGTAAAGGGTGCGCGCCCCGCGGAACGGCCCCGTAATATGACCAGCTCGGCCTTTCGTCCGGCCCGCGCGCAAAGCGGTAACACCTCGATACTGCCCAGCCGGCCAGCGCACGCGGCCAACAGATCGGGCAAACGTTCCGACCTGTGAATGAAATGCGCGTATCCCTTGGGCGCCAGCCTTTTCGCGGCAACGCGCACCCATGTTTCAAGCGGGGTATCTTCGCCCAGCGCGCCTTCGCGCCCGCTGTCATCCGCCGCGGTGCCCTGAGTGCGCTGATAATAGGGCGGGTTTGCGATCACATGATCAAACCGCATCTGGCGCACGTCGGTCGGCAAAGCGCTGATATCTGCCGTCACGGTGGCAAATGACGCTTTGTTCAGTTCCGCATTGCGCCGCGCCAGAGTTGCATAATCGGCCTGTCGCTCGACCCCGGTTATGTGCAGGTCTGCAACGCGGGCCGACAGGCACAAACTGGCCGCGCCAACGCCACAGCCCAGTTCAAGAACCGATTGCCCCGGCTTTGCATTGACACACGCAGCCAGCAACACGGGATCAACACCAGCGCGGTAGCCGTTACGAGGTTGATAAAGTCTGACCTTGCCACCCAGAAACGCATCCAGAGTAACATCTTCTTCTGAAAACATCAGCGCGACTGGCCCAGATCGATCTCATTGTCCAACATAACCCGCAGCGCCCTGTCATAATCACCCGAACGCACCATCATCCGGCGGGGAAATATCCCTATACCGCCTTCAAGAACGCTCATATTTACGTCCATTTCAAAGCAAGCTATATCCTCTCCCTTAAGAAGGGCGGACGCAAAGGCAATGATTGTCGGATCGGTCGTGCGCAATAGTTCCTTCATAGGCAAGGTTGTAAGAGCAAGGCGGCATGAATGTCGAGCCTTGGAATAGGGGAAGCATGGACAGCGCAATGGTACCTGCAAAGCCGCATGAGCAGTTGGCCCGCTACCTTGCAGGCGAATTGGATCAGGTCAACGCGCTGATCCGGGCGCGCATGGCGTCCGAACACGCCCCCCGCATTCCCGAAGTCACGGCGCATCTGGTCGAAGCAGGCGGAAAACGTCTGCGTCCGATGCTGACATTGGCGACGGCAGGTTTGTGCAACTACGACGGGCCCTATCACATCCATCTGGCGGCCACGGTCGAATTTATTCACACGGCCACTCTCTTGCATGACGATGTGGTAGACGAAAGCGCACAACGCCGGGGCCGCCCCACGGCCAACCTGCTGTGGGACAATCAATCATCCGTACTGGTGGGGGATTATCTGTTCGCCCGCAGTTTCCAGCTAATGGTTGAAACCGGGTCGTTGCGGGTTCTTGATATTCTGGCCAACGCCGCTGCAACGATTGCCGAAGGCGAAGTGCTGCAACTGACAGCCGCCCAGAATCTGGCGACAAGCGAAGACGTCTATCTGAAGGTTGTGCGCGGAAAGACAGCGGCCCTGTTTTCTGCCGCTACCGAAGTTGGCGGCGTGATCGCAAACGCGCCCGAGGACCAGATAAAGGCCTTGTTTGAATATGGCGATGCGTTGGGCATTGCGTTTCAGATTGTCGACGATCTGCTTGATTATCAAGGCGACACCGGGGCAACCGGCAAGAACATCGGCGATGATTTTCGCGAACGTAAACTGACGCTTCCGGTGATCAAGGCCGTCGCGCTGGCGGATCAGACCGAACGGGAATTCTGGGTGCGTACGATCGAAAAGGGCAAGCAACAAGACGGTGATCTTAGCCATGCGCTATCCCTGATGAAAAAGCACCGCACGCTTGAGGCAACGCGCCGCGAAGCGATTGACTGGGCCGATCGGGCCAAATCAGCGCTGACCCGATTGCCGGATCATCCGATCCGTACCATGCTGATTGATCTGGCCGATTACGTCGTCGAACGCATCAACTGAGCATCCGCTTGGGGCGGGGGGAACCCAACACGGCAAAGCAAACCCACCAATCCGGCCGCTCTGCCGCCAGTTGGAGCGCGGCGGCTTTGGCATCTGCCGGTGCCGGATAGATGCCAAAACACGTGGCCCCCGAACCCGACATCCGGCTGAACGCGCATCCTGACGTGGACGCGATATGATCCAGAACCGCGCTGATCTGGGGAACCTGAGCGATGGCTGCCTGCTGCATGTCATTGCGTTGCCGGCTTAACCAGTCGGCCACAGACGCAGGATCGCTCATGTCGTCTGGCAGAACTCCCATTGCGGCATTGGACCGGCATTCAAGCGCTGCGAACACCGCCGGTGTAGAAACAGGGATACCTGGGTTGACCAGAACAGCCGGCAAAGACGCAAGCGCATCAATCGGGTCCAGAATTTCACCAACGCCGCCAACACGCGCCGGTTTGCCCGACACGCACATCGGCACATCAGCCCCGATTTGCAAAAGTTCGGATGTAACGTCTGCCGCAGCGGCGCATGGAAACAGCTTTGACATGGCCCTGAAACACGCCGCTGCATCCGCAGACCCGCCGCCGATACCCGATGCGGACGGCAAATGTTTTTCCAGTTGGATATGTACGTCAGCATCCGGCCAGAAAGCGCGCGCGATCCTGCAGACAAGGTTACTTTCATCTGCGGGAACACCTTGTGCCGCAGGACCAGTTACCGAAAGCCCCGCGCCTTTGCCTGTCTCTACCGTGACAATGTCACCAACATCGGCAAAGGCGACAATACTGTCGATCAGATGATACCCGTCAGCGCGCTGGCCGGTGATATGGAGGCTCAGGTTTATTTTTGCCGGTGCAAAGGCCCTAGCCTTCATTTTCATCTTTCGTCAGCTTCAAGGGCGGGGCGCCTTCTTCCTCAAGAACCTGATCCAGCCCGACTTCCAGTTTACGCCGGATACGGTCCGCCTCTTTTTCTTCGGGATCAAAGGACAGGGCACGGTTCCACTGGAAACGGGCCTCGCGATAACGCCCGACAGCCCAGTACACATCGCCCAGATGGTCGTTCACGATAGGATCGACCGCCTCAAGCTCGACCGCCAGTTCCATATGGCCAACCGCCTCTTCGTAGCGCCCCAGACGGTACAAAACCCAACCCAGCGAATCCACGATATATCCGCTGTCCGGGCGGGCGGCGACGGCCCGCTGGATCATGTCCAGCGCCTCATCCAGGTTGATCTGCTTTTCAACCATCGAATAGCCAAGATAGTTCAACACCTGCGGTTGATCCGGGTTCAGTTCCAACGCGGCGCGAAAATCTGCTTCGGCTTCGGGCCAGTTGTCGGATCGTTCATGGGATATGCCCCGCGCATAGAACAAGAACCATTGCGATCTGTCGCCATCCTTGGTCAGGGCAAGGGCGCGGTCATAAGCGCCAACCGCCCCTTCGAAATCATCCTGCTGGCGCAAAAGATCGCCCAATGTCGAATGAACGATCGTCAGGTCGGGGTAAGCCCGTGCAAGTTGTTCCAGCACCTCGACGGATGCATCCGGCTTGCCGCTTTGGTTCAGCGCATTCGCCCGGCCAAGTTCCGCAGCATGATAGGCGCCATGACCTTCGGGCACCTGCTTGTACGTCTCGATCGCAAGATCGAACTGGTCTAGTTCATCCAGTAGGGCGGCACTTAGCAAAAGGGCGTCGATATGATCGGGCCGCAGATAGGCTGCGATGCGGGTGTAGACCAACGAATAATCAGGGGTCGCTTCATTCGACAACGCGGCCCCTACGGAATAAAACACTTCGGCCAGACCGTCATTGACCGATGTGACATGCGTGAAAGGCAGGCGCTCTCCGGTGCTTAGCCGGTCAACCAGCCCCTGCAACTCCGGGTCAAGCGATGAACCGAACGTGGCCGTCAGCCCGGCAAGCGCATCCTCATTCCGCCCCAACTGGGACAAGACTTCGGCCTGTGCCATCGCCCCGCGTCTGGTTCTGTTGATCGCGCCCGCCGCATCACCCGACAGGATCGCATCAGCACCTTCAAAATCGCCGACCATCGCCAGCGCCAGTGCCTTTTGGTAATAGGCAAAGCCACGCAGCCCTGCATCCTGCGCCACATCGTCAAAACGTTCCAGCCCCTGGGCGACAGACCCGTTGCCGATCTGCGCCCATGCCTCGACCAGACCATCAACCAGAGGGCCAATTCCCAGTTTTTGTGAATCACGTTCCAGAATGGCGGCGTAATCTTCGTTAGCGCTTAGCTTTGCGACAACAATCATGTGTGCAATCTGGCTGCGCAGGCCGGCGGCTTCTATTTGCTGGGCCATCGGATACGCGGTATCGATCCGCCCGAGGGACAGTTGAGCAAGGGCCGCACTTTCCAATAATTCGGGGTCGTTTGGACTACGCACCAACGCTTGGGTGTAGTACTGCGCAGCGACATCGAAATCGCTGGAAAGCGCAGCTTGTCGCGCGGCAAGATAGGCTCCGGCCCCTGATTGTGCGGCCACCGGTACAGCCGACATCGTGATCAGTGCCGCAATACACGCCGTACGTCTCAATAGGTTCCGCAATTGCCCTGCCTCGCTGTTTTCTGCTCTTGCGCGATAAGCTAGGGTTTTATGGGGCAACGCGCAATGGCGCGCGATGAATCAAACCCTTTGCAGACACTGGAATATCATCACATGTTCGGGTAGTTCGGCCCGTCTCCGCCTTGCGGTGTCGTCCAGTTGATGTTTTGCGCAGGATCCTTGATATCACAGGTCTTGCAATGCACACAGTTCTGGAAGTTGATGACAAATCGCGTGTCCTTGCCAGCTTCTTCAACGAATTCATACACTCCAGCCGGGCAATAGCGCGCCGACGGACCCGCAAATTTGGGCAGGTTCTGTGCAACCGGTATCGACGCATCTTTCAGCTTCAAATGCGCGGGCTGGCTTTCTTCGTGATTGGTAAATGAAAACGCGACGTTGGTCAGGCGATCAAAAGACAGCGTGCCATCGGGTTTCGGATAGTCGATGGGCGTGTGCTTGCTGGCTTCTTCCGTCGCTTCAGCATCAGTCTTGCCATGCTTTTGCGTTCCCATCAGGGAAAACCCCAGCGTGTTGGTCCACATATCGAACCCGCCCAGCGTCAGCGAAGCCATCAACCCGTATTTGGACCACAAGGGTTTGACGTTACGCACTTTCTTCAGATCTTTTCCGATAGCGCCAGAACGTACTTCGTCCTCGTAAGCGCTCAGTTCATCCGCACTGCGCCCGTCCTGAATGGCCTTGAACGCGGCTTCGGCTGCAGCTTTGCCAGACAGCATCGCATTATGGTTTCCCTTGATCCGCGGCACGTTGACCATACCGACAGAGCACCCCAAAAGTGCAACACCCGGTGCCACCATTTTGGGCATCGACTGATACCCGCCTTCGGAAATCGCCCGCGCGCCATAGGCCACGCGTTTCCCGCCTTTCAGCAAATCGGCAACCATCGGGTGATGCTTGAAACGCTGGAATTCCATGTAGGGAAACAGGTGCGGGTTCTTGTAGTTCAGATGCACCACAAACCCGACATAGACCTGATTGTTTTCAAGGTGGTAGATGAACGACCCGCCACCGGCATTGCTGCCCAGAGGCCAACCCATTGTATGGGTCACGCGGCCTTCGTGATGTTTATCGGGATCAATTTCCCAGATTTCCTTCATGCCAAGCCCGAATTTCTGCGGCTCTTTCCCCTTGGACAGGTCAAATTTCTCGATCACTTCCTTGGACAGCGACCCGCGTACGCCTTCGGACAGGAAGACATATTTACCGTGCAGTTCCATACCGGGTTCAGAGTTGGGGCCTAGGCTGCCATCTTCTTCCAGACCGAATACACCGGCCACAACGCCTTTGACTTCGCCATTGTCACCGTAAACCAGTTCGGAACAGGACATGCCCGGAAAAATCTCGACCCCCAGCGCCTCGGCCTGTTCGGCCATCCAGCGGCAGACATTGCCCATCGACACGATGTAATTGCCGTGGTTGTTCATCAACGGCGGCATCGGAAAATTCGGGATGCGCAACTGGCCCGCTTCGCCCAGCATGTAGAAATTGTCTTCCTTGACAGGCACATTGATCGGTGCGCCCTTTTCCTTCCAGTCGGGGATCAACGCATCAAGCCCGACAGGATCAAGCACAGCACCGGACAGGATATGGGCACCGACTTCCGAACCTTTTTCCAGAACGACAACATTGATATCGGCATCAAGTTGTTTCAGGCGGATCGCGGCGGACAATCCGGCAGGGCCGGCCCCCACGATAACCACATCATATTCCATTGCTTCGCGTTCAATCTCGGCCATCTCGCGGCTCTCCTGTTCGTTAAGTGGCGCCCACCAATCTGCGCACGAAATAATCTTTCGCGATTGGCTATCGCAGCGGCGGCTTACTTGCAATCACGACACGGCGTAAAAACAGTCCAAAACGACTCTGTAAGTCTGAAACTGGTTCGATTTATCACTTTTGCCAGTTCGATGGCGACCCGACAGGCCTGTGTGGCGTTTCCGGCGCGTCCCCCATTAGATAGCGCGGCCCGGCGCCGTTGATCCTTGCACGGTCCTTGGGGTTATAGAGTTTGCATTTCGCCAGGCTAAGGCACCCGCACCCTATGCAGCCATCCAGTTGATCCCGCAAACGCTGCATTGCATCGATTTTCTGATCCAATACGGCACGAAACTGTATGCTGATCCGGCTCCAGTCGCGCTTGGTCGGGGTGCGCCCCATTGGCAGCCGGTCCAGCTCGGCCTTGATCTGGGGCAGAGAAAACCCGAATTCCTGTGCGATCATCACAAATGACAGGCGACGAATATCCGCACGTTCAAACCGACGGTGTCCGCCGGCATTCCGGTCGGGGTGAACCAACCCCATTTCTTCGTAATACCGGATCGCCGACACCGCCAGACCGGTGCGCTCTGCAACCTCTCCGATGCTTAGCATATAGGCCTCTCTTTCCCTCTTGACCTCAAGCTTACTTGAGGAATTACAAAGAGGCCACACAACAAAGGAGACTGACATGACAGCCCATCTGGAACACACGAATTTCACCGTTGCCAACGTGGATGCCACCGCCGAATGGATGTGCGATCTGTTCGGATGGCAGATACGCTGGGCCGGCCCGTCGATAGACAACGGTCGCAGCGTTCATGTCGGCACCAAAGACCATTACCTTGCGCTTTATTCGCCGGGCAATCCGCACAAGGCGACCGATAACAATTACAAAACGATTGGCGGTTTGAACCATGTTGGGGTTGTGGTCGATGACATCGACGCGATGGAGGAAAAGGTGAAAGCCGCCGGTTTTGTGCCCGAAAACCATGCCGATTACGAACCCGGAAAACGGTTCTATTTCCACGATCACGATGGCATCGAATACGAAGTTGTCGCCTATTCCTGATCGGCCTGATCGCGCGGGTCTGAATGATCCGCGCGTGTTCTGCTTGCAATCCCCCGCCGCTTTGGGTCAGGTATCTGCCAGAGAACTGACAGGTTGTATTAAGACCGTCGTAACGGCGTGGAAGAGTTTGAATGGAAAAGATACCTATGACCCGCGCGGGCCATTCCGCGCTGGAAACCGAATTGAAGCAGTTAAAGTCAGTTGAACGCCCCGCGATCATCAAGGCAATTGCAGAGGCGCGCGAGCATGGCGACCTTTCGGAAAATGCCGAATACCATTCCGCGCGTGAAAAACAGTCTTTCATCGAAGGCCGAATCAAGGAACTGGAAGGCGTGCTAAGCCTTGCCGAAGTTATTGATCCGTCCAAATTATCCGGCGCGATCAAGTTTGGCGCAAAGATAACGCTGGTCGATGAAGATACGGATGAAGAAAAAACTTGGCAGATCGTGGGCGAACACGAGGCCAATATCGAAAATGGCCTGCTCAACATCAAATCGCCTATTGCGCGCGCACTGATCGGCAAGGAAGAAGGTGACAGCGTTGAGGTCCGCACCCCGGGAGGCGAAAAATCCTATGAGGTTCTCAAGATCGTTTACGCGTAAAAGGTACGCCAGATGACCGACAAAGAGACCACACGCCCGACGCCCTTGGGCATTTATGATAAACCGCGCCGCGATGCTATTTCCGGAATCGAGGTGGCAGCGCTTGCCCTCAGCCTTTTGTGGTTGATGGGCACAGCGATTTTCTTTTTGTCTCTGCCCGATCCCGAGGATGCGCTGCCAAGCAACTTTGACAGCCTTCAGTTTCTGATGACGATTCTGGCGATATTCATGCCAATCGCCATGATCTGGGTTGCGGCAACGGCGGCGCGGTCGTCACGTGTGATGCGTGAAGAAAGCCAGCGCCTTCAGACCGCAATTGATGCGATCCGACAGGCCTATGTCGCGCAGAATCAGGGGCGGAACACGGCGTCTGAACCCTCTGTCGTGCGTAAACTGGACGAAATCGCTGCCGCCACACGCAAAACCGAAAGCGCGCTGGCTACGTTTTCCAGCCGTCGCGATGCATCGCCTGTGCGCGCGGCGCCACCTCCGGCTGACAGCTCTATGGGCGAAGAAAACCAAACCTCGCTGGCCCTTGGAACACGCGCCGAAGATATGGCGCCGCCGCTGGAACGCTCTGATTTCATCCGGGCCCTGAATTTTCCCGAAACCGCAGAAGATCACGAAGGGTTTGCAGCCCTGCGCCGCGCCTTGCAGGATCGATCGGCCTCGCAGTTGATACAGGCGGCACAGGATGTGCTGACTTTGTTGTCACAAGACGGCATTTACATGGACGATCTGCGCCCGGATATGGCCAGACCCGAGATATGGCGCCAGTTTGCGGCCGGAGCACGCGGGCGCAGCGTGGCCGCGTTGGGCGGTGTACGTGACAGATCGTCTCTGGCGCTCTCTGCCGGTCGCATGAAGCAGGATCCGATCTTTCGCGATGCGGCGCATCATTTTTTGCGCAAATTCGACAGGATGTTTGCAGAGTTCGAAAAAACAGCATCGGACGCGGAAATCTCCGCACTGTCCGAAACCCGCACAGCGCGCGCCTTTATGCTGCTGGGCCGCGTCGCCGGCACATTTGACTAGGCGACATGCCAAAGCCCCTTATCTGCTAGAGTCCAAAACTCGCGTAGGGAATATACCGCACCGGATCCCCTTTGCTGATGTCGCGCGCGCCATCGTCCAGTTCAACAAGGCCTTCAGCCCAGCTTAGCCCGCTGATCCGGCCTGACCCTTCGGATGCAAACACCTGCGCCTTGCCGTCGCGGATGCGGGCACGCAAGTATTCGCGCCGCCCCGGTTTCTTGCGCTTGTCGAAATCCGCAGGCACATCAAACCCCTGCGGGACCTGCCAGCGTTCGCCCGCCATCTGCGCCATCGCGGGGCGCGCAAAAACAAGGGTACAGACCAGCGCGGCCACGGGATTGCCCGGCAAGCCGAACACCGGCTTGCCGTTCCACAAGCCCAACGCCAAAGGCCGCCCCGGTTTGACGGCGATACGCCACAACGCCATGGCACCCGCCTGTTTCAATAGCGCCGACACATGATCTTCGTCGCCGGCCGATGCGCCACCGCTTGTCAGGATAACATCCGCTTCCAGAGCGGCCTGATCCAGCAATCCGCGCAGCGCGTCGCGGTTGTCAGGCGAAATACCCAAATCAACCGGTTCAAACCCGAATCGCGCGATCATGTTCAGCAGCATCGGGCGATTGGCATCAATGATCTTGTTGTCCTGCGCATCGCCGGTCACATCCACCAGCTCGTCACCGGTAGACACAACAGCAACGCGCAAGCGCTTGTGCGTGTTCACTTGCGTGACACCTGCTGCCGACAACAGCGCCAAGTCGGCAGCCCCGATCCGTTCTCCGGCGCTCAACACCTTGTCACCGGCGGAAAAATCCTCTCCGGCGCGGCGCGTGTTGGCGCCTTGTTTCAACGGGCCATGAAACGCAATCTGGTCTTGGCCAACTGTCACGTCTTCTTCCAGAATGACCGTGTCCACACCCGCAGGCAGGGCAGCCCCCGTCAGTATACGAACCGCCGACCCGTTTGGAACCCGATCCTTGAAATCGCCCCCCGCTGCGGCGCGGCCAGTCACCAGCGGCAGATACTGTGCACCCGATGGCACGCTGCCCGAAAACCCGTACCCGTCCACTGCCGAATTCGCGCGGGGCGGATTGGCCCGTTTTGCGAAAACCGGTTCGGCCAGAACCCGGCCCCTTGATTGCAAAACCGGTATCAGTTCGGTTTCGGTGACGGGGTTCAACCGATCACGCAGCATGGCCAACGCATCATCAACCGGGGTCCAGTCGACACCTGCGGGCAGCGCAAAACAATCATTCCTTAACGGGGGCGGCACGGGTTTATCCGGCGCAAGTTGCGCCTCGTGTCCAACCCCCAAAATCCAGCCCTCTTCCGGCGCGTCCACATCCAGCATCTTGCCCAGTATCACAGGGTCAAGGCGCGACAGGGTTTGCGCAACATTCCGGACCTGCCACGCGTCCTTGATCATGTTCTTGGGTGCGACCCCACCCAAAAGGCTGGGCCAGATTTCCACCACTGAAACAGGCCGGGCCAGCGGTTCGAATGGCCAGACCGAAAGCGTGTCAGGAAACGCGCGTCGCAGACGTGACAGAACCGGCAGCCCCATCATAACCTGCGATCCGACAGCACCCGCTCCTGCCAGTTGCCAGCAGGTGAACGCCCCGGGTGCCTGCGTTTCCACGCTTCGTCGGTCAGGAAACGGGTTAACGTATCCCTGCTTTGTACGCGGCAGACCTGTAATATCACGCTTTAGCCCATTGCCCCAGAACGGGCCATTTGTTCCCAGAGACAGATTGATTTCAGCAGCCATATCAAACCTGTTGTTTTGCGAACCGGCGTCTTTAATCCGGTTTTCAAACCAATCCCAAACGGCAAACGGATCGGTTTGCCCCGTCAAGGCATGCGCGAACCCCTTTGGATACCCGAACGGGAAATCAAACCCGATACAGCACCGGCGACCGGCCGACACCTCAACATTCAGAGTTTCCGTAATCCACTTTTCCGCCACCTGACGGTTGCGCAGATAAACCGGCGCTTCGGCGCCGCCTGCGCGTGCAATGCAGGCCCAGATCGCATCCTTTACCGGTGTCGGGCCACGATCATTTCCTCCGGACCAATCCACCATGATGAACGTGTCATAAGGTGTCACAATCCAACCTCGGACAGTATGAAATCTGCGATGGACACGGTATCGTTCAGATCAAATACCGGACGGTCCAGATCAAGCGGCACGTCCGAAGCGACAGCGCGCACCGTTTCATCATCCGGCGCGATCAACGGGTTGCCGGTTTCGGCGCGATGCGCTTCAACTTTGTGGTGCAGATCGCGTTTATAGCCTTCGATCAGCACCAGATCCACCGGCGCCAGCTTCTTCAAAAGCATGTCCAGCGTGGGTTCCTCTTCGGTGCGCAATTCATGCATCAATGCGAACCGGTTGCGCGACGCCAGCAAAACTTCGGTGGCACCGGCCACGCGATGCCGATGGCTATCCTTGCCCGCGTGATCCACATCAAAGGTGTGATGTGCATGTTTGACGGTTGAAACCGTAAATCCGCGCGCGGTGATTTCGCTCACAAGCCGTTCCATCAGCCCGGTTTTTCCAGCGTTTTTCCAACCGACAACTCCGAAAATTCTCATGATGCGGCCTCAAGTGCGGATTGCGCGGCGATCAGATCATCCGGCGTGTTGACGTTGAAAAAGGGATCAATCCCGTTTGTTTCGAACAAGGCTTCGCGCCCGGCGTGTTGATCTGTCCAGACCACAACCTTGCGCACACCATTGTTCAACGCCGCGCGCAGATCGTCGCGCAACGCGACCGGCCAAAGCCCGAAGGTCGGGTGGCGTACCTGGCCACGCTTTGCATCCGGCGTCGCGGCCAGAGCTAGCGGTGCCGCCATACCCTCAGCGGTGGCCAGAAGGCGCGGCACCAGATCACAGGGGAAAAACGGTGTATCAGCGGCGGCTGTCACAATCGTATCGGCGCCCTGATCTGCCGCCCAGTCCAAACCTGCCAGAACACCGGCCAAAGGGCCGACAAACCCGTCAATCGTATCGGGCAGAACAGGCAGGCCAAACGCTGCAAACCGCGCCGGATCGCCGTTTGCATTCAAGGCAAGCGATGCGACCTGCGGCTCAAGCCTGTCAATGACACGTCTCAGAATGGGAACACCGCCCAGTTTCAGCAGGCCCTTGTCGCCACCACCCATCCGGCTGGCAAGACCACCCGCCAGTATCACACCAAGAGGCTGCTTCATGTCTTGGCCCCCTTGCGGCCCGATTTTCTGGGTTCGTCAGCCACCTGATCCGGATCGGCGTCCCAGATCAGACGCTCTTCGCCCGAAAGGCATATAAACCTGCGCCCCCGCACCCGCCCGATCAGCGTCAGCCCGACATCGCGCGCGATTTCAACGCCCCACGCCGTAAAACCGGAACGCGACGCCAGCACCGGGATTCCCATAAGGGCAGTCTTGATCACCATTTCAGACGTTAAGCGCCCCGTTGTGTAAAGTATCTTGCCCTCGGGCTGGACCTTGTTCATCAGCATCCATCCGGCAATCTTGTCTACGGCGTTGTGGCGGCCAACATCCTCCATATAGACCAAAGGGCGGTCTCCTTCGCACAGAACGGTGCCATGGATCGCTCCGGCCTCAAGATAAAGGGACGGCGTGCGATTGATCTTTGCCGAAAGCGTATAGAGCCAGGACGTGCGCATCGTGGTTTCGGGCAAGGTGATCCCCTCCAGCCCGTCCATCATGTCGCCGAAAACCGTGCCCACGGCACAACCGCTTGTCCGCGTTTTCTTGCGCATCTTTGCTTCAAAATCGGTTTTGACCGCAGTGCGAACAACAATCGTTTCAAGGTCTTCGTCGTAATCGACACCGGTCACGACGTCCTCAAGGCTTAGCATGCGCTGGTTGCGCAGAAATCCAAGCGCAAGGTAGTCCGGATAATCCCCGATCGTCATCGCAGTCACGATTTCCTGGCTGTTCAGAAAAATCGTCAAAGGCCGTTCTTCCACTACGGAAATCTGGCTGACCTTGCCATCCTGATCCGTTCCGTCAACCGCGCGCGTCAGTCCCGGCGCAAACGGGTCGGGCGCGATGATGTAATCTGTTTGATCTTTCGACTTGGCCAATTGCATCCCCTTGATTTCGCAGCTAGGGCTGGCGTCCAGTTTAGGGGCAAGCGATGACTACCTCCACCACCAAATCAATCTTCTGGCAAGGCTTTCGAGACGGCGCGCCGTTTGTTCTTGTGGTCATTCCGTTTTCGGCCCTGTTTGGCGTTCTGGGCACCGAAGCCGGCCTGAGCGTGTTTGAAACCATGACGTTCAGCGTGGTTGTCATTGCAGGTGCGGCACAATTCACCGCTCTGCAACTGATGGTCGAAAATGTTCCAACCCTGATCGTTCTAGCCTCTGCGCTTGCCGTGAACCTGCGGATGGCGATGTATTCAGCGCACCTGACCCCCTTCCTCGGGTCAGCGCCGATCTGGCAGCGGGCGTTGGCAGCCTATTTCACCGTTGATCAGTCATATGCCTGTTCCATATCGAAATTCGAACGCGAACCGGCACTTACCGTGCCTCAGCGCATGGCGTATTTCTTTGGTGCGGTCACGCCGGTCTGCCCGTTGTGGTACCAGTTTACTCTGGTCGGCGCGGTGGTTGGCGGGCGTATTCCGGATTCGTTCGCGCTGGATTTTGCCCTGCCGATTACGTTTCTTGCCATGATCACCCCCATGCTGCGCACCCTTGCGCATGTCGTTGCTGCCGTCGTCGCAATTGTCATGGCCCTGATCTGTGCGGATGTGCCTTACAATCTTGGCCTGATCATCGCCGGTATGGCAGGAATGGTGGCTGGTGCGCGTACCGAGCTTTGGACACAAAACAGAAAGGTGGCTGTTCAATGATCGAACCAACCACACTTTGGACCGTCATCATCGGCTTGGGCATCGGGACGTTTCTGATCCGGTTTTCGTTTATCGGCCTTGTTGGCGACCGTGCGATGCCCGAATGGCTTTTACGCCACCTGCGCTATACGGCCGTCGCGGTCTTGCCTGCGCTTGTCGCCCCTTTGGTGGCGTGGCCTGCTGCAACCGGAGGCACACCGGATGCGCCGCGGGCGCTGGCGGCGCTTGCAACTGTGGTGATCGGCCTGCTGACGAAAAATGTCTTTGCATCCATCATCGGGGGCGCACTTACGCTGTTCGGAATGCTTTATCTGATCGGTTGACGATCACAGAACAGCCAGGGCGTCCACAACGTCTCCGGCATCGTTTTCATAGTATTTTTCGGTCTTCACGCCGGGGATCTGTTCGATCTGGTTTTGAAACCGGATCGGCGACATGGTCACGCCGATCTGGCTGAAGCCCGGCACCTGTGACAGCAACCGTGATGCGGCATTTGTACAGAAACCGCCAAACACAGGCCCGTTGCGGGTGGCAAGCTGATATGCCGCCTGTGCCTGCGCCTGGCTGATTACGATTTCCTGCGTCACCACGTGATGCGATGCGCGTGCATGCGAACTTCTGTAGGTTTGAAAGACCTGTGGTGTGATCCCGTAAAGCACATCGCCGCGTTCCGGTACGTTCGGGGTTCGGAACGATCCTGCCGGATCGAAAATGATCCGTTGCGGCCCGTTGATCATCAGGGCGGTATGCCCGCCTGCCCCTGTCTCGTTGTTGATCATCGTGATGACCGTCAGCTTCGACGGGCCTTCATCCCGGTAGGAGACTGCGGCAATCGATTCAGGCGTCGCCAGAATAGGAGAGCTTTCGCTGCACGCGACCAGGCCCAACATCAGGCACAAAGAAACCAGAACACGCATGATGTGAGCCTACCAGCTTGATCAGGTGATAAAGATCGCCATCAGAATGATGATTGCCATGATGACAATCACAGACCAAGTGGTGAAACGCATGAACCCGTCAAAGGTTTTTTCCTGCGTCTTGATATCCATATCGCCGTGTTTGTGGTCAGCCATTTGCTTTGTGTCCTTGTAGTCCATCGCTTGAACGCTGGTTAACGCATTTTCAAATCCGAGTCATCCCTTCAAAGCGACGCGATTGCTAGGCTTTTTTGCGGGCTTTCGTTTTGGCGGGCTTTTTTGCCAGCTTGGCGGTTTTTTCAAGATCTGCGGCCAGTTGAAACCCGATCCTGTTCGGTTCGGGCTGATCCGCCTGTTTGGGCAGGGCGCGCAGCAACACGTTCAGCTGGCTTACATGCTGGATCAACTGGGTTTTTATGCCGGTTGCTTCGGACCCGTAAAACGTAATGATATCAGGGTCGAAAAAACCCATTCCTTCGATCCGCAAAACGCCGGCGTCCCCCCCGGCAAAGCCCATCGCGACTTCGTGCTGGTTGTCCAGCTGTTCTTCGAAATTCTTTATATAAAGAATTATACGCTCATAGGCCCATTCCGCCGGGCTTTTCTGTTTGACCGGTTTTTTCGCAATATTTTTCTTCAGGGGCTTGGCATCGACGCATTTGCGGTTCGGATCTGTGTGCACTTCGTGCAGACGGGGCAACGCGTCAGCTTCGACCGCCTCTGCAGAAGTTTTGATTGCATCTTCCATCACTTAATCCTTGCGCTGATAGGCCCACGCGCCGTCTTCACGCCGGATGCGCGTCGCAAGACCCGTTTGGTAAAGGTGGCTCAGATGGGCTACGGATTCAACCAGGGCAAGGCCATATTCCGCTTCGCCTATCGATCTTTTGAACAGCGGGGCGAAACAATCACCCGCCGCCTTCGGGGAAGTGATGTAATCAAGCAACCGCGACAAGGCACCGTGATGGTTGTCAATCAACTGGCGCATCCGAAACGGCAAACCTGTGAACGGCAGTTTATGTCCGCCAAGAACCAGATGGTCAGGACGCGCATGTTGCCGCAACCGTTCGCAGGCTTCGATCCATTCGCCGATCGGATCGGCCATCGGTTCGGTTGCATAGACCCCGATATTCGGGCTGATCGACGGCAATATCTGATCCCCCGCCAGAACCAGATTGTCATCGCGGCTCCAGAATGTGGCGTGTTCGGGGGCGTGGCCGTTGCCAATATGAACATCCCAGGTGCGCCCGCCGATTTCGATCACACTGCCCTGCTGGATACGGGTATACCCCAGCGGCAATGGTGCGACGACATCGCCAAAATTGAACGGGCGTTCCGTGGCGCGTTTTTCAAGAATGGCAGGGTCCATGCCTGCGTCGCGATAAAAGGCCAGCGTTTCGAGCGCAGGCACCGGCTGCACATCCAGCGTCAGCATCCGCGCAAACAGCCACGAGGTGCGCGTGGTAACCAGTTCGGCGCCAAATTCCGCCTGAAACCAGCCCGCCAAACCGATATGGTCCGGGTGATAATGCGTTACAATCACGCGGCGCACAGGTTTTCCGGCCAGTGGCCCGTTTAGCAACTGCTGCCAGACGGCCTTGGATTTCCCGGTGTCAAATCCGGTATCGACAATGGTCCAGTAGCTGCCTTCGTCCAGCGCATAGACGTTGACGTGATCCAGCTTCATCGGCAGCGGCAAACGCATCCACAAGACACCTTCGGCAACTTCGATTGCCGTTCCGGGGTCTGGGGGTACGTCCCATGGATAGCGCAGCACCGGTTCGGGATCAGTCAAGGGATTGTCTTTCATGCCATCAGGTCTTCGGCAGTTATGGCAAAAAGCCCCGAAGCGCCAGCTTGGGCATGGGGCAAAAGACCGACATATTCGGGCAGCCGCCGCAAAATATAGAACCGCGCCAGTGCCTCGCGCGATGTGCCCGAGGCAGACAGGGCCGCCACCAGATGATGATGTGCGCCCAAAACCGCCGCAAACGCACGCAGATAAGGGTCTGCTCCGGCAAACCGTTCGTTCATGTCGGTTTGCGATACCATCCAGTCGGTGGCTTCGCGCAATGATTCCGATGCCTGCCAGACCGCTTCCGCAAGATCGGGCAGTCTGGTCCGGGCCTGTTCGGCAAAATCCTCGACCTCGTCCAGTAGCCTGTTGGCCATTTCGCCGCCATCCATCAGCTTGCGCCCCACAAGGTCCATCGCCTGAATGCCGTTCGTACCTTCGTAAATGGCGGTCACACGCACATCGCGGGCAAATTGCGCCGCGCCGGTTTCTTCGACATAGCCCATGCCGCCATGCACCTGAATGCCCGTGTCGGCAACGGATATGCCCGTGTAAGAGCCGAACGCCTTGGCAATCGGCGTCAGAAATGCGGCGCGCGCAGCCCAGTCTGTGTCCTGTGTCGCTGTATGCATGTCCGTGGCCACTGCACAGGACAGCGCGATCGCGCGCGCGGCAAATACGTCGGATTTCATCGACAGCAGCATACGCCGCACATCGGCATGATCGACAATCGCACCGTCACCCGAAACCGCCGTGCGACCCTGTTTGCGATCCATGGCATAGGCAAGCGCGTGCTGGAACGCAGCTTCGGCCACGCCGATGCCCTGACACCCGACGCCAAGCCGCGCATTGTTCATCATCGTGAACATCGTCGCCATGCCCTTGTTCGGTTCGCCCACCAGCCAGCCGGTGGCCCCGTCAAACTGCATGACGGCGGTCGGTGATCCGTGCAGACCCATTTTGTGTTCAAGGCTGACAACATTCAGGCTGTTCGCGGCACCTGCATTGCCGTTCTGGTCCGGCAGACGTTTCGGTACCAGAAACAGGCTGATGCCTTTTGTACCGGCCACACCATCTGGCAACCGGGCCAACACCAGATGGCACACATTTTTGGCCACATCATGGTCACCCCAGCTGATATATATTTTCTGGCCGGTGATGGCATATGTACCATCGTCATTCGGCACAGCTGCCGTGCGCAAGGCGCCGACATCGGATCCGGCCTGCGGTTCCGTCAGGTTCATGGTTCCGGTCCACGCACCAGACACCAGTTTTGGCAGGTACAAGGCCTTGATGGCGTCGCTGGCGTGGTGTTCCAGCGCCTCGATCTGGCCTTGCGACATCAGTGGCGCAAGCTGCAGCGAAAGACACGCGCCGCTCATCATTTCATTCACGGCTGTCGCCAGCGCAACAGGCAGCCCCATGCCGCCATGTTCAGGGCTGGCGCTGATCCCGATCCAGCCCCCTTCTGCAATGGCGCGGTAGCCATCTGCAAATCCGGGGGATGTGCGCACGACACCGTTTTCAAGTCGCGCCGGTTCCTGATCGCCCGACCGTTGCAGAGGGGCCAGAACCTCGTCACACAGCTTGGCCGCTTCGGTCAGAATGGCCGATGATACATCTTCGGTCGCGTCACTGAACCTTTCGGTCGCGACAACCTGATTAAGTCCCACCACGGAATTCAGTATGAACTGGTATTCGGATACGGGCGCTCGGAATGACATTTGGGGCTTCTCCGGAACAAACCAGCGGCTTGGCAATCGCCTTGGCCGGCTATAAAGACATGTTGCTATTGCGGCCAAAACTATCGGCTCTGACCGCACACGCAACACAAACGCCGCGTAACAAAACATGCCAAACGACATCACACTGGGCCTGACAGCAACACAGGAAGGCGTTGCAAAGGCAGCCGAATTGCTGGCGGCGGGGTTGCTTGTCGCGTTTCCAACCGAAACGGTTTACGGTCTGGGCGCTGACGCCCGCAACAGCCAGGCCGTGGCGAAAGTGTTCGATGCCAAGGGCCGGCCAGCGTTCAACCCCCTGATTGTTCATGTGTCATCACCTCAACAAGCCCGACGCCATGTTGTCTGGTCCGATCTGGCACAACGCCTGGCCGATGCGTTCTGGCCCGGCCCGCTAACGCTGGTTTTGCCGCTTTGCCCCGATCACGGCATTTCACCACTGGTCACGGCAGGTCTGGACACGTTGGCAATCCGGGTTCCCTCCCATCCGACGGCGCAGGCGATCATGGACGCGTTTGATGGCCCTATCGCCGCGCCGTCGGCCAATCCGTCCGGGCGGATCAGCCCGACAACAGCTGATCATGTACGCGCAGGGCTGAACGGCAGGATTTCCGCGATTCTGGATGACGGCCCGTGCGCCGTTGGTGTTGAATCAACCATTGTCGGCCTGCAGAATCATCCGACCTTGCTGCGCGAAGGCGGTGTAACACGCGAAAGCATCGAACAGGTGATGGGCGCACCGCTTGAACTGCCTGCCGCCGATGCCCCGCTGACCGCACCCGGCCAGTTGCGATCGCACTATGCGCCGAACGCAAAGGTCAGGTTGAATGCAAAAACGGCGCATGCCGGCGAAATCCATCTTGGGTTTGGCCCGATCAGGGGGGATCTTAACCTGTCACCCACATCGGATCTGGCCCAGGCTGCGGCGCGATTGTTTGACTATCTGCATCAAATGGATGCAACCGACCAACCCATTGCCATTGCCCCGATACCCGATGTCGGACTGGGCCGTGCGATCAATGACAGATTGTTACGTGCCGCAGCGCCCCGCTGACCGGCCCGTTCACTCAGGCGTGGCCGGCAACTGCGGACAGGCTGATCGGGTCTACCCCGATTGATTTCAGCGCCGCTTCCCATTTCTCGCTTTCGGGAACATCGAACACCAGCTTCGGGCTTGCCGCACAGGTCAACCAGCCATTGCGCGTAATCTCGTTCTCAAGCTGGCCTTCACCCCATCCGGAATATCCAAGCATCAACAGCGCCTGTTTCGGCCCCTGCCCCCGGGCAAGATCTTCCAGAATATCCATGGTCGACGTCATGGAAAAACTCTCGTCAACCTCAAGCGTTTGAATGCGCGACAGGTAATCGGGCGAATGCAGCACAAAGCCGCGCCCCTGTTCGACCGGACCTCCAAAGCACACCTGCATACCCATATTTACCGCACCGTCTTCAACATCGACCTCAAGCTGTTTCATCAGGTCCGTCACCGTAACGTCGCTGACCGGTTTGTTGATGATCAGACCCATCGCGCCTTCGTCAGTGTGTGCGCACATGTAGACAACAGAATGATCGAACCGCGGATCACCCATTCCCGGCATTGCGATCAATAATTTACCTGTCAGGTCAAGCGGCATTGTCAATTTCGGCACCTCGATCCGCGGTTTGGACGCTACCCACAGCATGGCCCGAGCTTGCCTGTGCTGCAAGTTGCTTTGCCCTGATAAGCATCACAATGCCGGTTCAGACACATTCGCTAACCAGAACGTGACTTGGCATTTCAATCGACATGGCCCATCTGGAAAGGATGAGAACCAGAACAGCATCCAGCCTTCTGTGCATTGCCGCCTGTCTGGGCGCAGCCCCTGCATTTGCAGGCGATCCCTATACCGATGTCATTTCGGTCGAGGTTCGCCCCGGTTGGACGCAATCCAACGGCACCCACATGGCCGCATTGCACCTGTCGCTTGCGCCGGGGTGGAAAACCTACTGGCGCGCGCCGGGCGATGCGGGCATCCCGCCACAGTTCTTCTGGGACGGATCGCGCAATATCGGAACAATGGCGGTGTCTTGGCCCACGCCCATGGTGTTTGATCAAAACGGCATGCGGTCTGTCGGATACAAAGACGAACTGGTTATCCCGCTTCACATCACACCGGACAAATCCGGCAAGGATATCCGGATCAAAGGCGAAATCGAACTGGGCGTTTGCAAAGACATCTGCATTCCGCGCAGCCTGAAATTCGACCAGTGGGCATTGGCCGCAAATACGCAGCCCGATGCCGTGATCGCCGCTGCAATGGCCTCTGGCCCCTATAGCGCGGACGAGGCCGGCGTTCGTTCGGTCACATGCAGCCTTAGCCCGATCGAGGGCGGTCTTCGCTTGTCTGCAACAATCACGATGCCGTCATCCGGCGGCACCGAGTTTGCGGTTATCGAACCCGGCGATCCGCAAATCTGGGCGTCTGAATCCGTCAGCGAAAGATCGGGCGACCAACTGACAGCCTACAGCGATCTGATCCATGTCAGTCAAAGTGCATTTGCATTGGACCGGTCGGATGTGCGGATAACGGTACTGGGTGGCAAACACTCGGTCGATATCAGGGGCTGCAGCCCCGGCTAGGCGCGCCTTGCGGCCAGCAAGTATCCTGCGACCGCCACGATGTAAGTGACCAACGCAATCACTGCCGCCCCGATCAGAAACAGCGCCAACCCGGCGATTTCCGGTGACCATGACTGGAACGCGGGAAACACCGACAGGATCGGTGCCGGCAAAGTGCCCAATGCAATCGCCCAACCCAGCGTGGCGATCAGCCAGCCACAAACCAGTCCCCACGCCACAAAAAGCGCCGCCTTTATTCCTGCTGCCGATCCACGCAAGCCACGCCGCATCGCGCTGATCTGGCGGTTCACATCCTGCTGCATGGCCAGCAGGGATGGGACAATCAGCAACACCAGCACCATGCCAAACCCAAGTCCATAGACCAATGTAATCACGGTGGGTTTCAGAAACTGGGCCTGTTGGGATTGTTCGTACAACAGTGGCGCAAGGCCCAATACCGTTGTCAGGGTGGTCAACAGAACCGGCCGCAGACGATCCGCCGCGCCATCGATAATGGAAGGTATAAAACCGCGATCCTTTGCATATTCGTCCACGGTTGTGACCAGAACGATGGAATCGTTGATGATAATGCCGGTCATGCCCAGCAAGCCCACAACTGTAAACATGCTCAGCGGAACATCCCACGCCACATGCCCGTAAATGGTTCCGACCAGTCCGAACGGAATAATGATCATCACCACAACCGGACGCGTCCAACTGGAAAAAACCCACGCCAGAACAAGATAGATGCCCGTCAAACACAGGATCAGACCGGTCAATGCATCGGTCAGGAACGTGTCTTCCTGTTCCGACAAGCCAGAAAACCGGAATTCGACCTGCCGGTCGCTTGCGATCAGGGGCAGTATTTCCTCTTCCAGTTCGGTCATGATCTGTTCAGCCCGTGCCGGATCATCTTCGGACAAATCCCCCGTGACCGAAATCATTCTGATACCGTTTTCACGGCGCACAGTGGAAAATCCGGTCCGCTGCTGCACACTGACAATATCTGCCAGCGGTACATAGGCGCCCGTTGGTGTCCGCAACTGGGTGCGTTCCAGAAAATCTGCCGTCAGCTCTCCTTCGGGCAGTTCCACCCTGATTTCGGCACTGCGCGGCCCGTCCGGAAACGTTGCCGCTTCGATCCCGTTCAAACGGTTGCGCAAAACGCGGCCCAGAGTGTCAATCGTAAAGCCCAGTGCCCGCCCTTGCGCCGTCAGATCAAGGATCAGTTCTTCCTTGTCATAGGCCAGATTATCCTGAACCGCGGACACTTCGGGATAGCGCAGCAGCGCCGCCTGCAAATCCTGTGACGCGGCCTTGAGCGTGTCGGTTCCCGCCCCGAAGAACTGAACATCCAGCGCATCACCCCCCGGACCGGAGCGCCAGCTGCGGAACGAAACCGTTTCGACAAGTGGGTGATGGCGCACGGCATCCTGCAATTCGCCGACAAAGGCAAAGCTGGAATAAGGGCGCAAATCGGCATCAATCAATTCAACCGAAATACCCCCCAGAAGATCCTTGTCCTTGGTTTCAACGCCGGACAATCCGCGCCCCGCATTGCCGCCAATCTCGGCAATCACATAATCAAGCGGATTGCGCCCGTAGCGTTCTTCGTATTCGGCGCCCAGGGATTGAACCGCACGTTGCATTTCGCGCATCATCATCAATGTGTCCTGACGGGTTGCCCCTTCGGCCATCACAAAATTGCCGGTCACTGATCCACGCTCGGGCGCATTGAAAAAACGCCACTGCACATCGCCGCGAATAAACAGCGATACCTGACTGGCCAGAACCAGAATCACGCCGGCAAACACCGCATAGCGCGCCCAGATCACGCCAGCCATGAACGGGCGGAACATGCGCGACCGGAACCACATAAAGCCGCGGTTGACCTGTCGGCTGGGCCAATCGTACCAGTGCCGCTCTCCGGTATGGGCCAGTGCATGCGACATGTGATGCGGCAGGATCAGAAAACATTCCACCAGTGACGCCAGCAAAACCGCAATCACGGTCAGTGGAATATCGCGGATCAGATCACCGAAACGCCCCCCGATGGCCACTAGCCCGAAAAACGCAATGACGGTTGTAAGGGTTGCCGCAAAAACCGGCATTGCCATGCGGCGGGCTGCGTTTTCTGCTGCAGTGACCGGGTGTTCGCCATATCTGCGCGCCCGAAAATCTGCGTGTTCCCCGACGACGATTGCATCATCCACCACGATGCCCAACGTGATGATCAGCCCGAACAGACTGATCATGTTGATGGTAAGCCCCCCCAGGTACATCAGTGCAATCGCAGCCAGCATGGCAACGGGAATACCGGCCGCAACCCAAAATGCGGTGCGCGCGTTCAGGAACAGGAACAGCAGCATCACCACAAGCCCAAGACCCATCAGACCGTTATCCAGCAGGATATCCAGACGCCCCGTGATAGCCTCTGCGCGGGTTCGGATCAGCTCGATCTTGACGTCGGCCGGCAACACAGCCTGCATTTGCGCCGCTACGGTTTCAACCTGTTCCTGAATGCCGATGGCATCGCCTTTGTCGGACCGGTCGATGCGGATGGACACCGCCGGGTTATCCCCCACGAAATAGCTACGATTCCGGTCTACTCCTTCAACCCGAACCGTCGCGATATCCCCGATCGTCAGCTTGGACCCATCCGGGTTCGAACGCAGGACAATGCCTGAAATCTGCTCGGCGCTGCGCTTTTCAACACCGGTGCGCACCCGCGCATTCGCACCTGCGACATCCCCTGCCGGATCAGCATCAACCTCTGCGGCAATCGCAGCGGCGACCTCTGCCATCGAGATATCGTACCCGATAAGCTTCGCAGACGGCACCTCGACAACGGTTTGGGGCGCTGCCACACCGCGGATTGAGGTGCGGGTAACGCCTTCGGCAAAAAGGCGCGTTACGAATTCATCCGCGAAACGGCCCAGTTGATCCGGCCCGATCGGCCCCGTGATCACCACGTCTGTTACCCTGTCGCGCCATGCGCCCCGTCTTACGCTGGGGTCTTCGGCGTCTTCGGGCAGGGTCGTGACCGTATCAACGGCGGTTTGCACGTCATCCGCGGCGCGCGACATGTCCCAGCCCGGATCAAAATCAAGCGTAATGCTGCCCCGCCCCTCGCGCGAGTTTGAATTCGAACTTTCGACCCCTTCAACGGCAAGTAAAACAGGTTCAAGCACCTGCACTATCGCTGCATCTACATCTTCGGCGCCCGCACCTTCCCACTCCACCGACACGGTGACGTTGTCGAGGATCACGTCGGGAAAAAACTGCGCCCGCATATTGGGAAACGATGCAAGACCCGCGACAAGCAAAACCACAAGCAACAGATTGGCGGCTGTGGGATGACGCGTAAAGTAAGACAGCAATCCGCCAGCCGCATGAGGGATGTCCCGGACCATGGCCTACCCTCCCATACGGCTTTCGATCCGTTCGACCATTTGTTGCGGCACTTGCGACTTTTCCAGTTGCGCCAGAATGCGCGCCTTGGCTTCGGCGGGCATTTGTGTGCTTGCCTGCACAAACGCCACCAGTTTCGCGCGGCGCTCTGCACTCAGTTCCAGCATCGCCTGTTCTTCTATCGCGCGGCCCTCATCTCCGCGAAGGGGCCGCACGGCAATGCCGGCACCCAGCAAGGGCGAGCGCGACTCGACAACCTCGCGCCCTTCAAGTTCTTCGGCGCGTACGATCACATCATCCCCCTGACGGCGCAGAACCACCACAGGCAGGGATTCAAGCCGGTCTTCCCCGACAAGAACCAGCACGTTGCTTGCTGCATTCACAGCCGAGGATGGCAACAGATACACATTGTCCAAAGCTGGCTCCTGCACCGAAACCGTCACGAAATCACCCGGTTTGAAACCGGGGGCCTCATCCAGCCTTGCAAAGATAAGACGACCAGTCTGCCCGTTTCCCGCAACGGCACTGTCACGCTCGATATGGGCCCGAGCGGTCAAATCTATGCTGGCCACATCCAAAGTGACCGTGACCGGTGCAAGCAGCAGCTCACCGCTTTCGTCCAGCAAACGGCTGTACTGCGATGTCGATACCCGAAAAGACACCTCAAGTGCCTTTCCGTCAACCAGACTGGCAAGTTTTTCATTGGCGGCAACCAGACCGCCACGCACCACGCTGACATCTGCCAGCGTGCCGTCAAACTCAGCCACGACAACTGTATCATCCAACCGTCTTTCTGCCTCGGCCAGCGCTATACCGGCGCGCGACAGACGGGTCGCCGCCTGATCAACCCGTGCTTCGGCCTGCGCCACGGCCTGTCGGCGCGAAACGACAGCCTGCCGCGCCGAAGACGCTGCAAGTTCTGCAATCTCGACGGCGGCGGCCGTACCAACACCGCGTTCCTGAAGATCGATCTGTCGCTGCAGGGCGCGATCGCGCAATATGGCTTGCGCCTCGGCGGCAGTTTTGTCGTCACGCGCCAGATCAAGCCCGCGCGCTGCATCGCGCACTTCTGCCTCGGCATCACGCAAGTCGCTGGTAATGCGATCCAGCGCAGATTGTGCATCCGCAGGATCGATCCATATCAGTGACTGGCCGGCCTTGACATCGCCGCCTTCCTGAAACGCATCCGCCAGTTCGACGATACGCCCCCCCGTCGCCGCCCGTATTTCAAGCGTCCGGCGGCTCTGAACTTCGCCAAAAGCGGTCAGAACAGGCGTCAGGGTTTGCGCCGTTGCTGTCAGAACGTTGACTGCAAACACCCGTTCGCGCGGCGCCTCGATAACCGGAGTGTCTGACAAACGGACCTGAATGGCCGATCCGATCATCTGACCAGCATACATTAACAAGGCCAGCGTCGCTGCTGCCAGAAACAATCCCGTCAGGCTTTGCCTGAGAAACCGCATAACTTATCCTTTGTTGGACCCTTGCGGGCCGACACTCTTAAACTAAAGAAGTGGCACGAAATGCCAAGCCACAAGAGTGTTAACGGAGAATTGTTTTATTTCCGTCGCTTATGCTCGTCCAAACGCGGCATAATCTCAACAAAATTGCAGGGCCGGTGCCGGTAATCCAGCTGTAGCCGCAAAATTTCGTCCCAGGCATCCTTGCACGCGCCCGGGCTTCCTGGCAGGGCGAACAGATATGTGCCACCAGCGACCCCGCCAGTCGCCCGTGATTGCACAGCGGATGTGCCGATTTTCTGCATCGAAACAATCGTAAACACGGTTCCGAACGCCTCGATTTCCTTTTCGTAAACATCCCGGTGCGCCTCGACCGTAACATCCCGACCGGTCAGCCCTGTACCGCCCGTTGTCAAAACCACATCTACCGAGGCATCCGCGATCCAGGCCCGCAACTGATCCGAAATAAGCGCCCGTTCGTCCTGAACGATCTTGCGGTCCGCCAGAATATGCCCCGCCTCGCTGATCCGGTCGACCAGCACCTTGCCTGATTTATCCTCATCCAGACTGCGGCTGTCAGACACGGTCAGAACGGCGATCCGGACCGGAACAAATTCCATGCTTTCATCAATTCTGGACATAGCCTAACCCCTTTCAAAAACCGCAAGCCGCACTGCAAGCACGGCGAAAATCCCGCCACTGATCCACGCAAGTGCACGCTCAAACCCTGACGATCCGGTCAGATACCGGCGCACCTGTCCGGCAAAGACACCGACGCCGGCATTGATCAGAAAGCCGCCAATCGCCAGAACCGATCCGAACACCAGAAACTGTCCCAGCACCGATCCATGATCCGGATCCACGAATTGCGGAACAAAGGCCAGCACGAACAGGATGACCTTTGGGTTTGTCAGGTTAACGATGAAGCCTGCGCGAAACGCATTTTTGACAGGCGCGGACAAACGCGGCCCATTGCCGAACCCGCCGCGGATCGCACCCAGTGCCAGCCACAACAGATAGGCCACACCGACCCACCGGATCACATCAAAAAGCCAGGGCACTGCCGCGACAGCCGCACCCAATCCGACACCTGCAAGCGAGACATGCACCATGGAACCCGCGGAAATGCCCGCACTGGCCGCAACCGCCGATGACGCGCCGGATCGGACACCCTGCCCCAGACAAAACATCATGTCTGCCCCCGGAGTGAGGTTCAGCGCAAGCGCGGCAGGCACAAAGGCAAGAAGTGTCAGCAGATCAACCATCGTTCAGTTTCGACTTCAGCGCCAAAAGATCGGCCCACGCCTGCGCCTTGGCCGCCGGATTGCGCAAAAGATAGGCCGGGTGGAACATTGGCAGAACCGGTTTTCCAAAAGCACTCTGCCACTGCCCGCGCAGCCGCGTGATACCCCGTTTGCCCAGTACAGCCTGACAGCTGATATTGCCCATAAGAACCAGAACATCGGGATCGGCCAGCGCCACATGACGCTCCAGAAACGGACGCATCATCGCTATCTCGTCGGGTGCCGGATCACGGTTCTGCGGCGGACGCCAGGGCAGAACATTGGTGATGTAGACCGGATTTCGCGCCGCATCCCGCGACATTGCGATCGCGGCCAGCATCCGGTCAAGCAACTGGCCTGCGCGTCCTACAAACGGCCGGCCTTCCCTGTCTTCGTCCCGCCCCGGAGCCTCGCCGATGATCATCACCCGCGCGGCGGGCACGCCGTCAGAAAAGACCAGATTGCGCGCACCCAGCTTCAATTCACAATGCTCGAACGCCGCCAGCGCCGCCTGCAGGGCTTCCAGTGATCCGGCGTTTCGCGCGGCCTGTTCGGCCTCTGCAACCGGATCCACTGCCGCGGCCATTGCGGAAGCAGGTGCAGGGGCTGCCGCCTGTTTGACCGGCGCAAGCTGAACTTCATAGCGGTTGACCGGAACGTCGCCAATCGCCTCGGTCGCGCCCAAATCAATCTGCCAGTCCAGCAGCGCTTTGGCCGTGTGAAAATCCATTGATTCCATGCGCCCTACGCTATCCTGCCTGCGATCCGGTGAAAACGCCCAACTTCTTTTTGCACCAAATACGGAAACCCGGTCTTTCAGTTCCGCGCATCCGTCTCTTGCCCGGGCACGACCGCATCCTTATAAGGCTGAAAATTGCTGCCGGAGCGGTCCATGACATTTGCCCACCGTCACCTTCTGGGTATCGAACAACTCAGACCTGACGACATCACGACCATTCTTGATCTGGCAGATGATTATGTGGCGCTGAACCGCCAGACGGCAAAACACTCTGACGTTCTGGCCGGCCTGACCCAGATCAACATGTTCTTTGAAAACTCCACCCGCACCCAGGCCAGCTTTGAACTGGCGGGAAAACGGCTGGGCGCCGATGTGATGAGCATGGCAATGCAGGCTTCGTCGATCAAAAAGGGCGAAACCCTGATTGATACGGCGATGACACTGAACGCCATGCATCCTGATCTTCTGGTGGTGCGCCATCCGCATTCCGGCGCTGTCGATCTTTTGGCGCAAAAGGTCAACTGCGCGGTTCTGAACGCGGGCGACGGGCGTCACGAACATCCGACACAGGCCTTGCTTGACGCGCTGACGATCCGGCGGGCCAAAGGCCGGTTGCACCGCCTGTCGATAGCGATTTGCGGCGATATTGCCCATTCTCGCGTGGCGCGTTCCAACATCATGCTGCTGGGCAAGATGGAAAACCGCGTGCGCCTGATCGGTCCGCCGACACTGATGCCGGCAGGAATTGCCGATTTTGGTGTCGAAGTGTTCGACGATATGAACCGCGGCCTTCAGGATGTAGACGTCGTGATGATGCTGCGCCTTCAGAAAGAGCGCATGGATGGCGGGTTTATCCCGTCAGAGCGTGAATATTACCACCGCTTCGGGCTGGATGCGGAAAAGCTGGGCCATGCCAAATCCGATGCCATCGTCATGCACCCCGGCCCGATGAACAGAGGCGTGGAAATCGATGGAACCCTGGCCGACGACATCAACCGTTCGGTCATTCAGGAACAGGTGGAAATGGGCGTGGCCGTGCGCATGGCCGTGATGGATCTGCTGATGCAAAGCCATCGTGCCCAACATCAGACGGGGGCAATGTGATGCGCATCCATATCCCGAAAAACGAACGCGGTGTGGTCCGGATCTTTGCAATAGATCTGGATGATTCCGCGCAAGCCGAATTCACGACCCGAAACACCGACGAAGGCCGCGATTTATGGCCCCTGCGTGATGCGTTGGGCGTTGCAGATATCCAGCCCCGGCATGTCGAGATTTTTCCGGTCGCGGATCTGGCCGATATCGGCGTTGCCGGATACCTTGCCGAAGGCTACGCCATTGCGCCGGAAGATATTGAAAAGGTCCGGGCCGCGCTTGAGGCCCTGAAAGGGCTGGTGGTTCTGGTCTGGTCACCTGCCTTTGGTGGCGTGGAAACTGAACTGGAGCCCAAGCCGCCCCTGCGGTTGGTCGCGACCTTGCAGGAACCACAACCCGACATCCGGTTTGATGATCTGCCCGATCAATCGGCAAAGGCATCATCTGGTGTAACGCCGCAAAGAAGCAAAGTGTCAGATGCCGCCATGTCCGGGCGGATTGCGATGCTGGCGCTGATTGTGGCCTTTGCTGTCGTCGGGCTGATGATTTGGGTGGGCGCGCAATGACCGATGCAACCGTCTTTACCAATGCCCGCCTGATCGATCCGGAAACCGGAACAGATGACATTGGCTGGGTACGGACAGAAAACGGCCAAATTAGCGCTGTATCCTATGATGCCCTCCCGAAAACGGTGGAAGGAACACGTATCGACTGTTCCGGTAAATGCCTGGCGCCGGGTATTGTCGATATCGGCGTCAAGGTGTGCGAACCGGGGGAACGGCACAAGGAATCCTATCGCTCTGCCGGGCTTGCTGCGGCGGCGGGCGGCGTGACCACGATGGTCACGCGCCCCGATACCGATCCGAGCATCGACAGCCCTGAAATTCTTGAATTTGTGACCCGCCGCGCGAACCAAGCCGCGCCTGTCAATGTCGTGCCCATGGCCGCGCTGACCAAAGGCAGGCAGGGACGCGAAATGACGGAAATCGGGTTTCTTATGGATGCCGGGGCTGTTGCGTTTACTGATTGCGACCACGTGGTCACCGACACCAAGGTATTCAGCCGCGCGCTGACCTATGCCCGATCCTTGGGCGCGCTTGTGATTGCCCATGTGCAGGAACCGGTCCTGTCACAGGGCGCGGCTGTCACCTCTGGCAAATTTGCATCCTTGCGGGGTCTTCCGGCGGTATCGCCCATGGCCGAGCGGATGGGGCTGGACCGTGACATAGCGCTGATCGAAATGACAGGCGCGCGCTATCACGCCGACCAGATCACAACGGCACGGGCCCTGCCAGCGCTTGAGCGGGCGAAACGCAATGGTCTAGACATCACGGCAGGCGTGTCGATCCATCATCTGACGCTGAATGAATTCGACGTGGCCGATTACCGCACCTTCTTCAAGGTCAAACCGCCGCTGCGTGCGGAAGACGATCGGCTGGCGGTTATCGAAGCTGTCCGCAGCGGCCTGATCGATACGATCAGTTCGATGCACACGCCGCAGGACGAAGAAAGCAAACGCCTGCCCTTTGAAGAGGCCGCAAGCGGTGCCGTGGCCCTGGAAACCCTGCTGCCGGCCGCCATGCGCCTTTATCATGCAGGGCAGTTGGATTTGCCCGCGCTTTTCAGGGCCATGTCGCTGAATCCCGCAAAACGGCTTGGCTTGCCCGGTGGCCGGTTGCAGGCAGGTGCTCCCGCCGATCTGGTGTTGTTTGACCCGGATGCGCCATTTATGATGGATCGCACCACCCTGAAATCGAAATCGAAAAACACACCGTTTGACGGACAGCGCATGCAGGGTAAGGTTATCGCAACCTATGTTGCAGGCCAGCCTGTATTTGAAAGACAGCATTAATGCCCTTGTTTGAAACTTCTGTCGCCGGTTTGCTTCTCTGGGCTCTGATCGGATACGGGCTGGGGTCTATTCCGTTCGGCATGGTGTTGGCACGTCTGATGGGGCTGGGGAACCTGCGCGATATCGGGTCGGGCAACATCGGGGCAACCAATGTATTGCGCACAGGCAACAAACTGGCGGCGTTTCTGACACTGCTGCTGGATGGCGCAAAGGGCGCGGTCGCCGTTGTTCTGGCCCGTATGTTTGCCGGCGAAGACGCGGCCCAGATCGCGGCACTTGCCGCCTTTCTGGGGCATTGTTATCCGGTCTGGCTGGGCTTTCGCGGCGGCAAGGGCGTTGCTACGTTTCTGGGCATCATTCTGGCGCTGGCCTGGCCTGTCGGGCTGGCCTGTTGCGCCGCATGGGCGGCAGGCGCAGGTCTGTCGCGCATGTCATCGATGGGCGCGCTGGTGGCTGCGTCTTCGTCCACTTTTTTCATGGTGTTCATGGGACATGCCGGCGCGCTGCTGCTGGGCGTCATTCTGACAGTTTTGGTGATTGTCCGTCACAAGGACAACATCAAGCGGATCAAGGCCGGAACAGAACCAAAGATCGGCCAGAAAACCTGACGGGTCTGTCAAGAAACCCATCGGCAAGTCGCCGTTGCGCACAAATGTGGTTGCGCCAGATGAATGCGCACACTGCAAGGAGCGCCGGCAATGATTGAACTGAATCTGCCCCTGATCCTGATTGCCGCGCTTTTGGCGGGGGCCAGTCCGGGTCCGGCAACATTGGCGATTGCCGGCACATCCATGACATCGGGGCGGCGCGCCGGGCTGGCCCTTGCGTCGGGCGTGACCACCGGATCATTTGTCTGGTCTGTTTCGGCGGCGTTCGGATTGGCGGCCGTGATGCTTGCCAATGCCTGGGCATTCGAAATCATCCGCTACGCCGGGGCGGGGTACTTGCTGTTCCTCGCCTATAAATCCGCGCGCTCTGCCTTGCAGGGGGCGCAGTTGAAAACGCCTGCTCTCGTTCTGTCGCCGCGTCGCGCCTATTCCAAAGGATTGGCGCTGCACCTGACGAACCCAAAGGCAATCCTGTTCTTCGGGGCGCTATATGCCATTGGCCTGCCGCCGGATACGCCACCATCGGGGTTGGTGATCGTCATCCTTGCTGTTGGAACGCAAAGCATGATCGTGTTTCACGCCTATGCTGTGATTTTTTCCAGCGCCCCGATGATCGCCTGTTACCAGCGGATGCGGCGCGGGTTCGAGGCCGTGTTTGCAATGGCTTTTGGTGCTGCCGCACTGCGCATTCTGACAGCCCGTCTTGCCGCGCCTCAGGGCTGAACCGGCCCACTGCCACAGCGCGGGATGGGGCGGCCCCCATCGGCATAGGCCAGAACCATCGCGATTTCGTCCGGTCCGGGGCCATCGGGCACGCACAGCGTAATGGTATCGAAGTGATCGAAAGACCACGGATTATCCTTGTGACCCAAGGGCAAATCGATTGAGGTGCCCGGCCCGCCGATCTTGACATTCGACGGAATAACCGCTGCACCCCCACCCGCAGCGCCACGCATCGGGGCACCCAATCGCGGGTGAATGACAGCGCCGCCATGCTCCATATCACCGTTGACGCCAACGATCGCCGCCTTGCCATAAGACACCGGTGCTTTGGCAAGCTGCGCAACCGCGTCCTGCGCAAGGGTCTGGCCCAGTTCTGCGCCAATCTCGAACAGTTCCGACAGATCATCCCGGCGACGGCCGGCAAGTGGATTGCGAAAAACGGCAATCGCCGCAACCCGCGTAACTGGCGCGCAAGGCTGTCCCAGCAAATCGGCGGTAATCAGTTCGCGCAGGAAAATGATCTTTCGGGTTTGTACCATTGCGGCTTTCCATCTGTTTCAGGTGGAAACTGTGCACGGTTTATGCCGTTCGGTCGATTGGAAATGCACAATATGCTGAAACCGCCCGCAGCTTCAGTACGAATATTCCTGATAAATACGGGTCAGATTCCCGCCCCATTCACCGTTGTATTTGTCCAGCAATTCGTCGGCAGGCACTTTCCCCGACTCGATGCTTTCTTTCAGCGTGTTCAGAAAGTGGGTTTCATCCGGCACCATGCCGCCCGCGCCGCTGCGCCCGCGCGCTTTCAGTCCCGCTTCGGACAGCGCCACGACTTCGCGCGCCAGATCGTGCATCTTGAGGCTGCCAACCTGCGCCTGCAATCCGTCGCGTCCGGCGGCAACACGCAGTTCTTCGCGTGTTTCAGCATCCCAGCCCTTGACCAGATCCCAAGCACCATCCAACGCGGTCTGATCATACATCAAACCGGTCCAGAAGGCTGGCAGCGCACACAACCGCCGCCAGGGACCGCCATCAGCCCCGCGCATTTCAATGAATTTCTTGATCCGCGCTTCGGGAAAGGCCGTGGTCAGGTGATCGGCCCAATCCGACAGGGTCGGCGTTTCACCCGGAAGCGCCGACAATTCGCCCTTGAGGAAATCACGGAACGATAGGCCCAGCGCATCGATATATTTGCCATCGCGATACACAAAATACATCGGCACATCGAGCGCGTATTGCACCCAGCGTTCAAACCCGAAGCCGTCTTCGAACACGAAAGGCAGCATGCCGGTGCGAGAATCATCAAGATTGCGCCAGACATAGCTGCGCCATGATTTGTAGCCGTTGAGTTTGCCTTCAAAGAAAGGCGAATTGGCAAACAGTGCAGTTGCCACAGGTTGCAACGCAAGGGACACACGCAACTTCTGCACCATGTCCGCCTCGGATCCGAAATCAAGGTTCACCTGCACCGTGCAGGTGCGGCGCATCATTGCCCGGCCCATCGTGCCCACATGCTGCATGTATTCGTTCATCAGGGCATAGCGGCCCTTTGGCATCAGCGGCATGTCGTCATGCGTCCAGATCGGCGCTGCGCCAAGGCCGATGAATCCGACGCCGACCTCGTCCGCGATATCCTTGACCTCGCGCAGGTGGGTGTTCACCTCGTCGCAGGTTTCGTGAATGGTTTCCAACGGCGCGCCCGACAGTTCCAGTTGGCCGCCCGGTTCCAGCGACACATTCGCACCGTCTTTTTCAAGACCGATCAAGTGGCCCGCCTCGCGCACCTCGGACCAGCCGTGACGGTCGCGCAATCCTTCCAACACCGCCAGAATCGATCTTTTGCCTTCGAACGGCAAAGGTTTCAGCGTGTCTTTGCAATAACCGAATTTTTCGTGTTCGGTGCCGATGCGCCAGTCTTCTTTGGGTTTGCACCCGTCGGCCAGATACTCGGCCAACTGGTCATGATGTTCGATCGGGCCACCGCCGGACTGAGGAATGGACATGCGCGTGCTCCAATCTGAAAAAGCGTTCGGGGCAGTCCTGCGTGGAAACCGTCAGGGTGTCAATGCAGCCGGGCCACGCTTGGGCGCAATGGTGTCTTCTCCCAGATCACAACTGCATGAGCTTTTTTGCCCTTCAGCTCGCCCAGCATCCGTTCGGTGCGCAATCCCGGAAGGGTCGAGAATGCATCGAATAGAGTTTCTGCGCCCTCCGCATTCAGGGGAATGTAAACCGGCGGCTGGCCGGGTTGTTCCAGTATCCAGTGGGCCGGTGTGTTGGCATGATCAAGTGTCACACGCTCCAGATCGGCCAGTGCGATCGCGCCGCCGGACAGGGGGCCGAAATAGGTGATCTGGCCTTCGTCCACCTGCACAACACCCGGTCCGCCACTGCCCACGCGAAACCGTGCGCGTTGCAGGCCCAGAACGACCAGCCCTACCCCGACGGCGCCCGTGACATAGCCGACGATCTGCAAGATGCCGTAGGTGCCAACGATCCAGTAAAGGCCCAGTGCAATCAGCCCGATCCCCACCAGAACCTCGCGCAATCGCCACAGCACCTGCCGCGCGGCCGGCCGTATCAGGCTCATGTCCAGTCCCCCAGGGTGTGTTGCCAAAGGGTCATTGCGGCCACCGCCGCCGTATCCGCGCGCAAAACAAGCGGACCCAGTGAAATCGAGTGCGAAAACGGCAAGGCGCGCAGCCGTTTTCGTTCCGCTTCGGAAAACCCGCCTTCGGGCCCGATCAGGATGGCCCAGGGCCCGCGTTCGCTTATCGGCAGGTTCAACCGCCCGCCTGCTTCGGCTTCATCACAGAACATCAACTGGCGATCCTGCGGCCAATCGGCCAGCAGACGATCCAGTTTGTGCAGGCCCGTCACCTCGGGAACATAGGTTCCGCCGCATTGTTCGGCGGCCTCCACCGCGTGCGCCTGCAGCCGGTCCTGCTGAATGCGGCCTGCATTGGTAAATTCAGTCTGCACCGGAACAATGCGCGCCGCCCCCATTTCGGCAGCTTTTTCCACGATGAAATCGGTACGCGCCTTTTTGATCGGGGCAAACAGCAGCCATAGGTCTGGTGGCATCTGCAAAGGACGCGTCTGGTGTCGCACACTCAAGACACCACTGCGCTTTGACGCTTCGCTGACCTCTGCCAGCCATTCACCATCTTTTCCGTTGAATACAAGAACAGCGGCCCCGACCGCCTGTCGCATGACGCCAAAAAGATAATGTGCAGCATCGCGCCCCAAAGGAACCGATTGCCCCACCCCCAACGGGTGCTCTACATAAAGCCTGATTTTTGCATTCATAGGCTGATACATATGCAAGGTGATGCGCCAACACCAGATGGACAGGTTGCAGATGCTGTCAAAGGCAACTGGGTAGACCTTTACGCACCCGCGCCGGCCCGCCCCTATCTGCGCCTCAGCCGCGCCGACAGGCCGATTGGCACGTGGCTGTTGCTGATCCCGTGCTGGTGGGGTCTGACGCTTGCGATGCTGTTTGACGGCAAGGCCGGTTGGCATGATGCGTGGATTGCGCTGGGATGCGCCCTGGGTGCGTGGCTGATGCGCGGCGCGGGGTGTACCTGGAACGATATTACTGACCGTGATTTTGATGCTCAGGTGGAACGCACGCGATCCCGCCCGATCCCGTCCGGGCAGGTCAGCACCCGACAGGCGGCCATCTGGATGATCGCACAGGCATTGCTGGCGTTTTGCATTCTGCTGACGTTCAATACGGCGGCCATCGCCCTTGGCGTGCTCGCGCTTTTGCCGGTCGCGATCTATCCGTTTGCAAAACGCTTTACGTGGTGGCCGCAGGTTTTTCTGGGTCTGGCGTTCAACTGGGGGGCGCTGCTGGCATGGACCGCACATACCGGATCGCTGGGGGCACCCGCCGTCGTTCTCTATCTGGCCGGTATCGCGTGGACATTGTTTTACGACACGATTTACGCCCATCAGGACACCGAAGACGACGCACTGATCGGAATCAAATCAACGGCACGCCTGTTCGCTGAAAACACCGCGCCATGGTTGCGCCGATTCCTGATGGCGACGGTCGGATTGATGGGAATTGCCGTGATCTATTCCGCCATCGACAGTGCAAATGTTCTGGGAATGGCGATTGCGCTGGGGGGGCCATGGGCCATGGGATGGCACATGACATGGCAATTGCGCGGGCTGGACATACATGACAACGCCAAATTGCTGCGCCTGTTTCGCGCCAACAGGGACACTGGCATGATCCCGCTGGTGTTTTTCTGCGCAGCCCTGCTGACGTGATTGAATACCCTGCCCCATCGGCGTATCAAACCTGAAAGCAACAAGGTCGAGCCTGTTATCGATGCGTCTTTCCGCACTTTTCATTGTTATCGCCACGTTTGTCGGTGCCGCAGTAATAAGCCTTGTGGCGGCCGGGTTTTCGGTAACGCTGATTGAAGACAATTCCGAAATCGGGGTGCGTGATACACTGGACGCCGAGGGAATGCCCTGGGCTGAAGTACAGGCAGACGGATTGCAGGTTACGCTGTCAGGTGTCGCACCATCCGAAGCGGTTCGGTTCAAGGCGCTTAGCGCGGCAGGCAGTGTTGTTGATGCGGCCCGGATCATCGACAACATGGAAGTCAAGGCAGTGGCCGATCTGGCCCCGCCGCGGTTCTCTGTCGAAGTGCTGCGCAATGATCGCGGCATTTCGATCATCGGCCTGATCCCGTCAGCAACGGATCGCGCAGCCATCGTTGAACGCCTGCAAAAGATGGCCGGAAACGGCGATGTCACCGACCTTCTTGAAACCGCCGATTACAGCGTGCCCGATGGATGGGAGGAAGCGCTGGGATTTTCGCTGACAGCCTTGAAAGACCTGCCGAGATCAAAAGTGTCGGTCACGGCGGGGCGTGTTTCAATCACGGCGATGACCGACAGCGCCGAGGCCAAGCAAAAGGTTGAAGACACTCTGACCCGCGCGGCACCGCCCGGAATTCAGCTGGTTGTTGCGATATCAGCGCCGCGCCCTGTCATCACCCCGTTCACATTGCGCTTTGTGCTGGACGCGGACGGCGCACGTTTTGATGCCTGTTCGGCAGACACCGAAGCATCGGCAGATCGCATTCTGGCGGCAGCAAGAATTGCAGGTCTGGGCGAAAACACAGGCTGCACGATCGGCATGGGGGTTCCTTCGCCGAATTGGTCAAAGGCCGCGGTTCAATCCATTTCCGCAATTGCCGAACTGGGTGGCGGTTCGGTGACGTTTTCGGATGCCGATGTCGCCCTGATCGCGATTGAAGGCACGGATCAAGACATTTTTGACCGTGTGGTCGGAGAGCTTGAGGCCGCTCTTCCGGATGTGTTTGCATTGCATGCCGTGCTGCCAGTTCCCGAAACCGGGCAGAACCAGGGCCCGCCGGAGTTTACAGCCACGCTGAGCCCCGAAGGGCTGGTTCAGCTTCGGGGCCGGCTGAGCGATGAAAACCTGCGCAGTGTCGCCGACAGCTACGCCCAGGCCAGATTCGGGTCGGCCCGGGTGTATACGGCGGCGCGGATCGTTTCCGATCTTCCGCCAAACTGGCCGCTGCGCGTTCTGACCGGGCTGGAAGCCCTGAGCTTTCTTAGCAATGGATATGTCACCGTGACCCCGGACAGCATTCAGGTACAGGGGAACACAGGCAACCCTGATGCAAATGCTGCGATTGCCAGTTTGCTGGCTGAGAAACTGGGGGCCGCAGAAGATTTCAAGATCGATGTCGCGTACCAGAAAAAGCTGGATCCCGTGGCCAGCGCCCCAACGCCCGACGAATGCGAAGCCGAGATCAAGGCGATCATCGATGTTGCCAAAATCGATTTCGAACCGGGATCGTCGCAAATGAACGCCGCCGCGCTTGAGACAATGGATGACATTGCGGAAGTTCTGAAAAAATGCGGTGACATGAAAATCGAAATTCAGGGTCATACAGACAGTCAGGGCCGCGAGGAAATGAACCAGCAGCTAAGTCAGGAACGCGCCCAGTCGGTTCTGGACGAACTGCGCGCCCGGCGGGTATTAACATCATCTTTTTCTGCGAAAGGGTATGGCGAAACTTTACCAATCGCGGATAATGGGACCGAAGAAGGTCGGGAAACCAACCGCCGGATCGAATTCAAACTGATCCGCCCGGCCCCGGCAAAAGCAGAACAGCCCACAGGGCTGGAACGCACGGAAGAAGAAATAACGCCGGAAAACGGCGAAACTGAATAGGGACAGGCGTGTGAGCAGAACAGAATTCATTATTGCAACGGCGATCGTTCTTTTTGTCGCGTTCTGTATGGGCTGGTTTGCCAATTGGCTGATCCACCGGTTCACCCGCGTGAGCCAAAGCGATGTCGGTGAACTGGAAAAGATGAGTCAGGAACTGCACGAAGCCGAAGAAACCCGCGATCAGGCCATCACGTATCTGCAACAACGCGAAGCAGAACTGACCAATCAGCTAAGTCAGACCGAGGCGGAACTGCGCGCTGCAATGGATGGATTGCGTGATGCACGCCACGAAGCCGAAGAAATGCGCGGCTATATCGAACGGATGAATGCCCCGACAGGGTAAAGCGCTACCAGCGGGTCAGGGCCTTTTCGTCTTCATCTTTCGACTGCACCCAATCGGAACCTTCCGCGGTCTGTTCCTTTTTCCAGAACGGCGCACGTGATTTCAGGTAATCCATCAGGTATTCGGCGGCTTCGAACGCGTCTTTGCGGTGTCGGGCAGCGGTTGCAACCATCATGATGATATCCCCTGCTGCCAGCGGGCCGTAGCGGTGAATGACAAGAACGTCGCCCAAAGACCATCGTTCGGCCGCGTCTTGTGCAATCTTTTGCAGCGCCCGTTCCGTCATGCCCGGGTAATGTTCGATGTCCATACCGCGCAGGCCGCCTTCGGCAGTATCGCGCACAATGCCCGAAAACGTGACAATCGCGCCCAGATCATGCCGCCCTGTCGCAAATGCGTTCAGCTCTGCACCGGCGTCAAACGGTTCTGACTGTACCCGCACCTGCATCGTTTACCCACCTGTCATGGGCGGAAAAAACGCCACTTCCGAAGCGTTCCCAATCGGGGCGTCAAAATCTGCCAGTTCCTGATCCACAGCAACCCGCAAGGCGCTGAGATCAGAAAACGCCACATCATAGCGCCCCTCGCGCGCGCGCAGTTCATCAACCAGATCGGCCACAGTGGCCGCCTTGGTTTCAAACGTTTCCTTGGGGACGCCGATCCGTTCGCGCACCCATGCGAAATAAAGAATATCCATCAGCGTTGCTCCTTCAAATGCGGCAAGGCCTTTTTAAGATAGTCCACTCCGGTCAACAGTGTAAGCCCGGCGGCCAGCCACAAAAGCCACAGCCCAATGCGTCCTGCCCATTCCATTCCGGCAAGTTTCCAGCGCAAGCCCTGCAAATCAGCGGCTTTGCCGGACAGAATATCCTGAATCATGTTTGGCTCCATCCCCCAGACGGACATGCCCAGATAATGTTCGAATATGCCCTGCGCAAAAAGCACCGAGATCGCGATCATCTGCAGGGTGGTTTTCCATTTGGCCAGACTGGTGACTTTCAATGTGCCTGCCGTATCGCCCAGATACTCGCGCAGGCCAGAAACGAACACTTCACGAAAAAGGATCACCGTGGCAGGCAGCACAAGCCAGGGCGACATTGACGAATAGCCGACAATGACCATCAAGGCGATGACAACCATTGCCTTGTCCGCAATGGGATCCAGCATCGCTCCCAGCTTGGTTTCCTGCCGCCAGGCCCGTGCAAGATACCCGTCAAACCAGTCTGTTATTGCTGCGCTGACGAACAGGATAAGCGCAAACCAGTCTGCATAAGGTCTTGTAAAATATAAAAACATAACCGCGATACCCGGCGCGGCCAGCAACCGCAGAACGGTCAGAATATTTGGCAAAGTCCATTTCATGAAAAAACCCTACATCGCCAAAGTCGCAGGGGAAAGAATGAACGCAAGGCTCAGGCGCTTTCCACACCAAAAATCGGGTGCGGTTGGCGGGCGTCGTTTGTCATCCGCTAAGTTGCGCTCGAACCGGCGCCAGATTTCGGACCGGTTGCGTCAAACGAAACTGACAAGATGCGTGCCTTGTAGAATGGAAAATAGTCTTCAGTTCCGAAATGGTTTCCGCCTTCCACATATGTGGGCAACCGCACACCATCAAAATCGCGGAAACAGGACAGGGTTCCGCCAAAGGGCTGCCTGCGGAAAAGGTGTTCGGGGTTTTCATTGCTCCATCGGTCAATCACGACGTGGCTGGGGCGTCCATCGGGATCGACGGTAATTTCAACAGATTGCTCAAATCCCTGAAAATGACAGATCGCACGCGCAATCTGATCATCAACAGGTTCCCACGTGATATCCTTACCCGGCAAAAGCGCCGCCGGAGCCCAGAATGCGCTTTCAGCGATCAGGCGGCCAAAGGCGGACAACTGATGATCGCGTGCGCGCCCGACCCGCACCACAGGCAACAGATGAAAGACCCAGAACCGTGTCCACGATGTTTCCGGAAGCAACACATCCGACCCGCTGATCGCGCCAAATTTCAACCTCCACACCAAACCATATGGCGGCGCAAGTATCTGTCGCGCCTGCATCGGGCGGTAATCCGGCGCATCCTTGCGGCCCAATGACAATTCCCCCGTCATCGTCAGAACAGTGTTGCGGTGCAGACTTGCCCCTTCTGAAAATGTATAAAGAAAAAACCGCCGCGCGGGGTCAGGCAGGTCTTTGACGGTCTTCGGATCAAAGGCAACCGCAGCACCATTCGACAGGTCCGCAAGCCGCGTCCAGGCGTTTCGTTCAGCCAGAACATCAGACAAACGCCAAAGCAACAATCCGCACGGGATCAGGCAAACCAGTATGATCACAACAGTCAGCATGGACTGTTTTTACAGCGGCAGCTGTCATAACCCAATGACGCTGCTCAAACGCTAGCCACGTTCATGAAAAAACCCGTAAATGGTTTCGGCCAAAGCGTCAGAAACACCATCAACCGCTTTCAGATCAGCCAGATTTGCCCGCGCAACGGCCTTGGCCGATCCGAAATGCGCCAGCAAGGCCCGTTTGCGCGTGGCGCCAACGCCCGGCACTTCGTCCAACGGCGTTGCACCAATCGCCTTTGACCGCTTTGCACGGTGGGTACCAATGGCAAACCGGTGCGCTTCGTCACGCATGCGCTGCACGTAATACAGCACCGGATCATTGTGGCGCAGGGCGAAGGGGCGCTGACCCGTACGGTAAAATTCCTCTTTACCGGCGTCGCGGTCCACCCCCTTTGCGACACCGACCATCGGAATATCCTGCACAGAATGCGCCCGCATGATCGATTGCACCGCGCTAACCTGTCCGGCACCACCATCGATCAGCAACAGATCCGGCCACATGCCTTTGCTGCGATCAGGGTCTTCCTTGATCAGGCGCTTGAACCTTCGGGTCAGAACCTCTTTCATCATGCCGAAATCATCGCCGGGGGTAAGGTCTTCTCCGCGAATGTTGAACTTGCGATACTGGTTTTTCATGAAACCCTCCGGCCCTGCAACAATCATCGCTCCGACCGCATGTGCACCCTGAATATGGCTGTTGTCGTACACTTCGATGCGGGCCGGCGGTGCAGGCAGATCGAACGCCTCGGCAAGGCCTTTCAATAGCTTTTTCTGGGTTGCGGTTTCAGCCATTTTGCGGCCCAGGGATTCGCGCGCGTTGCGCAACGCCCCGTCTACCAGTTCGGCCTTTTCGCCGCGCTTGGGCACGATCAGTTCCACCTTGCGCCCCGCCTTTTCGCTTAACGCGTTCGTCATCAGATCGGGGCTTTCGATCTCGTTGGACAGGATCAGTTGGCGGGGCGGTTCCTTGCCATCGTAAAACTGGCCCAGAAACGCCTCAAGAACCTCGGCGGCATCGACATCATCGCCCACGCGCGGGTAAAAATCGCGGTTGCCCCAGTTCTGGTTGGCTCGAATGAAAAACACTTGAACACAGGCCTGCCCGTCTTCCAGATGCAGGGCGATCACATCCGCTTCGCGCACGCCACGCGGGTTGATACCTTGCGCGGTCTGCACCTGTGTCAGGGCACGGATACGATCCCGTATTGCGGCAGCGCGTTCGTATTCCATGTTTTCAGACGCTTGCGCCATCTGTGTCGCCAGCGTTTCCTGCACCTCGGTCGACTTGCCGGACAAGAACCGTTCTGCATCGCGCACGGAAGCGGCATAATCCCGTTCCGAGATATGGCCGACACATGGTGCCGAACAGCGTTTGATCTGGTACAAAAGACAGGGCCGTGTTCGCGCATCGAACACGGTATCGGTGCAATTGCGCAGCAGAAAAACCTTTTGCAGCTGGTTCAACGTCCGGTTTACCGCACCCGCGCTGGCAAAGGGGCCGTAATACGCCCCCTTCTCTTTCTTTGCGCCACGATGCTTTTTGATCTGTGGAAACGCATGGTCCTTGGCGACCAGAATATTGGGGAAACTTTTGTCATCACGCAGCAGAACGTTGAACTTGGGCTTCAACTGTTTGATCAGGTTCTGTTCCAGCAACAACGCTTCGGTTTCGGTTTTCGTGGTCAGAAACATCATCGATGCTGTGGCGCGGATCATCCTGTCGATCCGGCTGCTATGGCCACCGGGACGCGCATAATTCGAAACCCGGGCCCGCAGATTGCGCGCCTTACCAACATACAGCACCCGGCTGTCCGCATCGAGCATTCTGTAAACCCCTGGCGCATTGCTCAGCGACTTCAAATAGGACTGAATACAGGCATGACCGGTCACATTTGGGGCCGTCGTTTTGTTGTCAGGTTGTGTCATGATCAACAGATATGATTCTCTGGCTCTGGCTGCAATCTTGACTGGCCCACTGCAAGGCCAAAGGCATCCCCGCTTCTTGTGGATAAGTCTGATGATATCTTTCGGTGATCCGGAAATTTTCGTTGTTTTTTGGTAGCTTCGCCGAACTGCCTAAAATTTAGGCAGCCAAATAACATACTGTTTTTACATGATATTTTTATGAACATTAAGCAAGGCGCTGAAAACAAAGGTCTTTTTGTGACATTTTTGTAAATCACTGCGCCCACGTGCAAAACTTTGCACGGGGAATATCACATTTCAACGCCCAGAACGTCCGGTGTCTGCCATCCAAGATGCTGTCCGCCGTCGACACAGATCAATTGCCCCGTCACTGATCGTGCATCCAGAAGGTATCCAAGAGCGGTCGTTATATCCCCCTCGTCCGCGCCCCGGCTCAGAACCGTCGCACGGCGTTGTGCATCAAAATGCGCCTCGCTTTGCCGTGCGCCCTTTAAGGTCGGCCCCGGCCCGATCGCGTTGACCCTGATGGCAGGGGCCAGCGCCTGCGCCGCTGTACGGGTCAGCGCCCAGAGGCCCATTTTGGCCAGCGTGTATGTCATGAAATCCGGCGTCAGCTTGCGCACCCGCTGATCAATCATGTTGACCACAAGACCGGCCGAAACCGGTTCGTTCCGTGTGTCCATCTGCGCTGCCAGGTTTTGCGCTGCCATCGCCTGGGTCAGCACAAAGGGCGCGCGCAGATTGCTTTCCATATGTCGATCCCAGCTTGAGCGGGTCGCGGTTTCAATCGTGTCATATTCAAAGATCGACGCATTATTGATCAGGCAGGTTACCGGCCCGCCCAGCGCATCAACCACAGAAGGCAACAGGGCCTGAACGGCGTTTTCGTCAAGCAGGTCAGCCTGTATCGCGACAGACTTGCGGCCCATCGCCAGAATTTCGTCAACAACGCATTGCGCCTCGGCTTGGGACGTTGCGTAGTGCACGGCCACATCATATCCGCGGCCCGCCATGTACAGCGCCATCGCGCGTCCCAGCCGCCTGCCTGCACCTGTTACCAAACATATCGACATCTCGGTGCGTCCCCTTCAATCCGTTAGATCAACACCACTGTCAGATAGACCAAATAAAGTGCGGTCAAGCCGATGCCCCAGGCCTTTGTGATGTCACGCCGCCAGTAGACAAACGGGATCAACATGATCGATGCCGCCAGCATGACCCAAAGATCAAAGCGAAGGAACTCCGGATCCACGCTGATCGGCCCGACAAGCGAAGCTATTCCGATGATCGCCAGCAGATTGAACATGTTCGACCCGATCACGTTGCCCAGCGCAACATCAGCCTGTCTGCGCAACGCGGCCATCACGGTGGTTGCCAGTTCGGGCAATGACGTTCCGATGGCAACCAGCGTCAGGCCGATCACGGTGTCGCTGACGCCATAGGTTTTCGCAATAACGGTTGCATTGTCCACCAGCAGATCAGCACCCAAGGGAAGACCGATCAGACCCAGAACCAGAAAAACGGCGATCTTCCACCACGGCATATCCGGATCGGCACCTTCGACATCTGCCTCGATACTGTCATTGGCTGTCTTGTGGGCCCGCGCATCGCGAAATGCATCACCCAGCACCAGCGCCAGCACCGACAGCAGAACCAAACCGCTGATCCAGTCGAAAACACCGCGAAACGCCAGCGCTATAAATATAAGCGACGAGGCGATCATAAAGCCGAATGTCTTGCGCGTGTTGCATTCGCTTGTGTGCAAGGTCGCCAACAGCGCCGGTATGCCCAGAACCAGCAACACATTCGCCGTGTTCGAGCCAACAACATTGCCCAGCGCAATGCCCGGCGCATTGTCCAGCACCGCCTGGATCGAAATCAGCAATTCCGGTGCGGATGTACCAAAGGCCACGATAGTCAGGCTGACGATCAACGCCGGCACGCCCAATCGAAGACTAAGATTCACCGCGCCCTTAACAAGCGCGTCACCGGCAAGCAGCAGGATAACAAGGCCCAGGATTACTAAAAGCCAGGCAATCACAGCTTATCCTTTTCCCTGGCCGCACGAACACGGCCCCTTGCCGATCCGGAATTTTCCACAGTGGCGGCAGCGGGCAGATGCCAGCCGTTTCTGGCCCGGCAAGGTGATTTTGCCGAACATGGCCAATACACCCATAAAGACCAGAAACAGGATGACGATCTTGAATATCACGTCACAGCCCAAACCGCGCATATTGTGCGCGTTCTTCCAGTCCGGCCAGCGCGTCCTGGGTCAGTTGCAGGCCGAATTTCTGCAGGAAGGGCTTGCGTATGCCATAACGACGAAAGCGAACCTTGTCGCCAAAACATTCTTTCATCTTGGGTTGAAGATGGCCGATGCCGTCAATCAAACCGACCTCTTGCGCCTTGTGACCCACCCATATTTCACCTGTAAACAGGTCTTTTTTCTGGTCAAGCTTGTCGCCGCGGCGGCTTTTGATATGCGCGATAAAGGTGCCGTGGATATCGTTCAGAATTTCTTTGAGCCGTGTCACATCTTCCGGTTTTTCCGGGCTGAACGGGTCGAGCATGGATTTCGACTTTCCCGCGGTATAAACGCGGCGTTCAACGCCCTGCCGCGCCAGAAACACATGCGCCCCGAATCCCGCCGAAATCACCCCGATCGATCCGATGACCGAACTGTCGTCGGCCCATATTTCATCCGCCGCAGCAGCCAGCCAATACCCACCCGACGCGGCCACATCTTCGACAAAGGCAAAGACGGGGATGTTCTTTTCTTCCGCAAGGCGCCGGATACGCGCCCCGATCAAGGAAGACTGCACCGGTGATCCGCCGGGGGAATTGATTTCAAGCGCAACCGCATCCGGCTTGCCGCGAGAAAACGCCTTTTCGATGATCGGCGCCATGCCGGCATCGCTTAACGATCCGCGCCCCGCCATTCCAATGGCACCGGCCAACCGGATGACGGCGACCGTCGGGTGCGATTTGATAAAGGGAAGCCGTGCTCTCATGTATGCCCATGTATATTTCAGCGCAGCGACAAACAAGGCAGCGATGCAATATCGTTCTTCATCTTTTCAAAAATACTTGAAAGCAGGTCCGGTTCCGCACGATCCCGTCCGCTTACTTGCGCAACCGCCATCCGGTTCTGAAAATCCAGCCGATGACAGCCAGACAAAGCAATGTGAACCCGGCAATCGCAAGCAGGCTTAACCCGATGGGAACGTCTGCGGTGCCAAAGAATGACCAGCGAAAACCCGAAATCAGGTACACGACCGGATTGAACAGCGTGATCGTCTGCCAGACCGGCGGCAGCATAGAGATCGAGTAAAACGACCCGCCAAGGAAAACCAAAGGGGTGACAATCAGCAACGGGACAAGCTGCAACTGTTCGAAATTGCCCGCCCAGATCCCGATAATGAACCCCATCAACGAAAAGGACAGGCAGGTCAGTACCAGAAACAGGATCATCGCCAACGGATGTGCAATCTGCAGATCAATGAAAAATCCGGCCGTGACAAGAATGACCAGACCAATAAATAGCGATTTCGTCGCAGCCGCCCCGACATAGCCCATGACAATTTCCAGAAAATTCACCGGCGCCGAAAGCAATTCGTAGAACGTGCCGATGAATTTCGGAAAATAGATACCAAAGGACGCGTTTGAAATTGCCTGCGTCATCACCGACAGCATGATAAGGCCGGGAACGATAAAGGCCCCATAGCTGATACCTTCGACCTCCTGAATACGGCTGCCGATCGCCGCCCCGAAAACCACAAAGTACAGCGATGTTGAAATCACAGGAGAAATGAAGCTTTGCAACAGCGTGCGGAAAAAGCGCGCCATTTCGTAAAGATATATCGCTTTCACAGCCGTTAGGTTGATGACGCATCCTCCTGCACAAGATTGACGAATATGTCTTCCAGACTGCTTTGCTGGGTTTGCAGATCGCGCAGAACCAGACCGGCGCCGGCCAGATCGGCCAGCAGCTTGGTGATGCCTGTCCGGTCGCTCTTAGTATCATAGGTATAGATCAGGCTGAGTTTGTCAGCGCCCAGTTCCAGTTGGTAATGCGACAGGGCAGCGGGTATTTCAGGTGTCTTGTTCTGGATGTGGATCACCAGCCGTTTCTGGCCCATTCGCGCCATCAACGCGGTTTTGTCTTCCACCAGAAGCAGGGCACCCTTGTTGATCACACCCACGCGATCCGCGATGGCTTCGGCTTCTTCGATGTAATGCGTCGTCAGGATGATCGTAACGCCGCTGGCTTTCAAACCGGCAACGATATCCCACATGTCCTTGCGCAGTTCGACATCAACACCGGCTGTAGGTTCATCCAGAAACAGGATGTCCGGTTCATGGCTTAACGCTTTGGCAATCAACACGCGGCGCTTCATACCGCCCGACAGTTCCATGATGCGGTTGTTGCGTTTGTCCCAAAGTGACAATTGCCGCAATATCCTTTCAAGGATGGCATCATCGCGGGCCTTCCCGAACAGTCCGCGCGAAAATCGGACCGTGTTGATCACTTTTTCAAAAGGCTCAAGCGCGATTTCCTGCGGCACCAGCCCGATCATCGCGCGCGCAGCGCGGTAGTCTGTCATGATGTCATGACCGGCAACCGTGACAGAGCCGGATGTCGGTGTGGTGATGCCACACACGGTAGAAATCAACGTCGTCTTGCCAGCACCGTTTGGTCCCAGCAGCGCGATGATTTCGCCCTTTTCGATCTGCAGGCTAACGCCCTTTAGCGCTTCGAACCCGTCGTCATAGGATTTGCGAAGGTCGCGGATGTCCAGCACTGGTGCCATGAAGTCAGAAAGCCTTGGTTGTTTGCGCGAACCCTAAAAGGCAAACCCGCGATTGGATACCGCGCAATTGCACAGACTGACCTGCGTAACCGCGCAGGTCTTAGCCACGTTTGGTAAACCGTTTGATCCAGCCTTTCTTTTCGGCCTCGGGCGCTGCGTCGCCGTCTTCCGCACCTTCTGCGGGTCCTTCCAACACTTCCTGAAACCGAGTGAAAAACTGATCGGCCATTTTCTTGGCAAATCCGTCAATCAGCCTGCTGCCCAATTGCGCAAGCTTTCCGCCAACCTTCGCTTCGACATCGTAAATCAGCCGCGTGCCGCCGTCTTCCAGCGGTTCAAGACGAACATTTGCGCCGCCCTTGGCAAACCCGGCGGCACCGCCCTTGCCTTCTCCGGAAATGATCAGGGATGTGTTTTCAACCATTTCCGAAAGAACCACAGTACCCTTGAAAGTGGCTTTTACGGGGCCAACCTTTTGCACCACGACCGCCTCGAACCCGTCTTCGGGCGATCCTGTGACCTCTTGCGCGCCGGGCACACATTCCATCAGCACATCGGGACTTAGCAAAGCCGCATAGACTGTGGCCGGGGGGGCCTGAATATCGCGCTGATCGCTCATCTGCATAATGTGTCTCCTCGCTGTGCTCATTGTTTTCTAATGCATCTTTGGATGGCCGCCAACGACGTTTCGATCCGGTGTCGCAAACAGGCATAGACACCAGCCAGCGCTGTGTTAGCGGTGAAGTCAAATCAAAGTAGGAACTTCATTTGACCTCTGCCCTGAGAAATCAGTCCAGTGTCGGCATTGCTTTCATTCTGGCCGGCATGCTCAGCATTTCGCTGAATGATCTGATGATTAAACTGTTGTCTGGCGATTATCCCCTGCACCAGATCGTTTTCGCGCGATCCAGCATTGGTATTCTGTTCACGCTGATCCTTGTGCGGTTCGAAGGCGGGCTTTCGATTTTGAAGACAAAGCAACCTGCCTTGCATCTGCTGCGCGGTGTTTTGATCGTGATCGCCAACATGACATTTTTCGTGGCACTTGCCGCCTTGCCGCTGGCGGATGCAACGGCCCTGTTTTTTGCAGCGCCGTTGTTCATAACCCTTTTGTCCATTCCAATACTGGGTGAAAAAGTCGGGCCTTTGCGGATCATCGCTGTTGCCATCGGATTTTTGGGCGTCATCGTCATGCAGCGCCCATGGGAAGGATCAGATGATCTCATGGCAAGCCGCATCGTGCTTTTGTTGCCGGTTTTGTCCGCCATCACATATGCGTTCAACCAGATCCTGACACGAAAACTGGGCGGAACGACCAAGGCTTCGGCACTGGCATTATACATTCAGGCAACGTTTATTGTTGTGTCGGTCCTGTTTTACGTCGTCGCCGGCGACGGGCGCTTTGCCCAAGGGTCCGAAAACAGCAGTGTGCAGTTTCTTCTGCGGGCCTGGGTCTGGCCCACAGACAATGATATCTGGGTCATGCTCGGGCTTGGCGTGAACTCTGCGATCATCGGATATTGCCTCAGTCAGGCGTACAGGATGGCCGACGCTGCCACGATCGCACCGTTTGAATATGTCGGCCTGCTTCTGGCCGTTTTCTGGGGCTGGGTCTTCTGGGCCGAAATCCCGGTGTGGGAGGTTTGGCTGGGCATGCTTCTGATCATGGGATCGGGCCTGTTCGTGTTTTTGCGCGAACGGCAAAAGGCAAGGAAACTGGCATCAGCAACTGTGAACCGGCGCTACTAAGGCGCTGCCTTCCTTTGCCGGTGCCATTTTTGCATGCTTGATACGCTTCAAGATACCGGACCTGTCCGCATCCACGAAGGTTGCGCCCCGTGATTGGCGGCGTTACCGTTATTGAAAGGATGTGTCAGGCATTCCAATCAACAAAAAACACGGGGGCGTTTAATCAGAATGCTAAAGACACTTGCTCGCACAATTACGCTTGTCCTGCTTTGCGCTCCCGCACATGCGCAACAACCCCCGCCGCCCGCCGTCATTGTAACGCAGGCAATCCTTGAAAACGTGAACGAAAGCGCTGTGTTCAACGGGCGGCTGGAAGCAGACCAGCGCGTTGATCTGCGGGCACGTGTCAGCGGAACGCTGATGGAAGTTCTGTTTGAACCGGGCGATATCGTATCAGAAGGCGATGTCCTGTTTCTTATCGAAGAAACACTTTACGCCGCCGCTGTGAAAGAAGCCGAAGGATCACTGGTTTCGACCGAAGCAGAGCGCAAACTTGCAGAACTTGAACGCGACAGACAACAGGTTCTGGTCGAACGCGAAGCATCGGCACAAACACAACTGGATCGTGCCGAAGCCGCGCTTGGTCAGGCCGAGGGTTCTGTTATCCGCCTGAATGCCGCGCTTGATACCGCAAGACTGAATTTGTCCTATACCAAGGTCGTTGCGCCTTTTTCGGGGCGTTTAGGCGTTGCACAAGTGGACGAAGGCGCACTTGTCGGGCTTGAAAGCGGGCCGCTGGTGACGCTCACAAAGCTTGATCCGATACACGCAGAATTCCCGGTATCGACAGCCAATCTGCGTGCGCATCTGGATCGTGTGGCTTCTGGCAAGTCCAGCAACGAGGCCGTCGTGTCTTTGATCCTGGCAAACGGGGATACCTATGAAAGAATGGGTGACGTCGATTTTGTGGACAGCGCTGTCAATTCGGCAACCGACTCTGTGAACGTCCGGGCCAGGTTCGACAACCCGGAAGGTGTTCTTCTTGATACAGAGCTTGTTCGCGTTGTTCTGACATCGGGCGAGGCAACCGAAGTCCTGACGGTGCCGCAACAAGCCATCCAGCGCGATCTGCAAGGCGCATTTGTTCTGGTTGTGGCCGACGATAATACTGCCCAACAGCGGCGCGTCGAAGTTGACCGGATTGCGCAGGGCAAGGCGATTGTGTCCGACGGACTGGTCGCAGGTGAAAAGGTGGTTACAGACGGCATCAACAAGGTGCGCCCCGGCATGGTCGTTGATGCGGCCACTGCGGACAACGGATAGTCCGATGCTGGCAGATCTCTTTATTGCGCGCCCCCGCTTTGCCGGCGTCATTTCAATCGTCATGTTTCTGGCCGGTCTTATCGCCCTGACGCGGATGCCGGTCGAACAGTTCCCCGATATCGTTCCGCCGCAGGTCACCGTGACCGCATCTTATCCCGGTGCCGGGGCCGAAGTGACGGAACAAACCGTCGCGCAGGTGATCGAAGACAAGGTCATTGGCGTCGATGACATGATTTACATGAAATCCACGTCGGGCGCGGATGGCAGTTACACGCTGAACGTCAGCTTTGCAGTCGGCACCGACCCCGACATCGCCACTGTCAACGTACAGAACCGTGTGGCATTGGCTGAACCGTTGCTGCCGGCTGATGTGCGCAACACCGGGATCAGTGTGGCCTCCAAATCGACATCGCTGCTGATGGGTATCGTGCTCTACGCCAAAGACGAAAGCGTCGACGGTCCTTTGCTGACCAACTACGCGCGCATCAACCTTGTTGATCAGTTGAAAAGGGTGGCAGGGGTTGGCGATGCCAAGCTTTTTGGCAGTGACGATTTTGCCATGCAGATCAATCTGGACATTGACCGACTGACGGCCCTTGGGCTGGTGCCTGATGATATCTCGGCAGCGCTGCGCACCCAGAACGTTCAGGCGGCTGCAGGGCGCGTTGGCGGGCAACCGATGACGGAAGACCCAGGTCTGCAATTGAACATCACGACCACCGGCCGCCTGTCCGATGCCGAAGAATTCGCCGAAATCATCGTTCGGTCCAACCCTGACGGATCGGTGATCCGTATTGGCGACGTGGCCACGGTAATTCTGGGCGAAAAAAGCGCTGACGTCATCACCAGCTTTGACGGTGTGCCGGGCACGCTGATCGGCATGTATCTGGCCCCCGGTTCCAATGCCCTGAATGCGGCCGAAGACGCCAAGCACCTGATGGAACGGCTGTCGCAGAATTTCCCGTCCGGCATCGGATACGATATCATTTCGGACAATTCCGTGTTCGTCGAAGAAAGCATTCTGGCGGTTGAACACACTTTGATCGAAGCGTTCGTTCTGGTCGTGCTGATCGTATTCCTGTTTCTGGGGAATTTGCGCGCCACGATCGTACCTCTTGTCGCCGTGCCCGTGGCATTGGTTGGTACCTTTGCGGTGATGATGGCGATGGGGTTTTCGCTGAACACCGTGTCATTGCTTGCACTGGTACTGGCCATCGGGATCGTGGTGGATGACGCCATTGTTGTTGTCGAGGCCGTCGAGGCCAAGATGGAGGAAAACCCCGGGATGAGCCCCGCCGAAGCGGCCAGTGCCGCAATGGGCGAAATCACCGGTGCGATCCTTGCCATTACGCTGGTGCTGTTGTCGGTTTTCGTGCCGGTCGCCTTTATTCCCGGTATATCCGGCCAGCTGTTCCAGCAATTCGCGGTGGCTGTATCTGTCTCGATGGTGATTTCGGCGATTAACGCGCTGACCTTGTCACCGGCCCTGTGTGCCATTTTGTTAAAACCGCACCACGGACCCAAGAAAGGTATCCTTGGCTGGATCTCAAACCGCATCGACAATGCGCGCGACGGCTATGCAAATGTGGCGGGTCACATTGCCCGCAGGGCTGTATTGGGCGTGCTGCTACTGGTCGGAGCAGGCGTTATGACCGGGCTTCTGTTCGGCAAGATCCCAACCGGGTTTTTACCCGCGGAAGATCAGGGATCTTACATTGTAGAAACAAGATTGCCGGAATCCGCATCCGTAAACCGGACATTCGCAGCCCAGCGCCAGGTCGAAGACCTGATCCGCGAAATTCCCGGCGTCAAGACCGTGACCAGCGTTGTCGGCTACTCCATTCTTGACGGCATCGTAAAATCAAATGCGGCCTTTTCGTTTGTTTCGATGGACGAGTTTGCCGAGCGTACCACAGTCGAAACATCGGTTTTTTCCGCCATTCAATCGACACTTGTTCGCGGCAGTACAATACGTGAAGCGCAGGTGATCGCATTCAACCTGCCACCCATTGCCGGGCTGGGCAGCGGCTCAGGCTTCGAAATGCAGCTGACCGATCTGCAAGGGCGCAGTGCTGCCGATCTGGCCGCAACGGCGCGCGGACTGACAGTTGCTGCCAATCAGCATCCTGATCTGTCCGGCGTCTATACAACCTTTTCGGCCAACAGCCCGCAACTGTTCCTGAATATCGATCGAAAGCGGCTTTATACGCTGGGTGTTCAGGTAAGTGATGTGTTCTCGGCTTTGCAGGCGTCTTTGGGTGGCCTCTACATCAACGATTTCAACCTGTTCGGCCGGGCATGGCAGGTGCGCGTGATTGCGCAGGAACAGAACCGCGATGCCGTAGACGATATCAACCGGATTCACGTCCGTTCAAACACCGGCCAAATGGTTCCGTTATCTGCATTTGCGACGGTTGAATACACGACCGGCCCGATGTCATTGCAGCGTTATAACAACGTGCGGACCGCCACGATTAACGGTGATCCGGCTGCTGGCGCGTCTTCGGGCGATGCGATTGCGGCGATGGAACAGATCATGGCGGCCAATGCACCACCCGGCTTTGATTACGAATGGACCGGAACCGCTCTTCAGGAAAAAGCGGCTTCTGGGCAAACCACAGTCATTCTGGCGCTGGCCGTTTTGTTTGCCTATCTGTTTCTGGTCGCGCTTTACGAAAGCTGGACCATTCCGGTTCCGGTTCTGTTGTCGGTCATTTTCGGCGTTCTGGGTGCGATGATTGCCTTGCTGGTCACCGGATTGCCTTTCAATATCTATGCCCAGATCGGGTTGGTTGTGCTGCTTGCACTTGCAGCCAAGAACGCGATTCTTATCGTGGAATTCGCCATGGCGAAACGGGCCGCCGGCCTCTCGATTATCGACGCCGCGATATCCGGCGCCAGCGCACGGTTTCGCGCGGTGATGATGACAAGCTTTGCCTTTATCGCGGGCCTTATCCCACTGGTCACAGCCGAAGGTGCTTCGATGCTGAGCAGGCGCGCGGTTGGTACCGGTGTTGCAGGCGGGATGCTGGCAGCGGCAGCCGTCGGGATCTTTGTGATCCCTGCCTTATACGTCGTGTTTCAGACATTGCGGGAAAAGGTCAAACGACAACCGGACGCGACAACTCCGGATCAACCGTCCACATAGGTTTACTGCGGGTTCAGGAGTGGCCAAGGGTTATAATCCGCCGGAACAAACTCGCATTCATCCCGGCGGGCACCCGAACCACTCACTCTGTCCAGCAAGGTTTCCCCTGGGACATAATGCCGTGGCACTCGTCACTACAGGGATCGTTAGACAGCCCAAAATGGGCCAGTATATGACGCCGATAAGCGTCAGGTGTCAGGAATTTGGCGCAAGTAAGGCCGGGTTTTCCGGGTCGTTTTTTCGTCCGGCTCGGTTTCGGAAACATTGGCGGGCAAATCATCTGGCCGTTGCAGATTTCACAAAGATATCCCGCCCGACTGTTTCCAGGATCAGCACGAAAATCGCCCCAAACCGCTTTAACAATTGAGGCGAAATTGCCCATCTTCAATAATGGCCAATTCCGGAACAATCTGTTTCTGAGCGCGGCAAATCTACTGCGCGGCCACAGGCAACCGGGCCAGCTTGCACTGATTCCACAATTGCGCCAACGCGTTCACCAACCGGTCAAGATCTTGCGTGCTGTGAACAGGTGACGGAGTGATGCGCAACCGTTCCGTGCCTTTCGGGACTGTCGGATAATTGATCGGCTGAATGTAAATTCCGAATTGGTCCAGCAGCAGGTCCGAGATGTATTTGCACTTGACCGGATCGCCAACCATCACTGGGATGATATGACTGGGATTATCCAGATGCGGTATGCCTGCCTTGTCCAGGCGCATACGCAGTTCTGCCACGCGTTTCTGTTGCAAGGCCCGTTCGCTCTGGCTTGATTTCAGATGGCGAACCGATGCGGCGGCACCGGCGGCGATGGCAGGCGGCAGCGCCGTGGTGAAAATGAACCCGCTTGAGAAACTGCGCACGAAATCACACAGTGCAGCGGAAGCCGCGATATATCCGCCAACAACACCAAATGCCTTGCCCAGCGTTCCCTCGATCACTGTCAGCCGGTGCATCAGCCCTTCGCGTTCGGCAATGCCGCCGCCACGTGGCCCATAAAGGCCAACAGCGTGTACCTCGTCCAGATAGGTCATCGCGCCATACCGGTCGGCAAGATCACAAATCTCGGCAATCGGGGCAATGTCGCCATCCATTGAATAGACGCTTTCAAAGGCGATCAGCTTGGGCGCGTTCGCCGGGGCCGCAGCCAGTTTCGCCTCGAGATCGGCAAGGTCATTGTGCTTCCAGATCACTTTGGGTGCCCGCGAATGGCGAATACCCTCGATCATGCTTGCGTGGTTCAAGGCATCGGAAAACACGATGCAATCAGGAATTTCCGACGCCAGTGTTCCCAGCGCGGCCCAGTTTGACACGTATCCCGATGTAAACAGCAGGGCCGCTTCCTTGCCGTGCAGATCAGCCAGTTCAGCCTCAAGCAGAACGTGATCATGCGTGGTGCCGGAAATATTGCGTGTTCCCCCCGCGCCAGCACCACACCTGTCCAGCGCGGTATGCATCGCGTTCAGAACCGACGGATGCTGCCCCATCCCAAGATAATCGTTTGAACACCACACCGTGACATCCTGCTGGTCGTCACCCTTGTGTCGGGTGGCCGCGGGAAAGTGCCCCTTGTGCCGTGCCAGATCGGTGAAGACGCGGTAATTCCCTTCTTCCTTGAGGCGCGAAAGACGATCATGGAAATAGGTTTCATATGTCATGTCAGACCCCTCGGACTTTTGGTGTTGATGGCCAAAAAATAGGATGCGGCACCGTTTGCTTCCTTGACTAACGTCAAGTCATCGAGCCGCAGCCTTCAAAAGTCTTGGTTGCCATGTTTTCGCGCCACACATAGCATGGCAAAAAAGCGTGGAACCAGAATGATCAAAGACTTGAACTTGAAAACAGCCAGAGAGTCTTTGCTGCTACGCAGCCTGCCTGATCCTGTTGTTGATACCGTGCTTAAAGGCGCACACACCCGGACCGCGACACGGGGCGAAACTCTTTTTCTGCAGGGTGAAATGGCACAAGTTATTCATGTCGTTCTGGATGGCTGGGTGAAACTGTACCGTATTGCCCCAAACGGAAACGAAGCCGTGGTCAGCGTGTTCACCCGCGGCAGCAGTTTTGGTGAAGCCGTTGCACTGCGTCATCTGGACTATCCGGTATCGGGAGAGGCGGTAACCGACTGCACATTGATGCAAATCTCGGCAACCTCGCTCATTTCGCTGATGAAGGACCAGCCGGAAATCTGCGTTTCGATTTTGGCATCAACCTTTCAGCACCTGCATTCTCTTGTGTCACAAGTTGAACAAATCAAGGCACAGACCGGGGCCCAGCGGGTTGCGGAATTCCTGCTGGATTTAAGCAACTGTGCTGATGGAAGCTGCGTTGTGACCCTGCCCTACGACAAGGTTCTGATCGCTGGCCGGCTTGGGATGAAACCGGAAAGCCTGTCCCGCGCGTTTTCGAAATTGCGCCCCGTTGGCGTGCGGATTTCCAAAAACCACGCCACGATCGATAATGTGGAACGCTTGCGTGACTACGCCGAAGAAGATCCTGCGGCAGCCTGGAACAAAGCGCTGTGAGCAGACTGGAACAGGCGCTTTCACGGATTGACGCGGCCAACGCGGCCGATCCCGATACAGCCGAAGGCGCGCCCGCCGCGCAGCTTTATGGCCAACGGATGAGCGCGGAACTCGCGCGCCTTTTTCCCGACGCGTCAGAGCCGCTGCAAATCGCCGCCCGCGGTCAACATATTGAACGCTGGGTTCTGAAGCGGGCCGATTTTCCGCAGGACCGCGCCGGATATCTGGCGTGGCGGCGCGATCTGGCCAGGCATCATGCGCATCGTGTCGGAGAGATCATGTTGGAGAGCGGCTATAGTGCAGATCAGGCAGATGCCGCAGGGCGGATGATCCGCAAAGAGGGGATCAAGCGCGACCCAGAGGTCCAGGCACTGGAAGACGTGATTTGTTTCGTCTTTCTGAAATGGTATTTTTCACCGTTTTCCAAAACGCAAGCCCCCGACAAATTGCTGAGGATCGTGGAAAAGACAGCGCGCAAAATGTCGGCAGAAGGGCGTACGCGTGTTTTGAAGGAATTCGATTTACCTGCCGATTTCGCGGACGCTTTCAAAACATGAACGGGATCAGATAGAGGCCCAGCAACACGGTACAGAACACACCAAGCGCCAGCCCAAAGCCGCGGGCCCAGAACGGCGCGGCACACAGCCCCAGATAGCGCGACAGGATCACACGCGCTTTCAGCCAGGCAAGCAGCAGAACAATTGCCCCGCTCGCGGCATGCCACTGCGATGGCACAGGCAGGATCGACACCAACGTTGAAACGGCGCTGAACCCGATCAGCATCCCCCAACCCAAAATCAAGGCCCGCATCGTCATCGCAGCAGATAGATCACGGGGAACAACAGAACCCAAACCAGATCAACCATATGCCAGAACGCTGCGCCTACTTCGATGTTGCGGGGCGCATCGCGCCACATCACCAACAGCAGAATGACAATCCCGGCCACCACATGCGCAGCGTGAAACCCTGTAAGCAGATAGTAGAACGTAAAGAACGGGTGCGTGTCCCAGCCGATCCCAAGTTCTGCCTTGTCGGCATACTCTGCTGATTTGATCCACAAGAATGCAAAGCCCAGGACAGCAGCGAGCCCTAGCAACACGCGGGCGCGCGCACGTTGGCCGCGTTCGCGCACGGCAACGGCAAGCGCCGCAAACAACCCGCTTGTCACCAGAACAATCGTGTTGATCCCGGCCGCTGTGCTGTTCAGCACGGCCTGCGCTGATGCAAACCCTGCAGGATCGGTGGCCCGCATCGCCGAAAAGGCCGCCAGACCGGCCCCGAACACCAGCAGCTCGCTGATGATCAACACCCACATCATCAAATCGCCGGGCAGCTCATCCAGCACCGAATGCGTGCTCATGCACCCACCAGTTCCCGATAGATTTGCGGCAACGCCTCGGTCAGCTTGTCGGGGTGCGCGATCACATGAAAGCCGCCGCGCCCGAACAGTCGCGGGAACCACGTTTTGGCCTGTTTGTCGATGGTGACACCAAACACCGATTGCCCTGCACGACGCGCCTCGCGCACGGCCATGGCAGTATCTTCGATCCCGTGGCGGCCTTCGTAATGGTCCAGATCATTGGGTTTGCCATCGGTAATAACCAGAAGAAGGCGGCGCTTCTTGCCCTGTTGCGCCAGATCGGCCGACGCATGGCGGATCGCTGCCCCCAACCGCGTGTAGAATCCCGGGCGCAATGCACCAATCCGGTCTTCGACATGCGCGCTCATCGCTTCACCAAAAGCTTTGCATTGCTGGATATAGACGCGGTCACGTTTTAAGGATGAAAACGCATGGATCGCAAAATCGTCCCCGCACGCATCCAACCCCCAGCTGAGCGCCGCCAGCGCTTCACGCTCGATATCAATCACGGCGCGCCCCGTTACGGCGCTTTCCGTCGAACGGGACACATCAAGAAGGATAGACACCGCCAGATCGCGGGCCTGTGGCAGGGATTGCCGCCAGATGCGGTTGCTGCCCGACCCATTGGCCAGAATATCGACACGCGCGCGCACAACCGCCTCCATGTCCAGTTCATCTCCGTCCAGACATGCCGGAACAAACACCCGTCCCGGGCGCAATGCTTCGAACTGGCGTTTGACATGACGGATACGACGCGCCGCACGAGGGTCTTCTCGAAAGGAAGGAATTGTATCCCCCGCTTTGGCAAGACTGTGCAAAACACGCACGTGATCAGGTAGATAGCTGCCAGAGCGCGCATCCCATTCCGGATATGTCGTCACGCCGGACAGGCGTTCACGGTCTACGTCTTCGGGGGCCAGATCCAGATGCAGCTTCAGCCGCGTGGCCGGTGCCTTGGAAATCTGGCCAAGGCCGATTTCATCCTGATCGTCAGCCGCTTTTTTTGCATTGTCCGGATCATCGTCATCGACACGGCGGTTCAGGTTCAGGAACTCTGCCCAACTTAGAATGGCTTCGAACTTGTGCAGGATCAGGCTGTCGGTGCGTTCGGCCTGATCGGCCTGACGACGGCGCGCGCGATGGGTGCCGTCACCGGATTCTTCGGGCGGCCCATCTGAATCACGCGCTTCGACACTGTCTGGGGCGCTGAACACCAGTTCGCGCAGATCAGGCCACAGAGGCACCGGCTGATAGGGGCTGTATCCCCTTGTTGCCGTCAGGGTTTCACGTGGAGCATCCAGCAATTTCAATGCCAGTGCAGGCAGCGGCGCAGGATCGCCCAGCGCAGCCCGCACCAGGGCTTCGACGGCGGCTTCGGTTTTCGGCAGGTGCGCTGTGCGGCGGTGGTGGCGTGTGACATCACACAGACCGCGGTAAAGATCGGCCAGACCGGGGCCATTTTCCAACGCCGCCCGCGCCATTGTACGGGCGGCATCAATTGCACGCAGATCGGCGCGCAACGGATCATCATCGCGCACGAATTCGGGTGCGTGCGCCGCTGCGGCTGTCAGCCACAGATACAAGGCCCCGTTGGCTTCGCGCGTTGGAAAAACCGCCAGTCTTTGCGGCAAGCGCAAGGCTTCTCCGTCAAAGCTGGCGCGCGGGACTATTTCGGCCTCGGCTCCCAGACGGCGCAGAAAGCTCAGCCTGTGGCGGCTGACTTCGGCGCTGACAGGGCGCAGTTCGACGGCATGGGAACCGCCCAGTCCACGGAAAAAAACTGCCAGCCGCCCGCTGACCTCGGAAAGGTCAACACCGGCTCCGTGATGCATGGTTGGCGCATCCAGACGGCTGGCAAACGCGTGCCACAGTTTCCCGACAGTTTCTTCGGGTTCCCATGGCTCGATTTCAATCTTGCCCATGGCCATGCCTCACCCGAAGATGGCCGTAACAAGATCGAGGAGCCCGCGTTTGATATCGGCATCATCGGTCAGCGGTTCGATCATCGCCGCTTCGACGGCCCGTTCCACGGGCATGCCTTGTGCTATCAACGTGGCCGCATAGACGATCAGCCGTGTTGAAACACCCTCTTCCAGATCCTGACCTTTCAGGGCCCGCAATTTCCCGCCAAGTCGGACAAGCGGTTTGACCCGGTCAACATCCAGCCCACTTTCACAGGCCACGACTTCCACCTCGACATCGGGCTTGGGAAAGTCGAATTCAACGGCCAGAAAGCGCTGGCGTGTCGATGGTTTAAGGGTTTTGAGAATATTCTGGTAACCGGGGTTGTACGAGGCCACCAGCATAAATCCGGGCGCGGCTTCAAGCTCTTCTCCGGTACGGTCGATCGGCAGGATACGCCGGTCATCCGTCAACGGATGCAAGACTACAGTCACGTCCTTTCGCGCCTCGACCACTTCGTCAAGGTAGCAGATCGCGCCTTCGCGCACCGCGCGGGTCAGCGGGCCATCGACCCAAACGGTTTCTCCGCCTTTCAGCAGATACCGCCCGATCAGGTCGGCTGCTGACAGATCGTCATGACAGGCTACCGTATAAAGCGGGCGGCCAAGACGGGCGGCCATATGGGTGACAAAGCGTGTCTTGCCACAGCCTGTCGGACCTTTCAGAAGAACCGGCAGATCATTCGCGCTGGCCGCTTCGAACAGGGCGCATTCATCGCCCTGCGGCAGGTAAAAGGGGGCGTCAGCCGCCCCCTTCTTGTTCGGGGCAAAGGTGCCATCCATATCGATCACTCCGCTGCTACTGTTTTACCGGGTTCGATCACTTCGCGCCGGGGCACAAAGATCGCGTAAAGGAACAACAGAACGCCCAGGAAGACGACCACACCGGACCCAAAGCGCATCCAGTAGAACAGCGCGATGCTGTCCTGCACGTCCATAAAGTTTTCGCCCAGCACGCGCTGCATGTGGGTTTGGACAGTGCCAGCAAAGGTCAGTGTGAAGGTCATGAACACCATACCACCCGACATCAGCCAGAACGACGCCATGTTCAGCACCTGATTATAGGGATCACGCCCTTTCAGGATCGGCATCGCATAGGTGAAGATCGCAAGGTTAAGGCAGACATAGGCACCATAAAACGCAAGGTGTCCGTGCGCAGCCGTGATCTGGGTGCCGTGGGTATAGTAGTTGACCCCGTGCAGCGTGTGCAGGAAGCCCCAGACACCCGCCCCGAAGAACGCCAGTGTGGCGCAGCCAAGGCTCCACAACAGTGCTGCCTTGTTCGGATGGTCCCGACGGCCCTTCCAGACCATGACAAAGGCAAAGGCCATCATCATGAAGAACGGGATCACTTCAAGCGAACTGAAGATGGATCCGATCCACTGCCAGTAACCGGGTGATCCGATCCAGTAATAATGGTGTCCGGTACCAAGGATGCCGGAAAACAGCGCTGCGGCAACGATGACGTAAAGCCACTTTTCAACCACCTCGCGGTCCACGCCGGTCAGCTTGAGCATCAGGTAGGCCAGAATGGATGCCATTATCAGCTCCCACACGCCTTCCACCCACAGGTGGATCACATACCACCAGTACTGTTTGTCCAGCGCCAGATTGTCAGGATTGTAAAAGGCGAACAGGAACAACAGTGCCAGACCCCACAAACCCAGCAACAGGATGTTGGTGATTGCGGTTTTCTTGCCTTTCAGAACTGTCATGCTGACATTGTAAAGGAACATCAATGCAGCCACGACGATGCCCACCTTGACCCATTTGGGTTGTTCCAGAAACTCGCGTCCTTCCTTGCCCAGCAACCAGTTGCCTTCGAACAGGTTGAACACATAGGTCAGCACAACGCCCAGTGTTCCGACCACCAGGATGATCAGTTGCAGATAGGCAATGGTAGGCGAATGGATTTCACGCTCGGCTTCTTCCGGGATCAGGAAATAGGCCGCGCCGAAAAAGCCCAGAAGCAGCCACACAACAAGGCTGTTGGTGTGCAGCATCCGGATAATGTTAAAGGGCAAAAGCTCTGACAGGGTGTTGGGCATCACATACACAAACCCCGCCAGCAAACCGCCCACGATCTGGATCGCGAACAGGCCAAGCGCCACCCCAAAATACGCATACGCGATTTTTTGTGATTGGTATTTCATCGGTTTCGTCCTTTCTCAGCCCGCATCATTGGGCGGCCAGCCCTGCGCATCGATAGAATCGGTCCACAGCAGAAAATCACTGAGGGCGCGGTATTCTTCGTCGTTCAGGCCAAAGTTCGGCATCTGACGGCGGCCTTCGATGCCTGTCGGCATGGCCTCCATCCAGCCTTTGAGCGTTTCAAACGCCGCCTCCGGATCGTCTTCGACGCCCCAGCGGGTCATCACGTTCGCCAGTTCAGGCGCGAAATACGCGCCTTCGCCAAGGATCGTGTGACAGTTGATACAACCGTTCTGTTCCCAAAGGTGTTTTCCAAGGGCAACGCTTTCGGTGATGCCCTCGTGATCGGTAGATGTGGTGACGATGTAACGGTGCGAATGAACCGACAGCCCCACAAAGATGATAATAAAGAACAGGGATCCCCCGAAAAAGATGTTCCGGGCCATGCTCTTGGTCATGACTTCGCGCATTGCGCTCTCCTTTTGCGCTGCGTTGATGATAGGGGCACTTTGTGCGCCGCGGCCGTTTTGATCCTTGGCAAAAGTCAAGCAGCGGCGTTTCTTTTACGTTTTCGCAAATGTCACGCGGTCTGGCGCGGCCCCGATATAGCCGGCCACAGCGCGATCAGGTAAAGGGTAAAGGCGATGATCCAGATGCCACCGGCGCCCAGCATCATGGGAAAATAGAAATCGCCCGACAGCGTGGATCCGACCCAGCGCAAACCGGCGGCCAGAATGATCAGCCCGTAGGCAACAGCGACCGCAACCGGCGCAATCAACGGGCGCCCGCTATGGCCCAGTATTGCACGGCTCATCACGGCCAGTGTCATACCCCCGATGCAACCGATGCCCAGAACATGCAGTGCCGCAACTTCGCTGGACAGGGCGAACTGGCTGGCCCCCCAAGACACCAGCCCCACGCCAAGCGTCAGCATGCCCAGATGCAACGACCAAAGGATCGGTTGGTTCCACGTCCAGAACGGCCGCCAGCAGGCCACACGCAGACATTGCAGAATGCCGGCAATTGCGGCCATTCCCCCCAACACCCATGCGGGCAAACCGATCAACAGGGCCAGCGGCAACGCCGCCATTAACAGAATGGCAGGGCGCTCGATCCGGTTCGGGCTGGTTGGCCAAAAAGCTTCCGCGACACCTGCGCGTTTCATCGCATTTCGGGTAAAGGCCGGTGTCACGCGTCCGCCCAGAACAGCAATCATCGCGCACAGCGCAAACAGACCGGCCCGCAATCCGACGGCTGCACTGTCCTCTGTCACGCCCATCCATTCCAGATGCACCACCAGATTGCTGACCCAGATTGCGCCAAGAAACCCGACAAGAACCATGTTCTGAGGTTTCGGCCGTTTGATCAGTTGCGACATGATCTGGGCGATCATGATCGGCAGAAAGGCAAGATCGGCAATGGCAACCAAACTCGCCGGCAAGGTACCGGACCACCACATGACAGCCCGTCCGGCAAGCCAGACACCCGCAGCGACGGCGATAAAGCGTTGCGGCGCGGCCTTGGCACCGGTCCAGTTTGGCACGGCTGTCAGCAGAAAGCCCCCCAACGCCGCAGCAGAGTAGCCGAATATCATCTCGTGTGCGTGCCACAGATGCGGCGGCGGGGCGAAGGGCAGATCATAAATCATGCCGCCGGCGAAATGCACCCCCAGATACAATTCCCATACCAGCATCGAAAATATCGCAAACGCCCCCGCAGCCAGAAAGAAGATGCGGAAGCCCTGGGAAAACAGACGTGAGATCAGCGATGTCATGCGGATGACCCTCCTACAGCGGGTGTGGCGCGTTGGCGCCTTTTCAGAACAGGGCAGGTTGCGGCATCATTCATGACAACCTGACATCTGAGGCACAGAACACATTCGTTCGGGTTGATACGGCCCAGCGGATCAATCGCGCCGACCGTACACTTGGTCTCGCACAACCGGCATTCGCGGCCGCATTGCGGGCGGCGGTGCAGCCAGTCGAATATCTTGAGCTTGGCCGGAATGGCCAGTGCGGCGCCCAGCGGGCAAAGATAGCGGCAATAAAACCGTTCGATAAACAGCCCGGCCGTAAGCAGCACCAGCACAAAGGCCACAAATGGCCATGCGCGCATCATCTGCATGGAAATCGCCGTCTTGAACGGCTCTGCCTCTGCCAGAATTAGCGCCTGTGTCATCGAATAGAAGGACAGCGCCAGAATCGCCACGAACAAGGTGTACTTGATGATCCACAGCCGTTCGTGCAGGGCATGCGGCACCTTGATCTGGGGCACACCCAGACGTTGCGCGATAACATTCGACAGTTCCTGCAAAGCGCCAAACGGGCATAGCCAACCACAGAACACACCCCGCCCCCAAAACAACAAACCCAGACCGACACCCGCCCAAAGCGTGAATATGACCGGTTCGATCAGGAATGTTTCCCAGCGAAATCCGTTCAGCAGGGAATGCACAAAGGCGACGACCTGCACGACAGACAACTGGCCGTTCAGAATCCAACCCAGCCAGACCAGTGTGGTTGTCAGAAACCCCAGCCGGATGGCCCGCCACAATTTGGGCCGGCGCACCACGGATTCCTGAAACAGAAGGATCAGGGTCAGTATGATTTGCATAGCTGCAACGCTGATCACGGCAAACCGTTTGTCCTGCCACGTCAGCTGCCATAACGGCGCAGCTTCGGGCGGGGGCGGCACCAGATGCGTTTCAGGCAAGGCGTATGGAACATCAATCACGAATGACAGGTCATTCCCGGCGCTGTCGGGGCGTGTCGCCGTCAGTTCAAGGGTGAACGGGCGGGTCGGGTCAAAGCCGTCCGGCGGGATCGTGAACAGGCTGCGTTCCTTGGTTTCCGGCGCACCCGCCGTGGCCAGTTTATCAACGCGCACATATCCTGCATCGGTGATCGGCACACGCCTGTCGCCCTGCACCAGAACGATCCTGTCAAAAACGCCGGTCTTGCGCCAATCAGTGCCCCGGTGCGAATGAAGCCCGCGCGAGGCAACAAACAGAACCACGTCACCGGGTCCAAGCGCCCCGACAGCGCGGGTATATTGCTGCTGTCCCAGAATATTGCGGCCAATCGTGGGGGGATCGGCCAGGGCGACCCATACCTCTATGAAGGGCGCATCCCCTGCGGGAACCGGAACCTTGGCCCCGCTCAAGGCCGCGCGCGCGGTATCGAGTGTTACCACGCTGTGCGAAATTGCGTTTTCGGCAATCAGTGTGGGCCAGTCCTTTGCTTCAAAACTGATCCGGTCGATGCCACCACCGGGCAGCAATCCGCGCCCGATTGCCAATGTGCGCGCAGTCCGCAGGATCGAATCCCTGATTACACCTGTAGAAACCGTCGCGCGGGAGATAATGTCCGGCATATCGGGGCCGTCACCCGCCCCGTCTGGGTTCGTCAGGTCAATACCGGCAAACCCATCGACGAATCTGGCGATGTCCTGATCTGTCAGGCCCAAAGTCAGAATGGGTTCGTTGTGCTGCATCAGCCTGGCGCCAACGATGCGGCCTTGCGGACCAATGGCCACCATCACATCCAGCGGACGGCCCGAGTAGCCGACAGAGCGTGCAATTTCCCATGTCGACGCAATATGGCCAACAACCCTGCCGCCCTGGGATACGGACCACCCCGGAACGGCGGCTTCGTCGCGTGTGATGACCGGCGCATCCTGCAGATCAAAAAGGCCCTGGGCAATCTCGGGTGTTGGCGGGATCGCGGCAATGCCCTGCTCCATCTGCGGACGCACAGTTTGCGCACTGGCAAAATGCACCGAAGCCGGTGCAACACAGGCCAACACACAAATCATCATGGATACAAGTTGACGAACCATTCCATCTTGTTGCGCGCCGGAAAGTTTGCCGCCTTAACGAAAGTCAAGGCACCCGATCACGAACGCGCGCAAAACCGTAGCTGCCTCACCAGCGAACGGAGTATTCGTTATGAAATCCAAAACAGCCATCCGGCGCGCATCACTTTTGACAAGCGCTGCAGTCGCACTGGGCCTTGCCGTGACAGGCGCATCAGCCCAGGAAAAGCCAAAAGACCACGGCGATGACGCCGCTGCGGCCTATCAACCAAGCATGACAACGCTTGGTCAGATCCAGGTCGAAATTCCGGGCAGAAAACCCGGCGACCCTGTCATGACACCTTCCGAATTCCAGAAGGCGACAACCATCTATTTCGAACGGTGCGCAGGCTGCCACGGCGTGCTGCGCAAAGGCGCGACCGGCAAGGCATTGACCACCGATATCACCCGCGAAAACGGGTTTGAATATCTGCGCGACTTTATCACATACGGCTCTCCTGCGGGCATGCCCAACTGGGGAACCTCGGGTGACTTTACCGAAGAAGACGTGGACCTGATGGCCCGCTATCTGCTGCTTGAACCGCCCGCGCCGCCCGAATACGGCATGCCGCAAATGCGCGAAAGCTGGAAAGTTCTGATCGCGCCGGAAGACCGCCCAACCGAAAAAATGAACGATTGGGATATCGACAATCTGTTTTCTGTGACATTGCGCGATGCCGGCCAGATCGCCTTGATCGACGGTGCAAGCTATGAAATCAAATCGGTGATCGACACCGGTTACGCTGTGCACATCAGCCGGATTTCCGCATCCGGTCGCTATCTGCTGGTGATTGGCCGTGACGCCAAGATCAACATGATCGACCTGTGGATGGAAAACCCGGCCACGGTTGCCGAAATCAAGGTCGGTGCCGAAGCGCGGTCTGTCGAAACATCCAAAATGGAAGGGTTCGAGGACAAATACGCCATCGCCGGCAGCTACTGGCCGCCGCAATACGTGATCATGGATGGCAACACGCTGGAACCGCTCAAGATCAAATCCACCCGTGGCATGATCTATGACGAACAGACCTATCACCCCGAACCTCGGGTCGCGGCGATTATTTCGTCCCACTACAAACCTGAATTCATCGTGAACGTGAAGGAAACCGGCAAGATTCTGTTGGTCGACTATTCAGACATCAAGAACCTGAAAGTCACCGAAATCGAAGCCGAACGGTTCCTGCATGATGGTGGTCTGGACAGCACCAAACGTTACTTCCTGACAGCGGCCAACGCCCGTAACAAAGTGGCGGTGATCGACACCAAGGAAGGGTCGCTGACTGCAATGGTCGAAACCGAAGGTGCGACACCGCACCCGGGTCGCGGAGCCAACATCAACCACCCGACATACGGACCCGTCTGGGCTACATCCCACCTTGGTGACGATACTGTTGCCCTGATCGGAACAGACCCGGAAGGCCACCCCGATCATGCGTGGAAGATGGTGCAGCAGCTTTACGCCATGGGTGGCGGATCGCTGTTTGTGAAAACTCACCCCACATCAGAGCATCTGTATGTCGATGCGCCGCTGAACCCGGATGCCGAAGTTTCCGGTTCGGTCGCGGTCTTCAAAATTGCAGACCTGGCGCAGGAAGAACCTGAATTCACTGTTCTTCCGATCGTCGAATGGGCGGGAATCGCTGATGGTCAACCTCGTGTTGTCCAAGGCGAATACAACCAGGCCGGCAACGAAATCTGGTTCTCGGTCTGGAATGCTGCCGATCTGGAATCAGCCATCGTTGTTGTCGATGACAAGACGCTGGAGCTCAAGCACGTCATCAAAGACGAACGCCTGATCACACCGACTGGCAAGTTCAACGTCTACAACACACGTGCCGACGTTTACTGACAAACATGTCCGGGGGCCGCTGGCCGGCCCCCGGATTTCCCCAAGACATCAGGCCGACGAAAAGGAGCCGCCCCATGACTCATGCAGGTAAAGTATATCTGATCGGTGCCGGACCCGGCGATGCAGACCTGATGACATTGCGCGCCTTGCGCATGTTGCAAAGCGCGGATGCGGTTGTTTACGACCGCCTTGTTTCTCCTGAAATTCTGGATCTTGCACCGGCAACGGCGCAAATGATCCCGGTGGGCAAAGCCCCCAAATGCCACACGGTTCCACAGGACCGGATCAATGAAATTCTGACCGAACTGGCCCTGCAGGGCCTGACCGTTGCCCGCCTCAAGGGCGGTGACCCGTTGATTTTCGGGCGCGGATCGGAAGAAGCCGCGCATCTGATGGATCACGGCATCGAAGTAGAATACGCCCCCGGCATCACCGCCGCCCAGGGCATGGCCGCCGCAACCGGCGTGCCGTTGACCCATCGCGGCCTTGCGACCGGTGTGCGTTATGTGACCGGCCACCGGGCCGCTGATCAGAAACTGGATCTGGACTGGGCCAGTCTGGCCAACACCGACACCACGCTTGTTGTCTATATGGGTGTCGCAAACATCAGCGAAATCGCCTTGCGCCTGATGGGCGAAGGCATGCCCGGTTCGATGCCTGTGATGGCGATTTCAAGCGCGACAACCCCGCGTGAAAAACGTCTGATCTCGCGGCTTGACCAGGTTGGCGTCGACATTCAGGCAATGCCGCTGCGCGCGCCGGTTCTGTTCGTCATCGGACATGTCGTGTCACTCTACCGCGAACAACCGGTCCACTCGCAGGAGGCGCAGCCACTTCTGGCCGCGATGGCCGGTGAATAGGCTGTTTGCATATCTGTTTCTGGCCAGTGCCGCCATTGCGGGCGATCGGGCAGACGTTGACGGCCCTGCGCTGGAACGCCTTGTGAAACAGGATTGTGGCTCATGTCACGGCCTGACGCTCAAGGGCGGGCTTGGTCCTGATATCCAGCCTAGCTCCCTTGCGCACCACGATCCTGAAACGCTGGGGACCATTATCCTTGACGGTATTCCGGGCACAGCCATGCCCCCATGGCGTCCGTTGTTGACCAAAGCCGAGGTGGAATGGGTCGTGACCTATCTTTTGACCGGAGTCGCAGAATGAACCGTGTTGTGCTGACAACCATTTGCACGCTAGTCTTTGGTGCGCCCGCCTTTTCCCAATCCACCGGCGATCTTGGTCTTGTCGTCGAACGCGCCACCGGGTCGCTTCTGGTGGTCGATCAATCGGATCGTGCGAAGATCGGACGGATCGAAGGATTGGGCGACCTCAGCCACGCGTCACTGGTTTATTCCCCTGACCAGCAATTCGCCTTTGTGTTCGGCCGCGATGGTGGCCTGACCAAGGTCGATATCCTGTCACAGACCATCGTGGCGCGTGTGATGCAGGCGGGAAATTCTATCGGAGGTGCGATCTCTGATGATGGAAAGCTGGTCGCGGTCTCCAATTACGAACCCGGCGGCGTGCGTATTTTTGAAACTGAAACGCTCGCAATGGTTGCCGACATCCCCACCGGCGCAAAAACCATCGGACTGGTCGACATCCCCGAAAGCCGGTTTGTGTTCACCCTGTGGGATGATGGCGAAACCTGGATTGTAGACATGTCGGGCGACACACCCGCGATCACCAAAATCAAGGATATCGGCATAAACCCTTATGATGCGCTGGTCACAGCTGACGGGCGGACATACATCACCGGCCTGTTCGGAGAAGACCACCTGACTGCGCTGGATCTGTGGCAGGATATCCCCGAACCGCAACCGATCCTGCAAGGATATGGCAAGGGGCGCGAAGGTTTACCGGTCTACAAGATGCCGCATCTGGAAGGATGGGCCTTGGCAGGCGGAGAATTCGTGCTGCCGGCGATCGGCCAGCACGAAGTATTGTGGGTCGATGCCCGCAGTTTGCAGGAAACCGGGCGCACAGCGACTCATGGACAACCTGTCTTTGCCATGTCCCGTCCCGATGGCCGTCACGTCTGGGTGAATTTTGCCCACCCGCTGAACGATACGATTCAGGTGATCGACAGCACCACGAAAGCGGTCATTCATGAATTCAGCCCGGGGCCCGGTGTACTTCATATGGAGTTCACTCCACGCGGACACGAAGTTTGGCTGTCCGTCCGCGACGCCGGTAAAGTCATGATCTACGACACGCAAACCTTTGAAAAGTTGCGCGAAATTGACGCGGAAAGCCCCTCTGGCATTTTCTTTACGGCCCGCGCGCATCGGTTGGGGTTGTAAGACATGGAAGGCGTTACCGATCCGATCACACAATCCCTACTGGATGACTGGCAGCGCGATTTCCCGATTGATCCAACGCCGTTTCATATCATTTCGCAAAAGCTTGGGATCAGCGAACAGGATGTCATCGAACGGCTGAAAAAACAGCGCGAAACAGGCCGTATCACACGCGTTGGGGCCACCTGCGCGCCCAATACGGTTTCGGCCAGCACGTTGGCCGCCGTGGCCGCACCCGAAGACCGTATCGAGGAAGTTGCCGCCATCATCGGGGCAGAGGACGGCGTTAACCATTCCTATCTGCGCGAACATGACTGGAACCTGTGGTTTGTCGCCACCGGCCCGGACCGCGCCCATGTAGACAAGACGCTGCGCCGCATCTCAGAGCGGTCCGGGTTACGTGTTCTTGACCTGCGGCTTGTGCGCCCCTTCAATATTGATCTGGGGTTTGCATTGCGGCGCAACGGCACAACCCACGCTGTTTCAAAACAGGTGGATGCATCGGTTTTTCAACCGGATGATCGCCCGATTTTGCAGGCATTGACCAAGGGACTAGCGCTGACACCGCGCCCCTTTCTTGCGTTGGCCGATGCACTGGGCCGCAGTGAAAGCAGTGTCCTGGACAGGGTTCAGGCCCTAAGCGATGCGGGCATCATCGCGCGCCTTGGCGTGATCGTGCGCCACCGTGCGTTGGGCTGGCGATCAAATGCGATGGTGGTATGGGACCTGCCCCATGACAAGATCACCACAATCGGTCCACTTTTGGCGGCCCAGCCTGGCATAACACTCTGCTACGAGCGCGAACCGGTACCCGGTGTCTGGCCCTACAGATTGTATTCGATGATCCATGCAAGAACACGCGCCGATGCGCTGGATGTTCTGACCCGCGTTTGCAGCCTGCCCGAACTTACGAACGTGCCGCATCTGCCGTTGTTTTCACTACATTGCTTCAAACAAACCGGTGCAATGGTCGCTGAACCCGAAAAGGCCAACCCATGATTCTGGATGATACCGACCGCCTGCTTTTGAATCACTTGCAGGACGGCTTTCCGATTGCCGCGCATCCCTACAAAGTGGTCGCAGATCAGCTTGGGCTGACCGAACAGATCGTGCTGAACCGACTGAAGGCGTTGAAGGAAAACCGAATGATCACCCGTTTTGGCCCGTTCTTTGATGCGGCCGCGCTGGGGGGTGCGTTTTGCCTGTGCGCTATGGCCGTGCCGGAAGACGAATTTGAAACCGTCCTGACAAAAGTCAATGCTTACGCCGAGGTGGCGCACAATTATGAACGCAGTCACCGGCTGAACATGTGGTTCGTTTTGGCCACGGAAACCCAAGAGGAAATCGAACAGGTGGCTACATCCCTTCGTCAGGAAACAGGGCACAATGTGCTCTGTTTTCCAAAACTCAGGGAGTTCTTTATTCGCTTCCGGGTTGCCGCATGAAACTTGATCCCATCGACCGCCAGATTATCACCGCAACACAATCCGGACTCCCGCTTGTGACAGAGCCATATGCGCATGTTGCGGGTCAGCTGGGCATCAGCGAACACGATCTGCTGGACCGTATGAACGCGATGCAGGCCCGCGGCGTGATCCGCCGTATCGCGGTGGCCCCGAACCATTACAAGCTTGGCATGATCGCCAACGGAATGTCAGTCTGGGATGTCGCGGACGATCGTGTTGCCGAACTGGGCCAGATGGTCGGAGATCTGCCATTTGTCAGCCATTGCTATGAACGCCCCCGCGCCCTGCCCGAATGGCCTTACAACCTGTTTGCCATGTTACACGGCACCTCGCGCGACGATGTCGAATCCTTGCGACACAAGGTAGCCAGTCTGCTGGGGGATGCCTGCGCCGCCCACGACATTCTGTATTCAACCCGTATCCTGAAAAAGACCGGGCTGCGGCTGCGGCCCCAGAAAGGTTAAATATGTTCCGTCTATCCGAGTATATGCACCAGCTTGTTCATCCCACGCCTGTCCGTGTACGTCGTGGCGACGGGCCTGTGAAACCGGTCGTGATCTGGAACCTGACACGGCGCTGCAACCTGAAATGCCGCCACTGTTATACCGTCTCTGCCGATGTGCATTTCCCCGGGGAGTTGAGCCACGAACAGGCTGTCTCTACACTGGACGATCTGGGTGACTTTGGCGTTCCCGCGCTGATTCTGTCGGGGGGCGAACCATTGGACCGGTTCGATTTCTTTGATCTGGCAGCCCGCGCGCGGCCCAAGGTCAAGATGCTTGCCCTTTCGACCAATGGCACGAAAATTCACGGCGAAACCGCCGACCGCGTCGCCGAAATCGGGTTCGATTACGTCGGCATTTCAATCGACGGCATTGGCGCCACGAACGATTGGTTCCGCGGCGTGGACGGTGCGTTTGACGATGCGGTGCGCGGTGTGCGCGAGTGCAAGAAACGCGGCATAAAAGTCGGGTTGCGCTTTACCTTGACGCGGGACAATGCCGCGCAGTTACCGGACCTTCTGCAATTGTGTGATGATGAAGGTATCGACAAATTCTACCTGTCACATCTTGTTTACGCCGGTCGCGGAGACAAGAACCGTGGCGAGGACGCTGTGCACAAACACACCCGCGATGCGCTGGATCAGTTGATTGACCGCGCATGGGTCGGTGCCGCCGAAGACATGCCGCTGGATATCGTGACCGGCAACAATGATGCCGATGCCGTGTTGCTGATGAACTGGGCCAAAAGGCATTTCGATCAACCGAAACTGGACAATCTGCGCGACCATCTTGAAGCCTGGGGTGGCAATTCATCCGGTCTGGGCGTTGCCAACATCGATCATCAGGGCAAGGTGCATCCCGACACCTATTGGTCCGACTATACGATCGGCAGCGTCAAAGACACGCCGTTTTCACAGCTTTGGACAGGCGGTGATCCGATGCTGGCGCAATTGCGCCTGCGCCCGCGCCCTCTCAAGGGGCGGTGCGGGGCCTGTGCGTTCCAATCTGTGTGCGGCGGCAACACCCGTATCCGGGCCTTGCAGCTAACAGGTGATCCATGGGCCGAAGATCCGGCATGCTACCTGTCGAACGCCGAAATCGGCGTGGACGAAACCCAAGATACCGATCGCCTGATCGTGACGCCATTCCGGGGGAAACGCCATGATCCGGCGCATCGTTTTCACTAGCCTTCTGATACTGGGTGCCGCCAATGCACAGGCAGATCCGGCCGAGATTTACAATGACAACTGCGCGTCCTGCCACGGTGCGGCGCGTCTGGGTGGAACGGGCCCGGCCCTGATCCCCGAAACGCTGGGACGGATGCGCGGCCCCAACCTTGAAAAGGTCATTGCCGACGGCCGCGCCGCAACGCAAATGCCCGCGTTCGCAGATGTGTTGACGGCGGACGACATCACCAGCCTTGCCGCCTACCTCGAAACACCGCTGGACGAAGTTCCGGACTGGGATACGGATCAAATTGCCGAAACCTTGTGGCTGGATCCCGATTACGTTGCGGCGGATGCCCCTGTTTTTGATGCCGACCCGATGAACATCACGCTGGTTGTGGAAACCGGTGATCATCATGTCAGCGTTCTGGATGGCGACACATTTGACGTGCTTGACCGGTTTGAAACCCCGTTTGCCGTACATGGCGGCCCAAAATTCAGCCCCGAAGGCCGGTATGTTTTCATCATGTCGCGCGATGGTTGGGTTCAGAAATACGATATCTGGTCGCTGCATCAGGTTGGCCGTGTGCGCGCCGGACTGAACAGCCGCAATATCGCGATCAGCGCCGACGGGCTGCACCTTGCTGTCGCCAATTATCTGCCCATGACGCTGACCTTGCTGTCTACGGCCGATCTGAGTGTTGAAAAGGTCATGCCGGTATTCTCGAAAAGCGGCGTGCACAGCCGTGTTTCGGCGGTCTATCAGGCCCCGCAGCGCAACAGCTTTATCCTTGCCCTGAAAGATGCCCCCGAGATTTGGGAGGTCGCGACCGACCCGAATGCCGATCCGGTCTACGAAGGTTTTATCCATTCTCAGGAAAAGGACATGATAGAAGCCATTCCATCGTCCCAAGGGCTGTTCGCGCGCCGCCGGATCGAAACCGCCGAACCGCTGGACGATTTCTTTTTCACGGACGATTACCGCAACCTGATCGGAGCGTCCCGTGATGGTGCGCGCGGCGTTGTCGTCAACCTGAATGTCGGGCGCGAGATCGCGGAACTGCCCTTGCCCGGCATGCCGCATCTGGGGTCCGGCATCAGCTGGGAACTGGACGGTCGCCGCGTCATGGCAACGCCGCATCTGAAAGAAGGTAAACTGTCGATCATCGACACAGATGACTGGAGCATTCTGAAAACCATTGAAACCGACGGGCCGGGATTTTTCCTGCGCAGTCACGAAAATTCACCCTATTTCTGGGCGGATGTGTTTTTCGGACCGAACAAGGACGTGATGCACGTCATCGACAAGCAAAGCCTTGAAATCGTGAAAACCCTGCGCCCGGAGCCCGGTGCGACGGTGGCGCATGTGGAATTCACCCGCGACGGGCGCTATGCTTTGGTTTCGGTGTGGGAAGACGATGGCGCTGTTATCGTTTATGACGCACAAACTCTAGTCGAACTGCGCCGCCTTCCGATGCGCAAACCATCCGGGAAATACAATGTCTGGAACAAAATCACCTTTTCCGAAGGAACCAGCCACTAAGCGGCAGGCCATCATCGTCAGCCACGGCCAACCCTCTGATCCGGATCCGGCCGAAGTTGAACTGGCAACGCTGGCCATGGATGTCGCACGCCTGATGCCCGACTGGCACGTGCAAAGCGCCACACTGGCCAAGGAAAACGCATTGGAAACCGCCTTGGAGCAGGCAGGTCCTGCGCCGTTGATTTATCCGCTTTTCATGACGCACGGATGGTTCACGCAGACCACCCTGCCAAAGCGCGTCACTTCGCCTGATGCAAAGATCCTGGCGCCGCTGGGCGTGGACCAATCATTGCCCGCGCTGGCCGAACGCTGGCTTCTGGCCGAACTGAAAGCCCAAGGCTGGAACGCCGGAGACACTTGTTTGATTGTCGCAGCGCACGGATCCGGGCGCAGTGAGAATTCCTCGCGCGATACGCGCAGCTTTTCGAATGCGCTTTCGGCGCGCCTGCCCTTTGGCGAGATACGTGTCGGGTTCATCGAAGAACCGCCCTATCTGACAGATGTGGTATTCGATGCAGGGGAAAAATCCATCTGCCTGCCGTTCTTTGCCGCGATCCGCGGGCATGTAACCGATGATATACCCGAGGCGCTGGATGGTGCCGAATTCGCCGGCTTGCGCCTTGATCCGATCGGGACACATCCCGACATACCGGCCCTGATCGCATCTGAACTGGCCGCGCAATTCGAACACAGGGCAATCGCATGACACCCACCCCACCCAAAAGCGGCCTGCCGTTCGGAAAGCTTTTTGCCGTTCTTTACATCTTCACGGTAGGGGCCGTTGCGATCAATCTGTTCATGCTTGGCCTTATGCTGCAGGCCATCGGGTTCACCGCTATGTCACCGGTCACGGCACTTGTCCTTAGCATCCCGCTGGGCCTGCCGGCCAACTGGCTTGTTACGCGCTGGGTGCGTGGATTGATGGACGAAGCTGACGGCACAAACTGAAAGAACCTGTAATCAACAGGTTTGTTGTTTTTCTGCGTCAGAGTCTTGGCCAAAAAATAAACGCTGCCGGACAGGCCGACAGCGTTTATTCAGGTACTGGTTTTAGTCAGTTGTCCGCAATCACTCGAACGAAGCCATATAGGCAATGACGTCCATGATTTCCTGTTCCTTGCGCAATCCGGCAAAGGACATCTTGGTCTTTGGCAGGAAATCTTTTGGTTTGGTCAGGAATGCGGTCAGGTTCTCTTCGTCCCAAACCAAACCTTCGCCGGCTTTTTCCATCAGCGCGTCCGAATATTTGAAATCGGCATTCGCTCCTGCTGGTGCACCGACGATTCCGTTCAGAATCGGACCAACCTTGTTCTTGGCGTCCTCGCCAACTGCGTGGCACGCCTTGCATTTCTTGAATACTTTTTCGCCTTTTTCAGCGTCACCTTCTGCAAAGGCAGGTGTCGACAAAGCCAGCAACGTGGCTGCGGTGGTCAGAATTGGTTTGATCATGTTCAGAGTCCTCTTCTTCAGATAAGGTTTTCTAGTTTAGTTTTCGGGAAACTTCCAATGGTCTGCATGAGTTCCGGGTGCGACATTAAGCATCCCGCAGTTGATATGCCGTCCGCAATCGCCGCAGAGTGCGAAGATACGGACACCAACTGATGCATCCCCCCCCGCCCTGCCGAGCGCGGATCAAGAATGTGGCCAATCCGGCCCTGTGAATCCAGAACCGTACCGGATGGCGAAGATGTTGAAAGCGCACGATCTTTCAAGGTGATACGGTTGATAAATGTGCCATCCGGCATCGCCACACCCACACTCCACCCGGGGCCGTCGGCACGTTGCCCGATCGCGGCAATTTCGCCCATATCGATCAGGACATCCGTCAATCCGCGCCGGCGCAACAGGGCTGCGATCTGGTCGGTCACATAGCCTTGGGCGATGCCATTCAGGGTCAATGCCATTTCGGGGCGTTTCAGGCAGATTTCATCGGCATCAAACTGCACATATCTCCAACCGATGCGCTTGCGCATGTCCGCTTCGCTTTTACGGTCAACGGACACACCGTTTCGCACGGCATGCGCATATAGTTCCCACAACGGCTGAACCGTCGGATCAAATGCACCTCGCGAGGCTGTGTGCAGCCGGTCGCACAACCGCAAAACCGAAACCAGATCAGCGCTTGGCGCATTCAGCCTTCCGGCGGCGTTGAGGCGGGACAATTCCGATTGCCTGTCAAACAGGCTGAAAACCCGTTCAAGACGTGCCAGTTCCCGTTCCACTGCTTTGAACACCGGACGCGCCTGTTGTGTACTGACACCCGACAATCGCATCGAAACAGGCGCCCCAAGGGCCTGTCCGTTCCATCTGGTCAGATGGCCTTGCGATGCCATCACAGCAGAGGGATCACCGGCTGCAACTGCCGCACCGGCAGCAGAAATTGACAGAAATCGGCGGCGCGTCAGGCGATTTGACATCAGACTGTCGCCTTTCGCTGATCACGGGGATCAACGGCGTTCATCGCATCCCGGAAGAATGCTGTCTCCAGACTTGGATTGCATAACTGTGCCATCCCTATTCAATATCGGAACCGCCGCTTCCCCGACTTGACCTAAGTCAACGGTTTTCGCGGCTTTGGCAGGCCCTGCGCCGCAACCTGCCGCCGGCAATCAAACGAAATCGACAAACTTGTTGAATGGCATTTCCCGGATACGCACGCCCGTTGCCGCAAAAATCGCATTGGCCAGCGCGGGTGCCGCGGGCGGAACCGGTGGCTCTCCTATACCACGGATTTTTGATGCGTTTTCAAGACCTTTCACTTCGATAACCGGACACTGATCGATGCGCATACCTTCGAAGTCATAATAATTCGACTGTTCGACAGCGCCCTCAGAAAAGGTGATTTCGCAGTTCATCGCATGACCCAATCCCCAGATCACGCCGCCCTGTACCTGATTTTCAAAATTGACGGGATCAACAATACGCCCGACATCGGCCGCAACATAGACTTTGTCAATCCGGATGCTTGCATCGGTATTTGTGACTTCGATCACTTCGGCCACAGGCACGCCGAACGACATGCAGAACGCCACACCCCGTCCCCGGTTTGCCCCCAGATCAGCGCCGTCCCAACCTGACATGTCACGCACCGCTTCCAGTACCTTGCGGGACGATTCATGCCAGCACAGCCGGATACGTTCCGCCATCGGGTCCGCGCCCGCAGCATGGATCAACTCGTCCAGAAACCCGTCATGGAAAAACCCGTTTGTGGATGCACCAACAGAACGCCACGAACTGATCGGTGCCAGCGGCGGCGCGCGATACCCTGTCACGCGGTAGTTGGGCAGAGCGAACGGTTGTTCCCACGCGCCTGCAACGATCTGAAGGTCCGGCCCCGGAACCGGAAACCCCTGCCGCCCCATCTGGGATGCGATAATGGATGGCATTGCGATCGACAGGTCATAGGTTTCAACCCTGCCGTCCCTGACCGCCCCGCGCATCCGCGCCATCGCGATCTGGCGCGCATAATCCTGTGCAATATCCTCTTCTCGGGAATATGTCAGTTTGACGGGCGTGCCTTTCATCTGCACTGCTATTTCCGCGGCTTTCCTGACAACGTCGTCTTCCAGACGATGCCCGAAACTACCGCCCATCATCTGGACATGCACGTGCACCTTGTCGGCAGGAATACCGGTGATCTCTGCCACGTTGGCTTGCACAAAGCGCGGTATCTGCGTCCCCGTCCACACATCCACCCGATCATCCGTGACTTTGACAATCGCATTCACCGGCTCCAGCGGCGCATGGGCCAGATAGGGCGCCCGATACTCGGCCTCCAGCACCTGGCCGGTGGTCAGACCCGCCTCGATATCCCCGTCGTCGCGTTTTCGGCTATCGCGAAATTCATCTGTAAAGGCACCCGACAGGGCCGCCCAATGGTCTTCCTGTTCCGATGGAAACGCCGCCGGTTCCCAATCAATTTCGATATGCTGTGCCGCCCTAATTGCATACCAGGTGTTGGACGCAACAATAGCGACACCGCCGGTCACCGGAACAACAGCCTGAACACCCCGCTGTTTTAACGCCTTGCTGGCGTCAAAACGGTTCATCTTGCCTGTCTGGTGCGGGTTAAGCCGGACCGTCGCATGCACCATATCAGGGACATTCACGTCAATGCCAAAAATCTGCGTTCCCGTAGATTTTGCAACAATATCAATTCTCTGCATCGGCTTGCCGATGATGCGCCATTCCGAAGGCGGTCGCAGGCGTACATTGTCAACCGGCTCCAGATCGGCGGCAATCCCTGCAAGATCAACATACGAAATCTCGGTTCCATCCGGCAGAATGACCGCGCCGTTTTCCGTTTTCATCTGATCAACGGACACCCCGGTTTGCTGCGATGCCGCAAGTTTCAGGGTTTCGCGCGCCACTGCGCCGGCCAAACGCAGTTTTTCGTATGCATCCGGAACCGTTGTCGACCCTCCGGTGATCTGCATGCCAGTGAACTTCATCACGACATCCACGAAACCACGCGCAGATTCCGCGACGAAACGGTCATCTGTCGACCGGAATGGCGCACCTTCTTCTGATAATGCAGTGTTGTAATAGGCAGGGCTGGGTGGGCCCGGATCGACCCGCACCTGATCAAGTGTCACATCCAGTTCTTCAGCAATCAATGCCGCCTGAACCGAATAAACCCCCTGTCCGGAATCCGCCCTTGGCGTGATCAGCGTGATACCGGATGCATCAATTTTGACATACGGGTTCAACGCCACCTCGCCCGGTTCAAGGGTTTCCAGCAACGGATTTTCAACCGGCCGCTTGTACGCGAAATAGCCAAACGCAACACCGCCGGCGATGGCTGCCGAACCCACAAGAAACGAACGGCGCGCAATGGTTTTGATACGGCCCATATTACACCTCGCTCAGTTTTGCTGCTGCGCTGTGAATGGCCGACCTAATGCGCGGATACGTTCCGCAGCGGCAAAGATTGCCAGCCATTGCATCGTCGATTTCGCCATCGTTCGGGGCTGCGTTTCGGGCCAACAGATCAGCCGCCTGCATGATTTGCCCCGATTGACAGTACCCACATTGCGCAACCTGATGTTCGATCCATGCCTGTTGCACCGCATGCAAGACATCAGGAGTTCCAAGCCCTTCGATCGTTGTGACCCGCCCGTCAAGATCGCCCACTTGTATCTGGCACGATCTTTGCGCTGTGCCATCCACATGCACGGTGCAGGCCCCGCACATAGCAACACCACACCCGTATTTCGGCCCGGTTATCCCCAATTCATCGCGCAGAACCCACAACAGCGGCATTTCGGGATCCACATCGACATCGTACTCCTTGTCATTCACGATCAGTTTCACGGCAGCGATCCTCACATTAGGCGGTCATGCAGTTTTACATTTGTACAATAATTGGCATTTTGTACATATTGTACAATACGACATACAATGTAAACATCTCTTCATGTCGAACGGAACTGATCACATTGCACGATCTGCCATCAGCGTCGTGTCGCGCTATGGCATTCGCAAGGCCACGATGGGCGATGTCGCAGCTGCCGCAGGAGTGTCGCGGCAAACCCTGTACAACACCTACGCAAACAAGGATCAGGTGATTCAGGCAGCCATTCGCTATGTCACCGACAGCGGTATTCATGATGTTCACAAAGCCTGGGACAATAGCCCAACCCTGTCTGAACAACTTGACCGGTTTTTCGAGATCGGCCCGTTGTCATGGTTCGATCTTGTTCAATCCTCACCGGATGCGGCCGATCTGATCGACGGGTTGAACCTGGCCGGTGGCGAAGAGCTGGCCAAAGGTGCAGCCCGCTGGACGGACGCGCTTGAAAGCCTGTTCCAGCCTTACGCCGACACGCTTGAAAGCAAGGGCGTGACCGCCAAAGGTGTTGCCGAACTTGTCTATACCTCCAGCCACAGCGCAAAGACCGGCTCGGGTGATCGCACACAGCTGGCCGGACGCCTGAAAACGCTGAAACAGAGCATTCTTTCTCTGGTGAACGAGATTTGATTCCGCCCCAGAACGGATTTGCGCGTGACGGGCCGACATGGTCTAATCACTGTCGAAACGGCGCAAGGGGCAAACAAATGGAACAGCGATGCTGAAATCCGTTCGGCTACGCTTGTTGGTCCTCGCTTTGTTACCGCTGATCGTCTTGCTGCCATTGATGCTAGGTGTTGGCATCAATCGCTGGGCTGCACGATACGATGCTTTGCTGATTGCCAATGTCGCCAGTGACTTGCGCATCGCCGAACAATATCTGCGGCGTATTCTGGACAGCAGCGAAACCGAGGTTGAGGGGCTGGCCAAATCGGTTGAATTCAACGCTATCCTATCCGCGGGCGGCCCGCCCGTTGATACGCTGCTTGAACGCGCGCGCATCGATCTTGGGCTGGATTTCTTGCACTACCTGCCAAAAACAGCCGCACAAACATCCCCCTGGCCCGTCGTCCAGAATGTTCTGAACGGCGGCGCGTCATCGCATATCGATATATTTTCGGAACAGGATCTGGCACAAAATGCACCTGCGCTGGCAGAACAGGCCAAAATCCCGCTGATCGCAACCCAGGCTGCCGTCCCGACCGATCGACTTGTCGAAGATCGCGGAATGGTCGTGCACACGGCAACCCATGTTGCATTGCCCGGACACGAGGGCGTGTTGGTCGGCGGCACATTGCTGAACCGGAACCTGCACTTCATCGATACCATCAACGATCTTGTCTACCGCGAATCCAACGCGGATGGTGCGCGCCAGGGTACCGCCACACTGTTTCTGGAAGACGTGCGCATCAGCACCAATGTGCGCCTTTTCGAGGATGTCCGCGCTCTTGGCACACGTGTGTCCGCCGAGGTGCGGGGGGCTGTTCTGGATCAGGGGCGCACGTGGCTGGACCGCGCCTTTGTTGTCAACGACTGGTACATTTCGGGTTACTTGCCAATTCTGGACAGCCACGACAAACGGGTTGGCATGTTATATGTCGGCTTTCTTGAGGCCCCGTTCAAAGCTGCGACACGATCTGCCTATTGGTCGGTCCTGGCCGCTTTCCTGGCGATTGTCGCCCTGACGGTTCCTTTGTTTCTGCGCATTGCGCGCGGCATTTTCGCACCGCTGGAACGCATGACCAAAACCATGCGCGAGGTCGAAGAAGGAAATCTTGAGGCGCGCATCGGGCCGGTGGGCACCCGCGACGAAATCGGCGAGGTCGCTTCGCATCTGGATACGCTTCTGGATCAGGTGCGTGATCGCGATCAGGCATTGCGCAACTGGGCCGAAGAATTGAACACGCGGGTCGAACAACGCACCGAAGAATTGCGCGATGCAAACAAGAAACTGGAAACCACGTTCCAGCAGCTTGTCGTTTCAGAAAAACTGGCTTCGATCGGCGAAATCACTGCCGGTGTGGCGCATGAGATCAACAATCCTGTCGCGGTCATTCAGGGAAACGTGGATGTCATGCGCGCCGCACTGGGGGACAAGGCCGCGGACCTGAACACTGAATTCTCGTTGATCGACCGGCAGGTACAACGGATCAACGCTATTGTCGGCAAGCTTTTGCAGTTCGCCCGCCCCAGCGAATTCAGCGGAACGGCAGACTCTGTTGCGCTGGACGAAGTGATTGAAGATTGTCTGGTTCTGGTGGGCTATGGCATCAGCCAGACCGACACCACGGTGATCCGCGATTTTCAGGATGCACCCAATGTGATGATGGATCATGGCGAATTGCAGCAGGTCATCATCAACCTGCTTGTAAACGCCCTGCAGGCAATGGACGGAAGTGGCGTACTGACACTTCGGATCAAACCCCAGAGCCGAAACGACCGGCAAGGCGTATCCGTGGAAATCAAGGACAGTGGCGCCGGAATAGCCGACGACATTCTGGACAAGGTGTTTGATCCGTTCTTCACCACCAAGCCCGGCGAAGGTTCGGGATTGGGATTATCCATAAGCCAGACACTGGTACAACGCGCCGGCGGCCAGATCATGGCGCAGCATGGCAGTGATGGCGGTACTGTGTTTACGGTATGGTTGCCTTCAGCCGATGCGCCGCAGGCCTAATTCTCCCAAAGGGCGCACTTGCGGTCGATGGTCTTGCGCGACACACCCAACCGGCGCGCCGCTTCTGCACGGTTGCCGTTGCAGGCATCCAGAACGTGCATGATGTGCCGTTGTTCAACCAGTTCCAGGGTTTCAATGGCTTCGGTACCCGAAATCGCACCCGTACCGGCAAATTCGTCGGGAAATTCACCCAATATGACAGAGCGTTCGATGAGGTTGCGCAATTCGCGTACATTTCCGGGCCACGTGTAGCGCCGCAGCTTGAGCAGGACACTTTCGTTCAGGTCCAGTGCCGGTAAGCCCAGTGCGCGGGAAATCTGAGCCATGAACATCGCGGCGAGTTCAACCACATCGTCGCCCCGGTTTTCAAGCGTGGGCATTTCAATGTTCACAACGTTGATCCGGTGAAACAGATCGGCACGAAACGTCCCTGCATCGACGGCCTTGGGCAGATCTGCATTCGTCGCAAACAATATCCGCACGTTCAGCGGCAATTCACGCTCTGATCCGGAAGGCCTGACCTTGTGTTCTTCGACCACCCGCAACAGGGTTGCCTGCACCTGTGGCGGCAAATACGCGACTTCGTCCAGAAACAGCGTACCGCCATCCGCATGCAGAAACAGCCCTTCGGTGCGATGCTGATCATCATCGACGATCCCGAACAGTTCCTGCGCGATCCGGTCGGGGGACAATGCAGCGCAGTTGATCGGCACAAAGGGCTGACCAGCCCGGTCCGACATCGAATGCAATGTGCGCGCCGCGACCTCCTTGCCCGTACCACTTGCGCCCGTGAACAGCACAGAAGTGGGCAAGGGTGCCATTTTCACCAACAGATCGCGGACGCGGTTGATCTGGGGCGACGTGCCCAACAGGCGCCCGCGCGCGCCGGTATCGTCCGACTGCAATTCATATCGCATCAGATAGTTTTCGCGGCGCAAACGCTGGCGATCCATTGCCCGCGCAACGGCGTTGGTGATCTGGTTGGCCCGAAAAGGCTTCAGAACGAAATCGGCAACGCCGGCGCGCAGTGCGGTTATCGCGGTTTCCAGATCAGCATAGGCAGTGATCAGGATCGCATCGCCGAAAAACCCGACACGGCGTTGTTCACGCAACCATTGCAGGCCGGTTTTTCCCGGCATGATGTTATCCAGAACCACCAGATCGAAATGGTTTGAATCCAGCCGCCGCGCGGCGGCATCCGCGCTTTCCGCCTGTTCCACCCGTTTACAACGCGGCGACAGGGTCTTGGTCAGGAAATTACGCATCCCCGGTTCGTCATCCACGATCAGAACCGAGGCGCGCGCCAGCGTTTCACCATATGCGTCTGCGTCAGCGGCAGCAGGTTTTGCCTGCATGATCAGTCCAATCTGACATCCGCGCCGGTTGTCTGGTCTTCAGCCGAGAATCCGATTTCGTGCAGGACATAATAGGCACCTACCGCGATCACGGCTGTGGCGGCAAAGGACAAAAGCATCATTTTCATTGTACGTCTCCCTTTGTCCCGCTACTCGGCCGGGCTTGCTGATTTTGTCGCCTTTGACGTCACTTCTTCGACCCACAGGCTGTGATGCTCGCGTGCCCACTGTTCTTCGACTTCGCCGGATCCCATTGCATCGTAAGCGCCTTCCATGCCGACAGTGCCGATGTAGATGTGCGCAAAGATGATCGCCAGCAGAACGAAGGACACGATCGCATGCCACAACTGGGCATATTGCATTTCCTCATGCGGCGCGAGCACGGTGTTCAATTCTCCGAACCCGAACAGTTGCGGCAAACCCGTTGCGTTCAGAATGGCAAACGTCTTGGCAAACATCGGCAGTTCGAACGGAAAAAGCAATGAAAGACCGGATGCCGAGATCGACGCCCCCAGCACAATGACCGACCAGAATATCAGCTTTTGGCCTGCGTTAAATTTTCCCGCGGGCGGATGCAGGCCCTTGCGGAAAATACCGCCCCCCTGCGCCAGCCATTTCAGATCGGATTTTGCGGGCAGGTTGTGCACCACCCACATGAAAAACACCATCACCAGACCCAGCATAAAAGCCCACGAAACATTGTTGTGAACCCATTTCGAAGCGATCGCGATGGTTGAAAAACTTTCGTGCCCGAACAGCGGGATCATGACCTTGCGGCCGAACAACGAAATCAGTCCCGTCAGGCCAAGCACCAGAAAGGAACCGGCCATCAGCCAGTGCCCGAACCGTTCAGCGGCCTGAAAGCGGGTAATCGTGCGGCCGGTTTTTTCGCCGTCAATGCGAATGCGCCCGCGAATAAGATAGAACAACGCCAAGAGGACAATCGTACCCCCCAGCAGATACGCTCCGTATGTGGCCAGCGGGCCATTGCGGAACGAATACCACCACATGCCGCCATCCTGTATCACCACACCGGCGGCAGGGCCGCGAACCTGCGTTGTGATATTCGCCGTGCCGTACCGGTACGCGCGCCAAAGCTCCGGATCGGATGCGCCACCCAGCGTTCCCAACTGGCTGCTGATCCCCGCAGCCGCATCCGGATCGCCGGTTGCTTCGCTTCGGAATGTATCATCCAGCTTTTCACCACGCTGGCGGGCCATGATGTCTTCCAAAGTCTGTGCCCCGCCCGTGGCAGAGCGGTCAGTCTCGGTATTTTCCTGCGCAAATGCACCTGTGCTCAGAACAAGGCTCAGGATGAATCCGAATACGGGAATAAGCAGCGCACGGGCCATAAGCAGGCTCCTTGTGTCGGTTTTATTTGAATCTTTATTTATTTCAGCGCGACAGGGCGGCAAGAATGCCGCCCCACGCTTTATCTGTTTGGCACGAGGCCAGTGGGCAAATCAGCCGCCCTTTTGGTCGTAGGCAGTGCCCCAACCCCAAGCGCCCGAACCAAATCCACGGGCCACGACGCGTTCACGGTAGATACCGGAGACAACATCGCCGTCGCCTGCCAAAAGCGCCTTGGTGGCACACATCTCGGCGCAGATCGGCAATTTGCCTTCTGCAATCCGGTTGCGGCCATATTTGGCGAATTCGGCTGTAGAGTGGTTTTCTTCCGGGCCACCGGCGCAGAATGTACATTTGTCCATCTTGCCACGGGATCCGAAGTTGCCGGCCTGCGGGAACTGCGGCGCACCGAACGGGCACGCGTAGAAACAGTATCCGCACCCGATGCACAGGTCCTTGGAATGCAGAACGACACCTTCCTCGTTCTGATAGAAGCAATCCACCGGACAAACCGCCATACAGGGCGCGTCCGAACAGTGCATACATGCCACGGAAATCGACCGTTCACCCGGATCGCCGTCATTGATGGTGACGACCTTCCGGCGGTTGATGCCCCAAGGCACTTCATGCTCGTTCTTACACGCTGTCACACACGCATTGCATTCGATGCAGCGTTCGGCGTCGACGAGAAACTTTGCTCTTGCAGCCATTATGGTGTCCTCCTTATGCCGACCAGATTTTGCAAAGAGTGGCTTTCGTCTCTTGCATCTGTGTCACTGAATCATAGCCATAGGTTTGTGCGGTGTTTGTGCTTTCGCCCAATACATAAGGGTCCGCACCCGCCGGATACTTGCTCCGCCGGTCTTCGCCCTCCAGATGGCCGCCAAAGTGGAACGGCATGAACGCCACCCCTTCGCCGACACGGTTTGTGACCATTGCCATCACCTTGACCTTGCCGCCTTCCGGGCCTTCGACCCAGACCTGAGATCCGTCACGCACACCCAGATTGTTGGCGTCACGTGTGTTGATCTCGACGAACATGTCCTGCTGAAGCTCGGCCAACCACGGGTTGGATCGGGTTTCGTCGCCACCACCCTCGTATTCCACAAGACGACCAGACGTCAGGATCATTGGATAATCCTTGGAAAAGTCGTTCTTCTGGATCGAGGCATACATGGTCGGAAGACGATAGAACTTCCGGTCCTCGTATGTCGGGTAGTCCGCGACCAGATCGCGCCGGTTTGTATACAGCGGTTCGCGATGTACCGGGATCGGATCGGGGAAGGTCCAGACCACCGCCCGCGCCTTGGCATTGCCGAATGGCGCACATTCATGTGCGATCGCGACCCTTTGGATGCCACCTGACAGGTCGGTTTTCCAGTTTGTATCCGGTCCGGCCACCGCATCAATCGCGGCACGCTCTTCATCGGTCAACTCGCTGTCCCAACCCAGATCCATCAGCATCTGCATGGTGAATTCGGGGTAACCGTCCTGAATATCCGAATCCTTGCTGTAGACACCTTCGGCCAACAGGTTGTCCCCGTCACGTTCCACGCCAAACCGGGCACGGAATGTCAGTCCACCTTCGGACACGCGCTTGGACATGTCATAAAGGTTGGGCGTTCCGGGATGGTTCATTTCGGGAGTGCCCCAGCACGGCCATGGCATACCATAATAATCACCATCTGCCGGACCACCCACCGCCTGCAGCGTCGTTCTGTCGAACGTATGCTGGTTGGCCATGTGCAGTTTCATCCGCTCCGGGCTTTGACCGGTATAGCCGACTGTCCACATACCGCTGTTGAATTCGCGGGTGATGCTTTCGACATTCGGGGTTTCCGGATCGTCCATTTCGATATTGCGGAACAGACGGTCGGCAAAGCCGAATTTGTTGGCGAACTTGGCAATGATCACCTCGTCCGGGACGCTTTCGAACAGAGGTTCAATCACGCGGTCACGCCACTGGATCGATCTGTTCGAGGCGGTCACCGAACCGCGGGTTTCAAACTGCGTACAGGCCGGCAACAGGTAAACGCCGTCTGTCCGGTCATGAAGAATGGCGGAAACGGTGGGGAACGGATCGATCACGACCAGCATGTCCAGCTTTTCCATCGCCGTCTTCATTTCCTTCATACGCGTCTGGCTGTTGGGCGCGTGGCCCCACAACACCATGGCGCGCACCTTGGCGGGCTGATCCATATTGGCCGGGTCTTCCAACACACCGTCGATCCAGCGCGACACCGGAATACCGGTTTCGTTCATCAACGGTTTGTCTTTGCCATCCGCACCCTGGATCGTGTCGAACTGCGCCTTGAGCCAGTCCATATCCTCGCCCCAGACACGGCCCCAATGGGCCCATGCACCGGCAGACAGGCCATAATAGCCCGGCAGGGTATGGGACAGAACACCCAGATCAGTGGCACCTTGCACGTTGTCGTGGCCGCGGAAGATGTTTGTTCCGCCACCCGATGTGCCCATGTTGCCCAGCGCAAGCTGAAGCACACAATAGGCGCGTGTGTTGTTGTTGCCGCTGGTGTGCTGCGTACCGCCCATACACCAGACAACAGTGCCGGGACGGTTGTTGACCATCGTACGGGCGACGCGGCGCAACTGTTCGCCGGGTGCACCTGTCACGCGCTCGACCTCTTCCGGTGTCCATTTGGCGACTTCGGTCTTGATCTGGTCCATTCCCCACACGCGGGTGCGGATGAATTCTTTGTCTTCCCAGCCATTCTCAAAGATATGCCACAGAATACCCCAGACCAGCGCAACGTCTGTACCTGGGCGGAACCGCACGTATTCATCAGCGTGGGCCGCCGTGCGGGTAAACCGCGGGTCGCACACGATCAAAGGCGCGTTGTTCTGTTCCTTGGCTTTCAGGATATGCAGCAGAGACACGGGATGCGCCTCGGCCGGGTTTCCGCCAATGATGAAAATCGCCTTGGAATTGTGCATGTCGTTGTAGCTGTTGGTCATGGCGCCGTAGCCCCATGTGTTTGCAACACCCGCAACCGTGGTCGAGTGACAAATCCGCGCTTGGTGGTCCACGTTGTTCGTGCCCCAGTAGCCGGCGAATTTGCGGAACAGGTAGGCCTGTTCGTTGTTATGCTTGGCCGATCCCAGCCAGTACACTGAATCCGGACCGCTTTCTTCGCGGATGTTCATCATGCCGTCGCCGATCTCGTCGATCGCCTGTTCCCAGCTGATGCGTTTCCATTCACCGCCTTCGCGCTTCATGGGATATTTCAGGCGGCGTTCACCATGGGCGTGCTCGCGAACCGCGGCCCCCTTGGCGCAATGCGCCCCCAGATTGAAAGGGCTGTCCCAGCCGGGTTCCTGACCCGTCCAGACACCATTGTCGACTTCGGCTACAACCGTGCAACCGACCGAACAGTGGGTACAAACCGTTTTGACAGTTTCAACTGCTGTGTTTGCGGCAGACTGCGCATTCGCTGCCGTCACTGTGCCGCCCGTTGCGGCAATTGCGGTCAGGCCACCAATGGCCAATCCCGAACCGCGCAAAAACGCACGGCGGTCAACCGATGTTTCAGACATCGTCGACAGGATACTTGTCCGCTGGGAGCGTCGCGCAACCCCGTTGGTCTTTTTCCTAAGCATAGTTTTTCCTCCATAAGGAACTCCTCTGACAGTCGGGCCTCACGCAACCAGTCGTCAGCGGATATTAAGGACGTCCGATCAGAACCGGGCGCTGTCGAGATAGGCGCGGGTATGCGCAGTGTCCTGCATCTTGTCAGATGAAAGATCGACCGGCTGCGCTTGTGCATCCGATCCGCTGACGGCAACCGCAGCAACGGCTGCCGGTGCGGCTGTGCCAGCCAGTTTCAGAAAATCGCGGCGGCTGGTGCCGTCGGCTTTTTCCTTTTTCATGGGAATTCTCCCCTTCTGTGTTGTGGCGGGGCCCCCCGCCGGTCTGCGCGGGATTTATCCCGCAATCATCCGGAACGCCTCGCGTTCGATATCCATGAACTGTTTGCCGACCGAGCCGACAGACGCATAGAACACCGACGCTTGCGCGGCTTCCAAATCCGAAAAGAAATGTGTGGCCCAAGGGCCGATATGTTTGTTGAAGAACAGCTTTTGGTCGGCAAGGTCCGCCGATCGGCCGAACCGGCCAACGATCAGTCCGCCCATCATCTCCATCAGCGATGCGATGTTGTCCTCCGGCTCGAACACGTTCTGGGCGCGCGTGACACCGCGTGCCGCCATATCCTTGCGCAATGTTGCCAGCGGTTTTTCATTCAGAAAGCCCGTCAGGTAATAGCTTGCATAGGGCAGCAGTTCACCGCGCCCCAAACCGATGAACAGGGCATTGAATTCTGAAAGCACCGCGTTGGGCTTGGTCACTTTTGCGACGCGCGCCAGTGTTGAAATGGCTTCCCCCATCGCGCTGTCGTCGCCTGACAGGCCGGCACATTGATCCAGCAGGGTTTGATCGGGCGGCCCCGACAGCAACAGCCCCAGAAAATTGTACAGGTCCGCGCGCAACCGGTCTTCTGCACTGACTGACGTGGTATCTGCCAAAGCACTCATGCTGCGGCCTCCGATCCGTTTGGTTTTGAATATTGAAACCGCATCCGGCGGCGGGGCGCTTCGATGTGATCAGACAGGTCGTCTTGCGCTAACGGTTCGGGATCTTTTGATTGTTCGGCGGTTGTGACCTGCGCGTCTTGCTCTTGCAGGGCCATATCCTGGTCGGGCGCGCCCTGCGGTTCGCCCTCAAGCTCGGGTTCTTCGGAAACGGCTTCTGCCATCTCGGCCTTTGCCAGTTTCTCTTCGGCCTGACGCGCCATTTCCTGAACATGGCTTAGCATGCCCTTGCCAACCTGATAGGCCGTTTGCAGGTTTTCGACGACCATCGCACTATCGGTAAAATCCTGACCGTAATCCACAAGCCCATCAACATTGGCCAGCACCGGGTTCAGCTTCCACAACTGGCGCAGGGCACGACGGCGCAGGCGATCCGGCACCGCCTTTGACATAAAACCCCGGACATCATCACCCAGCTTCAGGCTATCGGGGTCCGGCAACCCGAACTCTTCCAGCAGTTCTTCATCACTCTTGGCCTCTTGCACCGCCTGTTCTTCCGCGGCAGTGCGCGCCAGCGTCTCTTGCTCTTCCGCCAGCGCCTCGGCCTGAACGCGCGCCTTGCGGTCCGACCAGAACCCGGATGAACCTGTGCGACCAGTCAATGCACCTGCTCCTTGTCAGAACGTTTGCTCGGGGCGCGATAAACATCGCTCATCTGCGAAATCCGTGCATCGCCAACGCCATCCTGCACCCGATCGGTCCGGTGTTTGTCGCGGCGGCGCTTTATGAACGCCTCGTGCTCGTGGTGCTTCACGGCGAAATCGCGGATCCACGCGATCAGGCCACCCGGCATCGGCACCTTTTCCACCAGATCTTCGCCATTGTCCGCGTAATCCTGCGCCTCGTAGGGCGACGCGGTGGCCAGCAAAACATCGTAGGGATGCTCCGCAGACATCGTCTTGCGCAACACGACGTAGATTGCCGGAACACTGTCGGACAATCCCGTCAGATACGCCTCGCTGTCGGCACCGTGCAATTCCAGATAGGGGGTCGCGATGTGGTATTCCTGAACGCCGTCTTCTTCGCGCAGCAGCTTCCATCGAGCTTCCGACGCCCCCGGCAAAACAGCAACCGCTTTCCAACACCACTTGGCCCACCGGGTCACACCCGGCGTCCGCCTCAGAACAACGCCCAGCGGCATTGTCTGATACTGGTTTGGATTGTGGATCAAGGCTCCTCCCAAAGGCATGATCTGCTGTATTCTATCGTATGCTGGACCAACTCTGCCGCGACGCAAAGAACTTTTGGCAGATTTTTACATCAAAATGCGCAAACGGACAAAATGGGGCGTCACCACGACCATCGACCCCCAACATGGACGAAATGTCCCTCGGGCGGATCGGCGCGATTTTCTGCCATGATCAGATCGCACCGAATGATTCGGTATGTGGCACGCCGTTCCATCAACCGGATAGCGCGAACCCGAATCAAGTTTTCCGGTTTACGGCGGATCGAATCCGTGGCTACACTTGCGCGCAGCCGCCTGAAATCGAACCGGTTTTCCAGAAAATGAAAGCGCAAAAAAAGATGCCTAAACACCTGATAATATGTGATTGTTTGGGAAGTCAGTCCATCGATGCCGATGGGTTGTCGAACGCAACGGGATTGTCGTGTTCCCGACTGCACACAGCGCTTTGCACCACGCAGATTGATCTGGCCGCCAAGGCAATCGAGTCTGGCGATGCCATAATCGCATGCCAGCAGGAACGGTCGCGATTCGAAGAACTGGCCCACGATCTGGAGGCCGACATTCCCGGTTTTGTCGACCTGCGGGACCGTGCGGGATGGTCTGCCGATACCGCCGATAAACTACCCAAAATGGCCGCTCTGGCCGCCGAGGCGCTGTTGCCCGTCGCCGAAGGCAAATCGCTTGACGTGGTATCCGAAGGTATATGCCTGATCATCGGGCCCGGCGCGGTCGCGCTTGAGGCGGCGCGCAAGCTCAAGGATATCCTGAGCTTGACCGTTCTTTTGACCGACGAAACCGCGCCGGAAAGGGAAACCGGTTTTGATATCGTGCGCGGACGCATTGAAATGGCACGCGGCGCACTGGGCGGGTTTGACCTGACGTTTGATGCCTTGCAGGAAATCGAACCGGGCGGACGTGGCGCCGCCGTGTTTTCACCGCCCAAGTCGGGTGCATCTTCGCAATGTGATGTCATTATTGATCTTTCTGGAAACCCGCCGCTGTTTCCCGCACCTGAAAAGCGCGAAGGATACCTGCGCGCCGATCCGTCATACAGCCCGGCCGTCGCAGACGTGATCTTGCAGGCGTCCCAAATGGTCGGGACATTCGAAAAACCGCTGTATGTCCGCCTCGAGCCGTCCTTGTGCGCCCATTCACGTGCCGAAAAACCGGCATGTTCGAATTGTCTGAATGCATGCCCCACCGGCGCCATCACTTCGGCCGGCGAACATGTTGCGATCGACCCCATGATCTGCGCTGGATGCGGTGCCTGTTCGGCCCTGTGTCCGTCCGGTGCGATTTCATATGATGCCCCGACGGTTGATACGGTATTCCGGCGGGTTCAGGTTCTGGCATCAACCTACAGAAAAGAGGCCGGATCAGTGCCGCGCCTTCTGGTGCACGATGACGGGCACGGCGATCAGATGATATCGCTGTCCGCCCGCCACGGTCGTGGCCTGCCTGCCGACGTTATCCCGTTGGAAGTGACTGCACTTGCCGGTTTCGGGCATGCCGAAATGCTGGCTGCGCTGGGCAGCGGGTTTTCCTCTGTTTCTGTACTGCTGTCGCCGCGGTCTGATCGCGAAACACTGGCCCGCGAAACGGAACTGGCAAATGCGATCGCGGGCACCAAGGTCAGCCTTCTGGATGTGAGCGACCCTGATGCCCTTTCAGATTCGCTTTTTGATGCGGGCCCTGCCGATATCGCACATGATCCGATCCTGCCCATGGGCACGCGCCGTCAGGTGGCCCGCACCGCCGCCAAGGCGCTGGCCCCGGATGCGACGATTGTGCCCCTGCCCGAAACCGCCCCTTATGGTGCCGTTCTGGTGGACACGGATGCCTGTACCTTGTGTTTGTCCTGTGTGTCGCTTTGCCCGTCGGGCGCATTGGCGGAAAATCCCGACAAACCCCAGTTGCGCTTTCAGGAAGATGCCTGTCTGCAATGCGGTCTGTGCAGCAACATCTGCCCGGAACAGGCGATCACCCTTGAACCCCGGTTCAACCTGACAGACGCGGCATTCACGCAGGTTATCCTGAACGAGGAAGAACCGTTTGCCTGTATCGAATGCGGCAGCCTGTTTGGCGTGAAATCGACGGTCGAAAGGATCACCGAAAAGCTTGCCGGGAAGCACGCGATGTTTTCCAACCCAAAAGCCGCCAGAATGATCCAGATGTGCGACAATTGCCGCATTCAGGCGCAGTACCATTCCGATGACAACCCGTTTGCCGCCGGAGAACGCCCGAAAGTACGCACCAGCGACGATTATTTCTTAAAGCGCAAGGATCACTGAGTTTGCAGCGGCGCGCCCAAATCGGCCGGTTCGATGGTGACGACATAGGCAAGGATCGCGTCCAGATCCTGCCCGCTCATCCGCATCGGCTCGATCGGCGACGGGCGGGCCGGATCAAAAGGCTGTGTGATCCCATCAACCTGCGTAAAGGCCGGGTGCGGTTTCAGCGCGTAAAAAGCCTCGAACCGGAATTCCCAGTTGTCCAGCGCCCGGATCAGGGCAAAAGACGGGGTCGATCCGATGGCTTTCATGCGGTTCTTTTCGTTCACAACGTGGCATCGCCCGCAATGCACCAGCGACAAACGTTCGCCCGCGACGGCATCACCGTCGCGGATCACCGGCGCATCTTCGACTTCGGCGACGACCGGCAATGTGAACATCGCGCCATCGTCCGGCTGATACCCCGTTATGGCCCGTCCGCCAGCATCCGAAACAAGCCATTCAACGAACCGGTCTGCCGCAGGTGTGCTTTGCACAACATCCAGATACCAAGTTGCGGCCGGACCCTCGAAAACGGCCGTTCCGCGATTGTCGGTATTCAACTCAAGCTCGGCCGGTTCACCCGATGTAACGCGCGACACCTTGACCGATGTTTTAAGGGAAAACCGAGGCAACAGGTGATCAGGCAGGCCGGTCTTTTCCAGCGTATCGGGAACCAGAAGGCGGAAAGTCTTGTCATCCGCATGTGCAAGGTTGACCATCGACAGCCAAATGCCAAATGTGCACCACAAAATACGCATACGAACCTCTTTTTGCCTGAACCGCAGGCCAGAAGCCTAGCGGCACATAACGCCGCGGGTCAACATTTCGGACATCCAGATCAAAGGAGCACAAGCTTATGAGCGAAGATTTCAATATGTCGATGCGCAAATTCCTCAAGCAGGTTGGCGTGACATCGCAACAGGCCATAGAAGAAGCGATGCGCGGAAAATCCACCGGCGGCCAGAGTTTCGAGGCCAAGGTGGTTTTGACAATTCCGGGCCTCGATCTGGAGCATGTCGTGACAGGAAAAATCACAGGTCAGGATAACTGAAGTGTCCGTAACGCGCGACGATGTACTTTCAGTACTGAAAACCATCAAGGATCCGCTTTCGGATCAGGATATCATGGCCGCCGGCCTTGTGCGCGCCCTGTCAGTCGACGAAGGAGCGGTACGGTTTGTGTTTGAAGTGGCCCCGTCTCTGGCCGCGAAAATGGAACCCGTGCGCGCCCAAGCCGAGGCGGCACTGAAGGCGATGCCGGGCATCGCCAGCGTCTCTGCGATCATGACGGCCCATACCACAAGCGCGCCGCCACCGGATCTGAAACCGTCGCGCCCTGCCGAAGCAAAAGGCCCCCAGAAAATTCCCGGCATCGACCGGATTGTTGCCATCGCCTCGGGCAAGGGTGGTGTTGGAAAATCTACAGTTTCGGCAAATCTTGCCTGTGCCCTCGCCGCCGAAGGCCGTCGCGTGGGATTGCTGGATGCCGATGTTTACGGCCCCTCCCAGCCGCGTATGCTGGGTGTGTCCGGGCGCCCGGCTTCGCCCGATGGGAAGACGATCCTGCCGATGCGCAATCATGGCGTCACGATGATGTCGCTGGGATTGATGGCGAACGAAGATCAGGCGGTCGTGTGGCGTGGGCCGATGTTGATGGGCGCGCTTCAGCAAATGCTGTCGCAGGTCCAATGGGGCGCGTTGGATGTATTGTTGGTTGATCTTCCACCCGGTACCGGTGACGTACAGATGACACTGGCACAAAAGGCCCAGCTGAACGGCGCGATCATTGTATCGACCCCGCAGGATGTTGCATTGATCGATGCCCGAAAAGGCATCGACATGTTCAACCAGCTGGGCACACCCATTCTGGGAATGATCGAAAACATGAGCACGCATATCTGTTCGGCCTGTGGCCACGAAGAACATATTTTCGGCCATGGTGGCGTTGTCAGCGAAGCCGCCAAGATCGGTGTACCTCTGATGGCGGAAATTCCGTTGCATCTGGATATCCGTCTGGCAGCCGACGGCGGCGCACCGATTGTGGTGTCCAAACCGGACAGCGCGCAGGCACAGGCCTTTCGCAAAGTCGCGCGGGCCCTTATTGCGGATGGCAACGCATGACCACGCCCACCTTTCCCCCATTGCTTAGCGGCTTTGCCGTTTCCGGTGACACCGATCCCTTTGATACGGCACAGGCACAGGCCGCCATAGGGTGTGACGCGGGTTTGATCGTTTACAACCTCGGGGCAACAGAGTTGCGGGCCGCAATCGTACTGGTGCCAGAAGTGCCACTGGCTGATGCAATGGCCATGCTGCCGGCCTGTGGTGTCGGCTTCCAGAATGCTTTGGGCGCACTGGCCCCGCCAGAGGTTGCCGTTCATCTCGACTGGAAGGGCGGCATTCAGGTGAACGGGGCATCCTGTGGCAGGTTGCGGGCTGTCGCATCAACCAATGACCCCGAACAGGTTCCCGACTGGTTGATCGTCGGACTTGAGGTTCCGCTTTGGCCCGCGTCAGACGATACCGGCCACACTCCGGATCAAACGGCCCTTTACGCCGAAGGATGCGCCGATGTGGATGCTGTTCAGCTTCTGGAAAGCTGGGCCCGGCACACGTTGGTCTGGATCAGCCGCTGGACAGACGAAGGAACCGCCGTCGTTCACAATGAATGGCGCGGCCTGTCCAGCGATATCGGCGAAAACGTGGCCTTTGCCGATCAAAGCGGCACATTCCTGGGCGTTGACGAAAAGTTCGGGATGCTGCTTCGTAGCGGTGACACGAACCATCTTATCCCCCTGACCCGCGTTCTGGAGGCTTCACAATGACAGACGGTGCCCCCGCATATCTGGCCCGCGCAATCCATTTCGATGAAAGCGATATGAACATCTTTCACACTCCGGCCCGCACGGGCGAATGGTGCATTTCGGGCGGTTTCGAATTCTCGAACTGGTCCGAGGGTGATCTGACGGGCAAGGCCAAACAGGCTTTTGCCAATGGCTGGCTTGGGCTGGAAACCTTCGGAAGGGTATCTGTTGTTGCAATCACCAAGATCGAACCTTCCGAATTCGAGGTACTGATAGATATGCTGGCCGCCCATTTCGTCAGCCATTACGGCGCACCATCCGTTGAAGCCGCGCGCGGTGTTGCATTGGCTGAGCTGACCCAAATGGCGGAACTTTGCGACGGACAGGCCCCCAACACGCTGCTGATGCTAAGCCGCGAGTTGACCGAGGCCGGTGTGAAAGAGGCCTTTCGTATGATCGAGCCGCAAGAGGCCGGTCTGGACCAGTTTGCCATTCACGGATCGCTGGACGAAGAACCGCACCAACACTAGAACGGGCGTGTCGCGAGACTGTTGTGGCGTCTGTTTCCGGTGCTTGCCCAAAAGATCAAACCATGCGGTTATGACCCGATGGGATTTGGGGAAAACCGCCGATGCTTGATCCGCTTTTCGTAAACGCGCTTGAACAGATTTGCGGGTCCGGCGCCATTCTGACCGGCAACGCTCTTGCCGGTCAGGATTTCGGATTTCACCCTGAAAATCTTGGCGCGACATGCGCCGTGCGCCCGCAATCAACGGAACAGGTTGCCGATGTCTTGAAGCTGTGTAACCGGTTCGGGGTTTCCGCCGTGCCCCAGGGCGGATTGACGGGTCTTGCAGGTGGCGCTGTTTCAAATGCGGGACAGATAATTATCAGCAGCGCAAGACTGCCGACGGAGATTGAAATAGATCCGGTGAACCGGCTTGCGCTGGTTACAGCGGGCACCACGTTGGCAGCGCTTGATCATGCAGCGCGTAAACACGGATTGTGCGCCGGCATTGACATCGGCGCGCGTGATACGGCAACCATCGGCGGCATGATCGCCACCAATGCTGGCGGGGGCGAGGCATTTCGCAACGGCATCATGCGCAACCGTGTTCTCGGGCTTGAGGCGGTTTCGGCGACCGGCATCATCATGTCCGACCTGAAAAGGGTCACCAAGGCCAATGAAGGCATCGATATAAAACAGGTATTTATCGGATCCGAAGGCACATTGGGCTTCATCACCCGCGCCGTTTTGCGGCTGGCACCAGCGCCCGGCATTTGCTGCACCTTTATCGCGTCATTTTCCGACACGATAACCGCGCTGAACATGTTTCACGCCCTGAACGCCATGCCATCTGCCCGGCTGTTGCGGGCCGAGATCATGTGGCGCGATTATGCGGTTGAAACGGCCAAAGCACTGAACCTGCAAGCCGTTTTACCTGCCCCGGATCGCTCTGTGCATGTTGCCTTTGAAATGGATCCGTTGAACGGGTCTGTTGATGCGTTTTTGGATCCTCTGGCCGAGCAACTGGAAACCGCCGGATGTGAAGACGTGATCGTGGCCCAGAACGAACGGGAACGAAACAACATCTGGATGGTGCGCGAAGACAGCTGGGCATTGGAAAAGATGTTTTCGCATAACTTCTGGTATGATGTTTCACTGCCCCACAGCATGCTTGACGGCTATGTCACGCGCACAAAAGACGCGCTGCAAAAGTTGCACCCCTCGATCCGAACATTTGTGATGGGGCATCTGGGCGATGGCAACCTGCATCTGACAATCTCGGGCACTGACGAAATCGGCGAACTGCACGATGCTATTTCAGAGATCGTTTATCAGGGTCTTGCCGCTTCGGGCGCATCCTTTTCCGCAGAACACGGCATCGGAACAGACAAACGGTCTGATCTGGGCCGCTACGGCGATGCAGGAAAACTCCAGATCATGCGGATGATAAAATCTGCGCTGGACCCGAACGGGATCATGAATCCCGGCAAGGTCATCACAATCGACATCGCTGAAACCTGAACCGATATCAGGCCGCAGGAATGGCTTGACTCGGTCACAGGTCACGCCCTATTAAAATGTATACAATATGTCCACAATTTGTAGAATCAGGAACTGACCCTTGTCGAAATCCCGAAAACTGGATTGTCTCAACGATCTGAAGCTTAGAATCCTGACACTGGATTTGGGCCCCGGCTCTGATCTGGACGAAGTCACTCTTGCTGATCACTACGGAATTTCGCGCACGCCCCTGCGCGAGATAGTGCAGCGTCTTGCCGGTGACGGGTATCTTGAACTGGCCGAAAACCGCGGCGCCAAGGTGGCATCGATGGACCTGAACACAATGCGCACGTTCTTTCAGACGGCGCCGCTGATCTATGCCAACATTGCCCGTCTGGCCGCCGAAAACCGCCAACCCGTTCAGATCGAAGACCTGAAGAAAACCCAGACCCAGTTTGCGACAGCAACAAAAAATGCAAACGCCGCGCAAGCTGCGATGTTGAACCACCGCTTTCACGCCATCATCGGCGAAATGGCCCATAACCCGTATCTCGTGGCCAGTCTAAGCCGGATGCTGGTCGATCATACCCGTCTAAGCCAGACATTCTATCGCCCGGAATCAGACACGGAACAGGCTTTGGTAAAGAAGGCCAGCGATCAGCATGACGCGATGATTTCCGCAATCGAAGCGCGTGAACCCGCGCTGGCCATCGACCTGACATTGCAACACTGGGATCTGTCAAAAGATCGCCTGGAACGTTTCGTCACCCCCGACCCTTTGCCACTGGATGTGATTTCCCTCAAGGAGCGCCGCAATGCAGTTTGAAGGCATCTACACCCCCCTGATCACACCTTATCATGATGATTTCACCGTCAACGAAGATGCGCTGGCCGATACCGTAGAACACCTGATCGGGGCCGGTGTGAACGGCATCATCGTGGCGGGTACAACCGGCGAATATTATGCGCAAACCGGCGAAGAACGTGTCTGGATGATGAAACGCGCCACTGATCTGATCAAGGGGCGGGTTCCTGTCATCATCGGCACCGGCGCCATCCGCACCGAAGACAGCATAGAATTTGCGCTGGCGGCAAAGGCCCACAAGGCGAATGCCATTCTGGTTGCCACGCCCCCTTACGCGTACCCGACAGGGCGTGAGATTGCCCTTCATGCGCTTGCAATTGACCGGGCGGCCAACCTGCCTGTGATGCTTTACAATTATCCCGGCCGCATGTCTGTCAACATGGATGAAGACACGCTGAACCGGCTGGGACGGTCCCCCAATTTTTGCGCGATCAAGGAAAGCAGCGGTGACATCAACCGCCTGCACATGCTGGCGCGGGATTATCCGCATATCGCATTGTCCTGCGGCATGGATGATCAGGCACTGGAGTTTTTCGCCTGGGGCGCACGCAGCTGGGTTTGCGCCGGATCAAATTTCGCCCCCGAGGCACATATCGCGCTTTATCGTGCCTGCGCCGTCGAGGGTGATTTTACCAAGGGGCGCGCGATCATGTCAGCCATGCTACCGCTGATGCGGGTGCTGGAACAGGGCGGCAAGTTCATCCAGTGCATCAAAAACGGGCTGACCCTGCGTGGCATAGATGCCGGACCGCCGCGCAAACCGCTGCAACCGCTGAACAAAGATGACAAACGCGAACTGGCCGAGGTCATTCGCACCATGAACACAACCATTTCCCAGATCACGGGAGAGTCATAATGACCGATTTGCTGACCCACGCAGAATACCAAGCCATCGCAGGTTCTCTGACCCTGCCGCGCGCGCCGTTTATCGACGGCAAATTCCACAAGGGCGCGGGGCCGATGATGGCGACAATCAACCCGGCGACAGGCGCGGAACTGGCACAGATCAGCACCGCGAACGCCGCAGATGTTGATCTTTCCGTATCAAAGGCACGCGATGCGTTCGATCAGGGGCGTTGGGCCAAAATCCACCCGTCCGAACGAAAAGACACACTGATCCGTCTGTGCAAACTGATCACCCGAAACCGGCGCGAACTGGCCGTGATGGAAAGCCTCGACAGTGGCAAACCGATCCGCGATTGCGAATCGATCGATCTGCCCGAAACCATCAACTGCATCAAATGGCACGCCGAAGCGATCGACAAGATCTATGACCAGACGGGGCCGTCCGGCGACGATGCGATTTCCCTGATCGTGCGCGAACCCGTTGGCGTTGTAGCCGCCATACTGCCATGGAATTTCCCGCTTTTGATGATGGCATGGAAAATCGGGCCCGCACTGGCCGCCGGGAATTCGGTGATCGTGAAACCCGCGGAACAGACCACCCTGACCGCGCTGCGGCTGGCCGAACTGGCCTACGAAGCCGGTGTGCCGAACGGTGTCTTGCAGGTTTTGCCCGGGGACGGGCCGTCTGTGGGTGAACCGCTGGGGCGGCACGGCGGGGTGGATATGGTCAGCTTTACCGGATCAACAGAAACCGGACGGCGGTTTTTGCGGTATTCGGCCGACAGCAATCTGAAAAAGGTGGTTCTGGAATGCGGTGGCAAAAACCCCGCTATCGTGCTGGCAGATGCCGAAAACCTTGATCATGTGGCGCAGCATGTGGTGAATGCCGCGTTCTGGAACATGGGTGAAAACTGTTCCGCCGCCTCGCGCCTGATTGTCCACAAGAATGTGAAATCCGCACTGATGGACCGGATCAAGGCGCGCATGCGGGATTGGAAAACCGGCGATCCGCTGGACCCCGCCAACCATCTGGGCGCGCTGGTTGATGCGGAACACTGCGCGAAAGTGCGAAGCTATATGGACAAATCGGATGCTGGCAAGGGGCCATATGTTCAGCCCGTTGTTTATGAAGTACCCAAATCCGACAAACGGACGCGCGAAGAAATCTTTGGCCCCGTTCTGGCTGTGATCGAAGTTTCAAGCACCGATGAAGCCGTCGCAATTGCCAATGATACCGAATACGGGCTGGCGGCTTCGCTGTTCACGGCCAGCGCGCGTCAGGCGATCAGGGTGGCCCGAGACATCCGCGCCGGAACCGTAACCGTGAACTGTTACGGAGAAGGCGATGCAGCAACGCCTTTTGGCGGGTACAAGCAATCCGGCTTTGGCGGGCGGGACAATGGCGTTCACGCTCACGACCAGTACACCGAACTGAAAACCATCTGGATCGATCTGACCGACCCGTCAGACGGGGACAACGTGGGATGAGCGCCATCGGCTTTATCGGTACCGGCCACATCGCGGCCCCGATGGTGCGGTTCCTGTCGGACCACGGGCATGTGATTTCAGTGTCAGATCGCAACGCGGATGTCGCGGCGGACCTGAACAAAAGCCACGGGGTCAGGATTGCGGACAATCAAAGCGTGGTGGATGCCTCTGACATCGTGTTTCTTTGCGTACGGCCCCATCTGGCCGAAGACATACTGACCGCATTGAATTTCAGACAGGACCAGCAGATCATTTCGGTAATGGCAGGCGTTGCGCTGGAACGTCTTCAATCCCTTTGTTCGCCTGCCGCTGATTTCAGCCTGACCATCCCGTTCGGATTTCTGGAAGCCGGGGGCTGCCCCCTGCCTGCGTACCCGTCCAAAACTCTGCTGGAACACTTGTTTTCACCGGAAAATCCGGTGATCGAGCTGGCCTCGGAAAGCGCGCTGAACCAGCACTTCGCGATCTGCACGCTGCTGCCCGGCCTGCTTGACCTGATGTCGACCGGCGCAGGATGGTTGGGCGATGCCACCGGCGATCAGGACGCCGCGGCGCTTTACACAACTCAGCTGATCCGCGGTTTTCTGGCCGCGCTGCCACCATCAGATGCAGGTCAACTGTCGCGCGAACGCGATGCACTGGCCACCGATGGAACCATCAGTCTGCAAATGACGACCGCACTGCGCGACGGCGGGTGCCATGACACATTGAAACAAGCACTTGATGCGATCAACGCACGTCTGGAGACAAAATCATGAGCGTGGATGCTGTAGGTACGATCCGGCGCGGACGTGGCGCGCGCAAGGCCACCCGCCAGCAACGCGATGTGGCGATGCTGCCCGCGCTTGAACGCGGTTTGCCCCTGACAGAACCGATGGACGCCGAACAGATCGCGCGTATCGATGCGGCTTCGATGGATATTCTGGAAGAGGTTGGCGTGGTGTTCCGCGATCCCGTTGCGATTGCGGACTGGCGCAAGGCAGGGGCCGATGTCCGCGATGGTGACAGGGTGCATCTGGATCGTGCTCTGGTGCGCGATCTGATTTCGACGATCCCGGAAAGCTTTACCTACCACGCGCGCAATCCGGCGCATAATCTGCCCTTCGGCAAGAACCACAGCATTTTTGTACCGATGACGGGTGCGCCCTATCTGCGCGATCTTGATAACGTCAGGCGCAATCCGACACTGGATGATCTGGCCAATTTTCACAAGCTTAGCCACATGCTGCCGGCGCTGCATTCATCTGCGCATCACATTGTGGAACCCTACGATCATCCGATCAGCCAGCGCCATCTGCGCATCACCTATTCGTCGATGAAACATTCCGACAAGACGTTCATGGGTATGACCACCAGCCCCAAGAACGCCGAAGATGTGCTGGATATGTGCGCCATCCTGTTCGGTGAGGAGTTTCTGGAAATGCATCCAGTTGTCACCGGCAATTGCAACGGAAATTCCCCGCTTGTCTGGGATGAAACCATGCTGGGCGCCATGCGGGCGTTCAGCCGCCGCAATCAGCCGGTTCTGTGTTCGCCTTTCGTGTTGGGCGGGGCAAACACGCCCGCATCCGTAGCCCCCACCGTCGCGCAGTTGAATGCCGAAGCGCTAAGCGCGCTGGCCTATACGCAGGTCATCCGCAAGGGCGCGCCTGCGATCTATGGCCATTACCTCAGCACGGTCAGCATGAAATCGGGCGCACCGATGGCGGGCACCCCGGAAATCAGCCTGATGAATTTCATGATCGGCCAGATGGCGCGGTATTATGGCGTTCCGTGGCGCACGTCGAACACATTGGGCGGGGCCAAGACATTCGACGCCCAAGCCGGATATGAAAGCGCGACAACCCTGATGGCCGTGCTGATGGCAGGGGCCAATTACATCTGGCACTCTGCCGGCTGGAACGAGGCCGGAATGCACTGTTCGATGGCCAAATTTGTGGTTGATGCCGAACAATGCGCGATGGGCTACCGCATGGCCCAGGGCATCCGCTGGGATGATTTTGACGAAGCCTTGCGCGCAGTGCGTGATGTCGGACCGGGCGGGCATTATCTGGGCCATCCCCACACGCTGGAAAATTTTCAACGCGCGTTTTTCATGCCCGAATTGTTTGACAACAATTCAATCGAACAATGGCAGGCAGAAGGGTCTCACGACATCAACGCAAGGGCAAACGCCCATGCCCGCACCATGTTAAAGGAATACGAGGAACCAAGACTGGATCCCGCTGTCAACGAGGCATTGCTGGATTACATCGCTCGGCGAGAGCGCGAAATCCCTGCCGCTGACGCCCTTAATCAAAGCTATTGATCCGCCATGAAGGTGCGCGCGCTTCCCGTTGATCCAGGCCCTGCTGCATGGAACAGGCTATTGCCTGCACCGCCGCCCGTAGAGGAACAAGTCGGGGCGCAAACCGCTGAGTGGCTGATCATCGGTGCCGGTTTTGCCGGATTGGCGGCGGCGCGGCGGCTGACCCAGTTGCGCCCGAAAGACACCATCATCATTCTGGACGCGACGCGCATCGGCGAAGGCCCGGCGGGGCGCAATTCTGGTTTCATGATCGATCTGCCACATGATCTGTCCTCCAGCGATTATGGCGGCGCACTCGACGCCGACCGCGCCCAGACCATTGCCAACCGTCATGCCATTGCCTTTGCCGCAGAGATGGCCCGCGATTTCGACCTGTCGCAAGAAGCTTTTGTGCAATGCGGCAAGATCAATGCAGCGGCAACAGATGCGGGGCATCGGCACAATCTGGATTATGCCCGCCACCTGACCAGCATGGGCGAAGCGCACGAATTGCGCAGCGCCGCGCAGATGCAGGCCATGACAGGAACGGATTATTACCAAAGCGGGTTGTTCACCCCGCATTCCGCGATGATCCAGCCGGCTATGTTTGTGCGGGGTGTTGCAAAGGGGCTGCGTTCAAACCGGGTTTCAATTTACGAAAACAGCCCGGTCGTGGAACTGGCCAGACCGTCCGGTTGGGTCGCCACCACACCCAAGGGCACGGTCACGGCACCCAACGTCATTCTGGCAGTGAACGGGCATCTGAACAGTTTCGGATTCTATCGGAACCGGCTGATGCACGTCTTTACATATGCCTCAATGACCAAGGCGATGACACCCGAACAGATTGTCCGTTTGGGTGGCGATCCGGTATGGGGGGTCACGCCTGCCGATCCGATGGGCACGACAGTGCGCAGGATTTCCGGCACAGGCGGCGACAGGATCGTGATCCGCAACCGGTTTACCTATGATCCGTCCATGACGGTGCCAGACAGGCGGATCACCGATGTCGGCCATACACATGATCGTGCCTTTCGCGCGCGGTTTCCGATGCTGTCCGATGTCGAAATGGAATACCGCTGGGGCGGGCGTTTGTGCATCAGCCGCAACAACGTTCAGGTGATTGGCGAACTGGAACCCGGCCTGTTTTCAGCCTGCTGCCAGAACGGGCTGGGCACCGCCAAAGGCACTTTGGCCGGATTGCTGGCGGCAGAACTGGCCACCGGCCACAAGTCGGCGCAACTTGATGCCGCAGCAAAGGCGGACCAGCCAACGCGTTTGCCGCCAAAGCCGCTGGCCTATCTGGGCGCGAACGCGTTCATGCGCTTTCAGGAACGAAAAGCGGGCAAGGAACTATAAGGCTTTCGCGCGCGTCTACTGCGCCAGCTCTGCCCGCATCAGGCTCAGATCTATGTTGTCGGGGTTGGCAGCCAATGCCGCATCCGCCGTTTCAATTGCAGCGTCGATATTTCCAAGGGCCGCATGTATCCGGACCATCATCATCCACGCCTGCACCATCTGCGGGTCCATGCGCACCGCTTCGCCAAAGGCCGAAAGCGCCGAATCCATACGCCGTGTGGTCAGACCGATCCCAGCCAAAACCAGTTGGGTTTCAGGAAAATCCGCCTTGGCCTGCAATGTCTGCTGCCATTCCCCCATCGCCTGTCCCAGACTTTCCGTCACGCGTTCCGGCATGCGCACGATGTTCAGGTTCAAAAACTCGCGTGCTGCGGCCATCCGCACCAGTTTCACGGGATCTTCCAGCATATTCATGAACAGGCCGGGCCGTTCGGTTTCGGGCGCACCCCGCTGCACCGGAATGGCCGCGGCGCGAACCATGGGATCGGGGTCTTGCAACGCAGGTTGCAGGCGCGCCGCGATTTGCGGATCCGTCACCGCCGCCAGAACCTCAAGCGCGGTGGCGCGGACAATTGCGGGCAGGGCCTGATACTCGACAATTTCGATCAGCCCCGTGACCTGACCGCGGGGATCGGACCGGGCGCGCGCCATCGCCTGTGAAAAATGCGGGCCGCGCTTGATGCTGTCGGGATACCAGGTTTCAACCTTTTCCGCCGCCCAGGACGCCGATTCGTTTGTATGGCAATCGTTGCAGGCATTGGGGGCCAATGTGATAACCGAAAGATCCGGACGCGGAATACGGAAAGAGTGATCACGCCGCCCGTCTATACCCATATAATCGCGCTCGATCATGTGGCAGCTTTTGCATTGCGCGCCTTCGCTGCCCTGTTCGTGAAAATGATGTGAGGGATCATCATAATCTGCCGCGACAAGCGTCGGAAAACGCGGGTTGGCCGCCGGTGAATGGCATTGCGCGCAAACCGCATTCCCTTCGGCCTTAAGCTCTGCCGTATGCGCATTGTGGCAATCTGTGCAGGCCACGCCTTTTGCGTACATTTTGGATTGCAGGAAAGACCCGTAAACATAAACCTCTTCAAGGATCTGCCCGTCCGGATGATACAACCCATCGCGCAGCGGGCTAAGGCGATACGCATCATGGAACGGCGTGCCGGGCAACGGGTTCCCGTCCGTGAACGGTTCGCGGCGGGCATGGCAACTGGCACATTGCTGTATTTCGGCCTCGGGCCCGGCATCGAAATCCATGCTGAATCCTGTTTCGCCAACCTTGGCCCAGCGCGCCGGATCATAGGTATCATTTGCAACGGCCCAGTCGCGATGTGCCTCTCCGGGGCCGTGACAGGCCTCGCACCCGACACCGATTTCAGATTGGGTGCTGGAATAGGTTCTGGCGATCGGATCGTAATTCTTTTCAAACGCCGTCGCATGACATTCCGCGCAGCGCGCATTCCAGTTCTTGTAGGGTCCGGTCCAGTGCAAACCGTCGCTCGCCGGCAAATCCTGTTCTGGATACAGGTGATACCATTCCTGCTTTTCCACATCCCAGACCACATCAAAGGATTGCACCGTACCGGGTTCGGTTTCGATCAGGTATTGTTGCAGCGGCGCGATCCCGGCCACCCCCGCCAGGGGATATTTTGTGATCGCACCATCCGGCCCGTCCGATTCGATGAAATAGCTGTCGCCGTCGAACGAAAACCGCGTCAGCACACCTCTGTGATAAAAATCGGCATCATCAAAATCGCCCAGAACATTGCCTTCGGTGGGGGGTGTCCACGCCAGCGCATGATGTGACCCGTCCCATTGTTCCGCCTCGTCAAGATGACAATCGCGGCAGGTTTCGGACCCGATATAGGCAGGTACAAAAGGGGTTTGCGCCGATGCCGGCCCACCTGAAAGGCACAGCAAAAGACCAATCAGCAAACCGGCCACCATCCGGGACACGGGCTGGCCCGACCGGAAGATCGCATTTTGGGAAAAGCAACTTTTTATCAAGGATCTGACCAACGTGATAGGCGACAACCTGTAAGAGACTGGCACGGCACCCGCGGCAAGTCTAGCGCAGTGGCCGCCCCTATTTGTCGCGCCTGCGTGATAGGGCAAAGAAGCATTCGAACCCGTCACGGCGATGGATCAGGATCGCAAGTATTCCACCAATGCGGCGCGGTCCCTGACGCGCAGACGGCGATAGCCGATCTCGACCAGGTTCAGCCCGGCAAGCGATTTCAGCAATCTCTGCGCCGTGGGAACCGACACGGCAATCATCGCGGCAAGACGTTCCTGCGACGTGGGAATCCAGGTTTCGTTTCCACCTAGCCCATCATTTGAAAACAGCAGCCACGCCGCCATTCGTTTTTTTGTGTCCAGAATGGCCATGTTGGCCAGTAGGCGCAGGGCGATAGCCATGTTGACATGGCTTAGCGCATAGAAATCCTGGATCAGTTCGGGGTGTTCGCCAACCAGCTTCTGTATTCTTCGGCTTGGCAGAAACAGAACCTCTGTGTCTTCCGACGCCACGACAGACACCAGACGCACCTGATCCGCGAAAAGAGCAAGATCACCGATCCAGAATCCGTTGGTGGATTGATACACCGCAAAATCGGTACCTGCGTCATTGGGAATCGTTACGATCACACCACCCTTGATCAATCCGTAAAGACCCTCTGGCGGATCACCGATGTGATAGATGGTTTCGCCTTCTTCGTAACGGCGCACCCGTCCGCAGGACAGGATCAACCGGCGGGCGTTTTCAGAGCGACCGGCCAGCCAGCCACTTCTTGAAAAACCCTCCAGAACACTGCGACTGGCCGGTCGTGATCTTTTTCTTTCCAAAACTGTCATATGATTATTTTGTCAAATCCGATTATGTTTAACAATAAGGTATTCGGTCAAATTGCCAGTGTGGCATTTGCGAAACCGACATCAAACTTAATGTAGTGATTTGATTTCAATACCAACCAGAGAGGCCTTTTAGCGATGCGACATCACCTACCCGGAACCGCGTTCATGCGGTCAACCTTAAAACGATTGGCGGTGCTGTCCTGCGCCGTTGCAATCGCGGCACCCGCCTGGGCGCAGGACGAAAAACCCAACATCCTTGTGATCTGGGGCGATGACGTCGGCCAGTCCAACATCTCGGCCTATACACGCGGCATGATGGGATACAACACGCCGAACATTGATCGAATCGCCAACGAAGGCATGCTTTTCACCGACTATTATGGTGAACAGTCCTGTACCGCCGGACGGTCATCGTTCATCATGGGCCAGTCGGTGTTCCGCACCGGTCTGTCCAAGGTCGGCCTGCCCGGCGCTGACGAGGGCATGCAGATCGAAGACCCTACGATTGCCGGCCTTCTCAAGGCGCAAGGTTACGCCACCGGCCAGTTTGGCAAGAACCACCTTGGCGACAAGGATGAACACCTTCCGACGAACCACGGGTTTGATGAGTTCTTGGGCAACCTCTACCACCTGAACGCCGAGGAAGAGCCCGAGAACGAAGATTATCCCGGCGACATGATTATGCCCGATGGCTCGACCTTCCGTGACCGTTTTGGTCCGCGCGGAGTGATCAAGTCCTCATCCGATGGCACAATTGAAGACACCGGACCGCTGACCAAAAAGCGGATGGAAACCGTGGATGACGAAACAGCAGCCGCAGCCATCGACTTCATCAAGCGCAACGAGGAACAGGGCAAGCCTTGGTTTGTCTGGTGGTCGGGCACACGGATGCACTTCCGCACCCATGTCAGCGACGAAAACCGGAAAATCGCCGACGACATCGTTGGCAAAAAGGTGGATGAATACACCGCTGGCATGATCGAACATGACATGGATATCGGCAATTTCCTCGACACTCTTGATGAACTGGGCATCGCCGACAACACGATCGTGTTCTATTCGACCGACAACGGCCCACACATGAACACGTGGCCTGACGCCGGCATGACACCGTTCTGGGGTGAAAAGAACACCCAGTGGGAAGGCGCATGGCGTGTGCCTGCCATGGTGCGCTGGCCCGGAAAGATTGCCGAAGGATCGGTCAGCAATGAAATCGTGCATCACATGGACTGGTTGCCGACATTTCTTGCCGCCGCAGGCAATGAAACAGTCAAGGAAGACCTTTTGGAAGGTATCACAGTCGCCGAAGTGGGTGGCGGGCGCGATTACCGCGTGCATCTGGACGGCTACAACCTTCTGCCGATGCTGACCGGAGAAACCAAGGAAAGCGGACGTAACGAGATCTTCTACTTTACCGACGATGGCGACCTTGCCGCGCTCCGGTATCGTGACTGGAAGATCACCTTCCTTGAGCAGAAGGAATGGGCGACATTCCGCGCCTGGATCGAGCCGTTGACGCCATTGCGCACACCGCTGATCTTCAACCTGCGACGTGATCCCTATGAACGCGGCTATCGCACGTCAAACACCTATTATGACTGGATGTTGGATCGCGCCTACATGCTCGTACCGGCGCAGGCTTACGTGGCGCAATTCCTTGAAACCTTCAAGGAATATCCGCCCCGTCAGGAAGCAGCCAGCTTCAGCCTCGACAAGGTGATGGAGAAACTGTCGACCCCGCCAGGTACGCCGTAAGATCTGTCGCTTTTACATGACATGGCGTTGCGCGGTACCTTGTCCGCGCAACGCCGCTTTTTGCCAGTAGTGTCTCCGGTACAATTGATCCAGATTTGTTATTCCCGAGGAGAGTTTCGATGCGTTTGAGCTTCAGTCTTGCACTGGTTGCTTCCCTGTGTGCAGCCCCGGTTATCGCCGACCCCCTGCCATCCTGGAACGAAACCGATGCCAAATCGCGTATCATAAACTTTGTCGATGACGTGACAGACCCGTCCCTGGACACCTATGTCAGACCGGACGACAGAATTGCCGTATTCGACAACGACGGCACATTGTGGAGCGAACAACCGGTCTATTTCCAACTGATCTATGCCATTGATCGCGTTGCGCGCATGGCAGCAGACAACCCCGATATTCTGACGTCAGATGTTCTGAAGGCGGCGGCGGCGGGCGATATGGACGGCATCATGGCGGGTGGTGAAAAGGGATTGCTTGAAATCATCGATGCATCGCATTCGGGTATGTCTGTCGATGACTTTCAGGCAGATGTTCTTGCATGGCTTGATACGGCACGCCATCCGACAACAGGCCGCCCCTACGACGAAATGCTTTATCAACCCATGCTCGAACTGTTGCGGTATCTGCGCGACGAAGGATTTTCGACCTACATCGTTTCTGGCGGTGGCGTTCACTTCATGCGCGCCTTTGCGGAAGAAGCGTATAACATTCCGCCATCCCAGGTGATCGGAAGCGCGCTCAACTCAAGCTATCAGGTGATTGATGGCGTTCCGACTGTCGTGAAAACGCCCGGCATTGCATTTATCGACGACAAGGAAGGCAAACCTGTCGGGATCGACGCCAAGATCGGCAAACGCCCGATCTTCGTGGGTGGCAATTCTGATGGCGATTTCGCCATGCTGGAATGGGCGACAAGCGGCGAAGGCCCGCGCTTTGGCCTGATCGTTCACCACACCGACGCCGAACGCGAAGTTGCCTATGACCGCGACAGCCATATCGGCAAACTTGTACGCGGACTGGACGAAGGCCCCGACCGCGGATGGCTGATTGTGGACATGGCAAATGACTGGGCGCGTGTCTGGCCCTGAAACAGGCTTAGACAGCGTAGAAAACAAACAGGGTGAACAGCAATGTCGGCACGTGAACAGATCAGCGCCTTGCAAGAGCGCATGGCGCAATCCATCATCGGCCAGAAGGATGTTATCGAACGGCTGGTGATCGGGCTTTTGGCCAATGGCAACCTGTTGATCGAAGGCCTGCCCGGCCTTGCGAAAACCCGCGCGGTCAAGGCCATGTCGCAAAACCTCGAAGCTGATTTCAGCCGCATCCAGTTCACGCCCGATCTGCTGCCCTCTGATGTCACGGGAACCGAAGTGTATCACCAGTCGGATACCGGCGCGGAATTCCGGTTCGAGGCGGGGCCGATTTTTGCCAATATCGTTCTGGCCGACGAGATTAACCGCGCCCCGGCCAAAGTGCAGGCCGCCCTGTTGGAAGCGATGGAGGAACGGCAGGTGACAGTTGCGGGGACAACGCACAAGATGCCGCCCCTGTTCATTGTGATGGCCACGCAAAACCCGATCGAACAGGAAGGCACCTATCCCCTGCCCGAAGCGCAGATGGACCGGTTTCTGATGCATGTGCGCGTTGATTACCCCCCAGTCGAGGACGAGGTTGAAGTCATCCGTCTGGTGCGCGCCGAGGATGCGGCGGCAAACGCCCCCAAATCAAAGACCAACAAAGAAGGGCCGGCGCCGATCCCGCAACAGGCGGTGTTTGATGCCCGCACTGAAATCGACGCTGTGACGGTGTCGGACGCAATGGACAGGTATATGGCCGATCTGGTCTACGGCACACGCACCCCCAAGGCGCTGAGCGACGATCTGGCCCGCTGGATCGAAGTTGGCTCCAGCCCGCGCGCATCGCTTGCGCTGGACAAATGCGGACGGGCACATGCCTGGCTGTCGGGGCGCGACTATGTCGATCCGGCAGATGTGCGGGCCATTGCCCATGACGTGTTACGGCATCGATTGACACTGACATTCGAGGCGCAGGGCGAAGGGGTAAGCGCGGACGACATCATCGATACCCTGATCGAATTGGTCGCACTGCCGTAAGGGGAACGCCAATGGCCGATCTCGCCGACCCTCGCATCCATGTTGATCTGGCACATCTTCAGGCGCTGAAACTGATGGCGCGCCACATCAGTTTTCTGCCCGGTCAACCGGTCGACAGTATCCTGAACGGGCGCCATGCCTCGCGTCTGAAAGGGCGCGGCCTGAATTTCGAAGAACTGCGGCATTACAGTATCGGCGATGATGTCCGCACGATTGACTGGAAGGTCACGGCGCGGGCGCGAGAACCCTATGTGCGCGTCTACACCGAAGAACGGGACAGACCCGCGCTTCTGATCGTGGATCAGCGGATGTCGATGTTTTTTGGCAGCAAGCGGAACATGAAATCCGTCACCGCCGCCGAAGCCGCCGCGCTGGCCGCCTTTGCCATTCGTGAACAGGGCGATCGTGTGGGCGGCATCGTATTCAATGATGAATCCGTGATCGAACACCGGCCACAGTCCAGCCTGAAAGCGCTGAACCGGTTTCTGGCGTCGGTGGCGTCAGCAAATTCGGCGTTATCGGCAGATCATATTCCCGCGCAATCCATGCTATTGAACCAGCCGCTGGCCGCTGCATCGCGCATCGCCAAGACAAAGGGGCTTGTTCTGGTGTTCAGCGATTTCGACGGCATGGACGCCACGACAGAAAAAATACTGCGCGCCCTTGCCCAGCATAATGACGTGATTCTGTTTACCGTCACCGATCCCATCGCCGACGATATGCCCAAGGATCTGGATATCGTTGTGTCCGACGGTCAGTTACAGGCGCAACTGGCCATCGGATCAGACCAGACACGCAAAAAGCTGCAGGATTTTGCTTCGGCCCGGCTAAAGACCTTGCTGGAGATTTCGCAGAAATATGGCATTCCAGTTCTGCCCCTGACGGCGGCGGCGGAAACCCTGCCGCAGATACTTGCGTTGATGGGCGCAAGACGCAAACCGACATGAGCGAGGATCTTTCAAAACTCGGCCTGACCGAACTTTATGATCAGCTGATCCCGATCACGACGCCGCCGCAGGTGCCGCTGACGCCGCAAACGGCAGGATGGTTGATTTTGGCCGCCGTCATCACAGCCGCCGGTATCGTTGCTATTGCCCTGTGGCGGCGGCGATACCGCGCCAACGCCTATCGCCGCGCAGCGCTTGCCGCACTGCAAGATGCCGGCGACAATCCGGCAATGATTGCACATATCCTGCGACGGACCGCAATTGCCGCGTACCCGCGCGACAGGGTGGCGGGCCTGATCGGTGACGACTGGCTAGGGTTTCTGGATGCGACCTGTCCAGATATCAAACTGTCCCGAACCGATGCCGGGCAAACACTGCTGAATGCGCCTTACACAGCGACCGCACCGGATACGGATCTGGCCGCATCGGCGCGCCGCTGGATCAAATCGCATACGACCAAGGGAACAGTGCCATGATGCTGACCTTTGGCTTTGTCTGGGCGTTCTGCCTATTACCGCTTCCCCTGTTGGTATGGTGGTTGGCCCCACCGCACAAGGAACGCACCACAGCGTTGCGCGTGCCGTTCTTTCGCCAGGTCACCAGCGCCACGCAAAGCGCGGTGTCACAGGGCGCGTTGGTTCTGCCACGGTCGAGATTGCAGATGTTGACCACCATCCTGTGCTGGATTCTTCTGGTCACGGCTCTGGCACGGCCGGAACGTCTGGGTGATCCTGTAACAATCGAAAAATCGACACGGGATCTGATATTGGCCGTCGATATTTCAGGGTCCATGGATGACCGCGATATGGAAGCGCCCGACGGCACGCGCAAACAACGGCTGCAAGCGGTCAAGGATGTGATCGCTGGATTTATCGCCGATCGGGAAGGCGATCGGATCAGCCTGATCGTGTTTGGCGCAAAAGCCTATGTTCAGACACCGTTTACCGAAGATCTGGACAGCGTGTCGGAATTGCTGAACCAGACACAGGTCGGCATGGCGGGGCCGAATACGGCCATCGGCGATGCCATTGGCCTGTCCATCCGCACCTTTGAAACCAGCGAAGTGGACCAGCGCCTGCTGATCCTGCTTAGTGACGGTGCCGACACCAGCAGCATGATGAGCCCCGTAAACGCGGCCGAGATTGCCGCACAGGCGGGCGTGACGATTTACACGATAGGGGTCGGCGACCCGGAAGGCAGCGGCGAAGAACGGCTTGATCTGGACGCGCTGGAAGACATCGCAACCCGTGCATCAGGATCGTTCTATTACGCCGATGATGAACAGGGATTGGCCGAAATATACGACCGGATTGATGAAAGTAATCCGCGCGTCACCGACACCCAGACCTTTCAGCCCCGCGACCAGATCGGATTTATCCCGCTGTCGCTTGCCCTTGTGATTGGCCTTGTGGTTCTGGCGTTCTTGCATCTGACCCGTCCGGGGCGGCGCGCATGATGGAAGATATCACATACTGGCTTGGCGTTTTTCATTTCATCCGGCCGTGGTGGTTGATCACCGTGCCTTTGGCTGCCCTGTTATGGTGGCGGATCCGCCCGAAAGCGGATCAGCAGGCGGCATTGACCAAAGGGTTTCCTGCGCATCTGGCCAAGGCATTGACAGTGGGCGGACAGGGCAGGCAACGGTTTTATCCCATCGACGGTGTCGCTGCGTTTCTGGTGCTTCTGGCGCTGGCGGCCGCCGGGCCGACATGGGGCCGGTTGCCAAATCCGCTGCTTGCACAAACGGCCCCGCTGGCTGTCGCGATCAAGGTGACGCCATCGATGGAAGCAAACGATGTTCAGCCCACCCGACTGGACCGCGCGCAATTCAAAATCCTTGATCTCGTGGCGCGGCGGGCAGGTGCGGAAACCGCCCTGATCGCCTACGCAGGGACGGCACATCGCGTCGCCCCCCTGACAACCGATCCGAATATCCTGCGCTCTTACATGCAGGGGCTTTCCCCCGAAGTGATGCCCAAGGACGGCGCCGATGCGGCGGCAGCCCTGACCAAGGCGGTGGCCGAACTGGAACGCACCCAGACGCCTGGCGCTATTCTGTTTGTGCTGGATGATTTCACCCCAGCCGACAGCGCCGCGTTCGCGAATGAAGCCGACGCACGGCCACCCGTTGTCTTTTTCGTGATTGCACCCGACAGCGTTGTGCTCCCGCAGCTGGAAACTGTCCCGAATGCATCAACCGTGCGGCTAAGTGCGGATGACAGCGATCTTGACCGGATCGAGCGGCGCATATTGTCCGCCTACCGCAAGGCGCTGCTGGACGATGAAACGCAGACCTGGAATGACAGGGGATGGCTTTTGGGATGGCCTGCTGCGCTGTTGCTTTTGCTGTGGTTCCGCAAAGGGTGGACGATGCGGTGGGCTGTTCTGATCGGGCTGGTTGTGGGCCTGAACACGCCCAATGCCGCCCGTGCAGATGGCTGGAAAAGCTGGTTCTGGACACCGGATCAACAGGGGCGTCTGGCCTTTGACGACAAGGATTTCAAGGCGGCCGCCGACCTGTTTCAGGATCCGCAATGGCGCGCATATGCCCAGTTCAAAGACGGCCAGTACGAGGCCGCGGCCGAAAGCTATGCCGCGATGGAGGGGGCCGACGCCGCCTTTGGCGAAGGCATGGCCCGCCTGCGCAACCGCCAGTACCGCCCGGGCATGCGCGCCTTTGAACGGGCGCTGGAACTGCAACCGGATTTCGACGCCGCCCGCCACAATCTGGAAGTCGCAACCGCAATGGTGAAGCTGGTCGAAGAAACACAGGCGCAATCCGACACCGGCGAAGAGGCCGGTATCGGCGCGGACGAGATCGTCTTTGACAATGAAAGCGGGATGGGTGCGGAAACCCAGATCGAATCCGAAAAAGAAGGCGGTGGCCTGCAAACGGCAGATGAATGGATGCGCTCGGTTGATACGGATGTAGGTGACTTTCTGAAATCCCGCTTTCTGATTGAAAATTCGCAGGTGGCGGAATGATCCGGTTTGTGATCACCCTGTGCCTTGCGCTTGCACTGGCCCTGCCCGCGGCTGCACAAGATCCCAAGATCGAATTCAGCGCACAGGAAGACACGGTTCTTTTGGGCCAGCCCCTGATCGTACGGCTAAAGGTGCTGGTGCCGACCTTCATGCCGTCCCCGCCCGCCTTTCCATCCTTCGAAGCGCCCAACCTGATGGTCAGGCTGAACGGGCGCGCCACCAACCCGACCAGCGAAACCATCGACGGGGAAACATGGTCGGGCGTGATCCGCACCTATACGATCTATCCCATGATCGAGGGCACATTCCAGTTGCCCGCCTCTGACCTGACAATTGTATATCAAGATGACGACGGCGTAACGCCCGTCACGAAAACGCTTTCCACACCCGCTTTTGCGTTCACGTCAACCATTCCCGAGGGGGCCAGGGGGCTTGATCCCGTCATTCTTGCCAAGGACCTGGAGATCACCCAATCCATCACCGCAGCGGACGGGCCGATCAAGGTCGGGGATGCGATCACCAGACAGCTTGAAATCAGCGTCGAAGGCACATCACCCTTGTTTCTTCCGCCTTTGCTGGTCGAAACTGAAACTGAAAATCTGCGGGGATATCCGCAAGATCCCAAAGTCACCGAAGCCGTTGATCGCGGGGTTTTGTCGGGCACGCGCACGGAACAGATATCCTATATTGCCACGCAGGCAGGGCCAGTCAGCTTGCCGGTCTTGCAGCTGGAGTGGTTCAATCTGTCTTCAAACCAGGTGGAAACCGTGGAACTGGACGGTGCGAGCTTTGAAATAGAGCCAGGCCCCACGCCAAAACGCGAAGCAGATCCCGCGCTGATCCTGATGTGGATGGCCTTGGGGGTCGGCGGGGCGATCGTGGGCTGGGCCATGTGGCGGTTCTTGTGGCCTGTGCTTCGCCAGCGACGTGCGCGCCGCAAATCCGAACGCAAGGCAAGCGAGGCTTACGCCCATCAAAACCTGCGCAAAGCCATCGGGCATCACAATCTGAACGAAACCTTGCGCTGGCTGGAAATCTGGCGGCACCGGATGCCCCCCCGATCAGCCGTGGCGCAAACCGCCATCGATACGGCCCTGTTGTCGATCACCGCTGCGCAGTTCGGCTCCGGCACCAAACCGGATGTCAAAGCTGCGTGGGCTGAACTGGGCTGCGCGGTTGAGGCCGCGCGCAAGGCCGAACAGGCAGCATTGTCGAATGATCAGGCGTCATCCCTGCCCGCACTCAACCCGTTCTGACCCGTCCTAGGAATGGGCCGCGTGTCTGCGCCGCACATGATCGGGTCGCCCGTCAACCGAAAGGCGCGCATTGTTGCGCTGCTTGCGTGACACCACTTTGCCCTTGGCGATCACGCACAGCCGGTCAGGGCGCAGACGCACCGCCTCAATCGGGTTGCCGGCATCCAGCACCACAAGCGAAGCCTTGGCGCCCACATGCAGGCCGTAATCGTCAATCCCCATGATCTGCGCATTAGAATGCGTGACCATCTCGAAACACTGGCGCATCTCATCCGGGCTGGACATCTGGGCCACGTGCAACCCCATGAACGCCACATCCAGCATGTCGGCCGTGCCTAGGCTGTACCACGGGTCCATCACGCAATCCTGCCCCCAGCCGACAGTGATGCCCATCGCCAGCATTTCCTTGACCCGCGTCAGCCCGCGGCGTTTGGGGAACGTATCATGCCGGCCCTGCAACATGATGTTGATCAGAGGGTTTGGAATGGCGGCCACCTGTGCCTCGGCCATCAGCGACAACAGTTTCGAGACATAGTAATTGTCCATCGAATGCATCGACGTCAGGTGTGATCCGGCCACCCTGCCCTGCAAACCAAGGCGCTGGGTTTCGTAAGCCAGTGTTTCGATATGGCGCGACATCGGATCATCTGTTTCGTCGCAATGCATGTCCACCATCAGTCCGCGCTTTGCCGCCATTTCACACAGCGCCGTCACCGATGCGGCCCCATCCGCCATCGTGCGTTCGAAATGCGGGATGCCGCCCACCACATCCACGCCCATATCCAGGGCGCGCACGGTGTTTTGCAACGCTGTCGGATCGCGAAAGAGCCCGTCCTGCGGGAACGCGACCAGTTGCAGATCGATATAGTCCGCCACCTGCTTTTTCACGTCCAGCAACACCTCAACTCCGGTCAGAGTGTTATCGCAAGTGTCCACATGGCTGCGGATCGCAAGCAGACCCATCGAAACCGCCCAGTCACAATAGGCCAGTGCACGGTCGCGCACCTCGTCCGGTGTCATCACCTGTTTCAACTCGCCCCACAGACCGATCCCTTCCAGCAGGGTGCCGGATGCGTTGATGCGCGGCGTGCCATAGGAAAGCGTTGCGTCCATATGGAAATGCGGATCGACAAAGGGCGGGCTGACCAGATCGCCACTGGCGTCGATCACTTCGCCTGCTTCGGCTTCGATCTTGTCGATCGCGGTGATCTTGCCGCCCGCGATCCCAATATCGGCCACACGCCCGTCCGGCAGCGTGCCGCCTTTGACAATCAGATCAAACATCAGCGTTCTCCCTTGTTGAACGGCACCATCAATGCGGCTGGCACCTCGGCGCGGCGCGACATGATCACCAGCGCAAGGATCGAAAGGATATAGGGCATCATCAGGAATATCTGATAGGGCACATCGGCCCCCAGCGGCGTTTGCTGCACCCTGATCTGCAACGCGTCAAAAGCCGCAAACAGGATCGCCCCGATCAGCGTTTTTCCCGGCTTCCACGATCCGAACACCACCAGCGCGATACAGATCCAGCCCCGCCCGTTGACCATTTCGAAAAAGAACGAATTGAACGCCGACATGGTCAGAAATGCACCACCCACGGCCATCAACCCGCTGCCCACCATCACGGCCCCCATCCGAATGCCCGTAACCGACAGCCCCTGCGCCGCCACGGCCGAAGGGTTTTCGCCTGCCGCGCGCAGGGCAAGGCCCAGTGGCGTACGATACAAAACGACCGAGACAACCACCACCAGCACAAAGGCCAGATAGGTCAGCGGCGTCTGGTTGAACAGCGCCGGGCCAATCAGCGGAATGTCGGACAACACAGGGATCGGCAATGGCTGAAATGCTTCGATCTTGGGCGGGGATGTCACCTCGGGGAGGGCCAGACGGTAGCAGAAATAGGTCAGCGACGTGGCCAGCAAGGTAATGCCAAGGCCCACGACATGCTGTGACAGCCCAAAGGGCACCGTCAGCGTGCCATGCAGCAACCCGAACAACATACCCGCCAGCATCGCGGCACATACCCCGACCCACAGACCGCCCCCCAGATAGACCGTCATCCAGCCGACAAAGGCGCCCACCACCATGATGCCTTCGATCCCAAGGTTCAGCACACCCGCGCGTTCACAGATCAATTCACCCAGCGCGGCAAAGATCAGCGGGCTGGCGATGCGGATCGCAGCGGCCCAGAAACTGGCGGATAACAGGATATCAATGATGTCCATCGCCTAATCCCACCTGATCCGGAACCGTGTCAGCATGATTGCCAGCACCATCATTAACAGCGCCGTGGCCAGCATGATGTCAGCCAGATAGGTCGGCACGCCCACTGCCCTGCTCATGCTGTCGGCGCCCACAAAAATACCCGCAACGAACAGCGCGGCAACAACAACGCCCAACGGATTAAGCAGCGCCAGCATCGCGACAATAATACCGGTATAACCAAACCCCGGAGACAGATCCAAAGTCAGGCTGCCCTTAAGGCCCGCCACTTCGGAAAATCCTGCCAGCGCCGCCAGCCCGCCTGACAGCAACGCCGTTTTGATCAGTACCAGATTGACCGGAATACCGGCAAAGCGCGCCGCATCCTTGTTCTGGCCGACCGCGCGCATTTCATATCCCAGCGTCGTGCGCGTTTGCACGACCCAGATGATCAGGGCCGAAATCAGCGCAAGGCCAAAACCCCAGTGCAGGCGCAAACCTTCGACAATGCGGGGCAATCGCGCCTCGGCCAGAAGTTTTTGCGATTTGGGCCAGCCCATCGCCATCGGGTCTTTCAACGCGCCTTCCAGCAGCATCGACACCCACAGCAGAACTACAAAGTTCAAAAGCAGGGTTGTCACAACCTCGTCCACGCCGAAACGGGTTTTCAGATAGGTGGGCAACAACAGCACCATCGCACCCGCCACCATCGCAGCCAGTGCAATGGTCGGAATAAGTGCGGCAGACGCCCAGGGCAGTGCCCCGGTGCCCAGAACAACCGTGACCACCGCACCGACATATAATTGCGCCTCGGCTCCGATGTTCCACAGCTTGGCGCGAAAGGCGACAGCCACGGCAAGGCCGGTAAAGATCAGCGGCGTGGCCCTGTTCAGCGTTTCAAGGGCCGCAAACTGCGATCCGAACGCACCCTTGAATATCAGGCCCAGCACCGAAAACGGCGAAGCGCCCGCAACCATGGCCAGCAGGGATGTGACAATCACGGTGCTGATCAGTGCCACGGCGGGCAGGCCGGTAGTCCGCGACAATGCCGGGTTCGCGATCGGTTCAAGCCGCATGGGTGTTCCCCTGCTCGAACCCGTGGCCAGCCATCCAGACCCCCAGTTCTGTTGTTGTCTTGCTGCCACGATCAAACGCGGGCGAAAGCCGGCCTTCGGAAATCACGTGGATCACATCCGACAGCGCGACGATTTCGTCCAGATCCTCGGAAATCAGGATCACCGCCGCCCCACGATCCCGCGCGGCCAGCAACTGTTCGTGCACATAGGTCAGCGCGCCGATATCCAGACCGCGCACCGGCTGGTTCGCCAGCACAATCATCGGTTCGGTTTCCAGAACGCGGCCCAGAATAAGCTTTTGCATATTGCCGCCCGATAGCAGGCGAATGCGCGTTTCCGGCCCGGGACAGCGCACATCATAGGTTTTGATGATGTTTTCGGTGAAACTGCGCGCGCGCGCCCAGTTCATCCAGCCTTTGCGGCTGTAGGGCGGTTTCGCATAGAGTTCCAGTATCGCGTTTTCCGTCAGGTCAAAATCGGAAATTGTGCCGGTCTTGTGCCGGTCTTCGGGAATACGCGCGATACCTGCCGACACCGCATTGCGCGGTGACCAGTTCACAGGTTCCACCCCGTCCAGATGCAGATCGCCCTCTGCCGGCCGGATCAGCCCGCCCACCAGATCGGCCAGTGCCGCCTGCCCGTTGCCGGATACACCCGCCAGCCCGATAATCTGCCCCGCGCGCACCGAAAGGTTCACAGCCTTCAACCCCGGCGCACTGCCACGATCAGGCGTTGAAACGGTATCAAGCTGCAACAACACCTTGCCCGGCGTGCTGGTTTGAACCTGGGCCGCCGGCACTTCTGCCCCCACCATCATTTCTGCCAGCGTATGACGGTCTGTATCCGCTGTCATTGCTTCTGCCACCAGCTTGCCGTGGCGCAAAACCACAACCCTTGATGAAATGGCCGCCACCTCGTGCAGTTTGTGCGAAATAAAGATTACCGACAGGCCATGCGCCACCGCCTTGCGCATCGTGGCGAACAGATCATCGGTTTCCTGCGGGGTCAGAACCGCTGTCGGTTCGTCCAGAATAAGAATGCGGGCATCGCGATAAAGCGCTTTCAGGATTTCGACCCGCTGGCGTTCTCCGACCGTCAGCGACCCGACCAGCGCATCAGGATCAACGCTCAGCCCGTAATCATCCACCAGTGCCAGAATACGCGCCCTTGCATCGGCGCGGCCAAAGCCAAGTTTCCACAACGGCATCGTGCCCAGCACGATGTTTTCCAGCACCGTCATGTTATCGGCCAGCGTGAAATGCTGATGCACCATGCCCACGCCCGCCGCCAGCGTGGCGCGCGGGTTTCCGGGCGGAATGGGGTGTCCGAACACTTCTACAGTGCCAGTATCGGCGGTGTACTGACCGAACAGGATATTCATCAACGTCGTTTTGCCGGCACCGTTTTCGCCCAAAAGGGCGATCACTTCACCTTTGTGCAAATCAAAGCTGATTGCATCATTGGCCACCAGTGACCCAAAGGATTTGGTAATATTGTCAAGGCGCAGGACAACCTGCGCCTTGGTGTTGGTTTCGTTCACTTACTTGGACTTTGGTTCTTCGTCGTTGATCTCGACCACGTGCGATCCGTTCTTGATCGCCTGTGTGCGTTCTTCGACCAGATTCAGTGCCTCTTGCGGGATTTTACCCTCGAACGTGCCCAGCGGTGCCAGCGAACAGCCACCCTCTTTCATGAAGGAATAGACGCCGTAGTCCGCCGCCTTGAACTTGCCGGCCTTGGCTTCGGCAATTGCCTTGTCCAGTGTCGGCTCAAAGTGCCAGATCGCCGAAGCAACCACGGTTTCCGGATAATCCGCCTGCGTATCGATCACGTTGCCGATGGCCAGAACGCCCTTTTCCTGCGCCGCATCAGATACACCGAAACGTTCTGCATAAAGCAGGTCAGCGCCGTTTTCGATCATCGCAAAAGCGGTTTCCTTGGCTTTGGGCGGATCGAACCAGCTACCGATAAAGCTGACCTGGAATGTAATATCAGGGTTCATCTCCGCAGCACCCGCCATGAAAGCATGCATCAGACGGTTCACTTCGGGGATCGGGAAACCGCCGACCATACCGATATTGTTCGATTTGGTCATTGATCCGGCGATGATGCCCGACAGGTACGCGGCATCCTGAATATAGTTGTCGAACACCGCAAAATTGTGCAGCGCCGGATCTTCCTTGAAGCTGGATCCCATCAGAAAGGCGATTTCGGGATAGTCCGCGGCGACTTCGCGTGCCTCGTCCTCGGCACCGAACACTTCGCCGATGATCATCTGGTACCCTTGTTCGGCGTATTCGCGCATCACGCGGGCATAATCCGTATTGCTGACATTTTCGGAAAACACATAGCTGATATCGCCACGGGCCTGCGCGGTTTCAGCGGCCTTGTGAATGCGGCTGACCCACTGCTGCTCCACCGGCACGGTGTAGATACCCGCAACCTTCAGCGGCTCTGCCGCCAACAATGGCGATTGCAGACCGGCAGCACCAACAGCGGCAAGAACTGCGCCTGTTCCCAGAAGTGTACGGCGTGTGATGTTCATTTTGGAATTGAGTTGTTTTGAATTTGACATTGTCCCACCCGGTTGTTGTTAAGTTTTTACCGTTTGATAAAATTTTTACCGAGTCAAGCAAAGCCTCGGCAAAAACGCTGCAAACAACATTGCTCTTACAAGGCGCGTGGCGCAAGCGTTCAATTTTTGTGCAGCAATTCCGGAGACGTAGACCGCGAGTCTGCGCCCACGCGTTAATAATCACGCTCAAAAAACAATCCGACAGAACTATCGCCTTCGTCATCCACAGCGCCTTTGGCGGTCAGCGACTTGGTCAGGTCAATATTCAGCGAAACCTCGCTGCTGCCATCCGTCCCAGCCGTGACTTCGGTATAGATATTTTCCGTCAGATATTTCCCGGCCTCAAACTGGGTCACACCTTCTTCGTCGGTAGTGATGTCCAGATTATCGAGGCCGAAACCGGTGCGCAGGTTCTTGATGACATTTATGCCGCTTCCACCCGCCAGAACCGCGACCGCGCTGGCCAGTCTCAACGCCTGAAAGGCCGACATGTCAGACACGCTTTGTCCGAACATAAGCTGTGCCAGTATTTCGTCATCAGGGGCGTCCGGCGTCGATTCCAGCGTAATCTCGGGATCATCCACCGGCCCTTCAAGGATAATCTTGGCCGTGAAATCCTGCGTTGTATTTGACGTCACAAACCGGACGTATGGCAGAAAACTGCCTTGCAACTGGATGATCCCCTCATCCAGAGTGAACCTTTTCGCCAGAATATCCAGCCGCCCCCGGATCAGATCAAACCGGCCGGACGAAATGATATTGTTTGTCGTGCCCTTGATCTGCAACTGACCACCCAGTTCGGCATCAAGCCCCCGGCCCCGCACAAATATGCGCGGCGCATTGACGGTGATCGCCAGAGGATAGGCAGGCCCGGCAGCCCCCGAACTGGCCTCCGCATCTTCGTCCTGGATCAGACCAGCCCTTTCGCGTGTCAGATGAACAGGCGCGGGTTCTGCAACATGCTGTATCTCCGGTATGTCGCCGATTGCACTCAAACCCGATGCAGGAACCTTGATCTCGGTTTGTCCCACATCGATCCGGCCGGCTATTTGCGCCCCCCCCGTCAGGGCACCATTCACGGATATCGTCCCATCCAGAACTGTTTCGTAAAGGCTGGGATCAATCAGCTTGACCCCGGCCAGCTGAATATCAAGATCCGAGTTCAACCCACCGGTCAATCCGATCGGACCAGACACTTTCAAAGAACCGCCATTCTCGACTGCAGCGGAAACATCCACGTTGGCCGACGCTCCGGACAGCGTCACGTTCGTGTTGATATTGCTTAGTGCAAGGCGCAGGTTGGGTGCCGAAAACGTCGCGCCCGCTGTCCCGATTGTACCTGAAACCGAACTTAGCGCCGGCGGACCGTTGACCGAAAGATCGAATGTCGCGGGGCCTTGCAATACGCGTGGCTTCAGAAACGGGGCCGACAACCCAAGCGGGGCGGTACCAACGATTTCAATATCCAGATCACCGCTATCCGCAACCAGACCACTCACATCCGCCTTCGTTCCCGAAGGGCCGTCCGCGTTCAGCGAAACCTGCCATCCGTTCGCTGCCTTTTTGGCATTCCCTTTTGTAGAAAGTGGGCCCGGTATCTGTGGCACAAAAACCCGGATGTCCGGCAGGCTGGCTTCGAAATCAACATCGGCATCCGGACCTGTCACACGGCCCTTGACCATCGCGCGCGATGCATAGGGGCCGTCTGCACTGGCATCCACAGACCAACCGTTTGCATCCTCTTCGGCCTGTGCCTTTACACTTAGCGATCCGGTGTATTCAGGGGCCAGCAGCGAAATATCACGCAATGTCGCGTCAAGCTGAACCTGACTGTCGCCACTACTCAGATCGGCCTGCCCTTTGGCTTGCAACGCCGGATTGGACAGGTCCAGCTTTGACACCTTGAACCCTTCAGTGGTTCTGCTTGCAATAATATCCAGCTGCGTACGCCCCGCCATCAGGATATCGGCTTGCGCCTGATCCACCTTCAGATCATCGCTCCGGCCTTTCACTTCGACATCAAAAGTACCCGCCAGCGGCGCAACCTCGCCCGCCACCGAAACCGCCACTGCACCCGCAAGGGCGCGATCCGCGAGGGCCGAAAAGCGGCTGATATCCTGCGCGTCAACCTGCACGTTCAAACGTGTCAGCAAACCGCTTGCAGGATCATTGATGATCACCCGCCCGCGCACACCATAGTCTACTCCAGTTGCAACCAGATCCGACAACCTGACCGGCTGCCCTTCGATATAGTTGACGTTTGTCGAAACATTCAGTTGCGATCCAACCGCTTCGCGCAAACTGGAATCGGCCAATCGCAGACCTGTGACAGCGGCTGTCACATCCCCGACCACCTGCCCGACATGTCCAACCTCGCCATGCAGATTTCCCACCATCTCAACCTGCGCTTGCGATACCTCGTTTCCATCCCGAGAGACATCGCGCACATCGAAAACCGCATTCAGGCTATCGCCATCTGCGGCATCGAACTGAACCGAAAGATCCATTGCCGAAACGTAGGTTTCCGGCCCGCCCAAAGGCAGCAGGACGGCATCGCCGTCGGGATGACCGATTTTGGCGTCGACATCCATGAATACCGGCCAGTAATCACTGTTCAGACGCACCTGCCCGTCCAGATTGGCCTGTTGGGCAGCAAGGCTGAATGCGCGTACGTCGATGCTGCCATCGACGGCGGTGTGCACATCGACATCCAGCGCGATATCATCGCCAAAAAAGGGCTGATACTGCGGCGCAAGCAAAGCCGCGATATCTCCGCCCAGTTGGGCCTGGATGCGGCGCGCCGGTTTTGTCTGACCTTCAGCAACCGGTTCCGCGCTAAGCTTTACCTGACCGGTCAAACGCGGTTCGTTATTTGCTGCCAGCGCGATTTGTGCAACAAAATCGCTTAGCACTCCCGTTCCATCAACCGTCAGATCAAGTTCGGGATGTCCGGGCAGATTCATCAGGCGCACAGCGATCCCGCCCGAATCTTCCACCACCTCAAGCTTGACAGCCAGCGTTTCAGTTGCCTGTTCAAAACTGGCATCAATCAGGAAACGCCCCATCTTTCCGTCTGTTCGTTCCGCATTCAGATCGGTTTCAAATTCCCCGTCTTCCAGCCTTGCCGATGCCGTGATCGACAGGGCAACCGCCTCGCCCAGAATGGGTTCGCCCAACGTGATTTCATCTACCCTGAACTCGGCTATGTTGATTGCGACCGGCAGTTCAGGCAAAGAAAATCCGCTGGCTTCCGCATCCGGAACCTCGGCCTGTTCTTCGGTTTTCGGAATGCGTTTCAAATCCAGCGATTTGGCGGACAACGTGTTGACTTCGAACCGTCCACGCAGCAGCGCCGACCGCTTCCAATCCAACACGACATCGGTCAGTGACAGCCAGATACCGTCTTCATCGGCAATGGTCAGACTGTCAAAAGACGCCTCCGACGTCAGCACACCCCTGAACCCTTCCAGACGCACATCGCGCCCCGCCCCGGCAAGAGCCTCTTCTATCTTGCGCGTCAGGAACCCGCGATCATCTTCCTGCGCCAAGCCCGCATTTGCGCAGCCCAGACAAAACATCAGAATGAGGGCCAGCTTTCTCAAAACGCTTGTCCGATCCCGATATAGATTTCAAAATTATTGCTTTCATTCGGTCCATCAACCGGCACAGCGACATCAAACCGGATCGGGCCGATCGGCGTTTGGTAGCGCACGCCGATACCTGCACCGCTTTGTGAATCGCCGCTGCCTTCGCTGGGCAATGGGTCTGACCCGATAAAGCCGTAATCATAAAACCCGACGATTCCGATCGTCTCGGTAACCTTGAACCGCGCCTCGGCGGAAAGACCCAGAAAGGATCGCCCGCCAGCGATCAATCCGCCGCCTACGTCCACGCCCAAGGATTCATAGGGTTGCCCGCGCACTGTGCCGCCGCCGCCCGAGTAAAACACGAAATCGCTCGGGGCATCCGCCAAGGATGGCCCGAAAACCGATCCCAACTGCGCACGAAACGCGAGGGTAACCGGGCGCTCTGTCCCGAAGCTGCGGTAAATTCTGTAGTCTCCGAACGCACGAACACCGTCATCCGATCCGCGAATGGCAGCAAAAGGCGCAGCGTTGGCGCGCAGGTAATAGCCCTTGGTCGCATCCAGTTGGTTGTTTCGGTAATCGCGGCGGGTTTCAGCGGGGATGATAAACAACAGATATTCGTCTTCACCGAACGCATCACGGGTTTCCGCTGCCATCAGGCCAACGCCATATTCGTATTCGCGGCGGTCCGATGCGATCCAGTTCACACCAACGCCAACGGTTGCCTGACGCGTGAAATAGTTGACTTCGTTCAATTCTTCGAGTTCGGCCAATGCGTATAAATCACGGTCTGGCCCAAAGGTTGCAGGCCGTTCGAACCGCGCGCTCAGTCGATAATTGTCGCCGCCCGTGTCGCCGCCAATGCCGCTGATTTCACCTTCGATCCGCAACCGCTCGGCACCGCCCAACAGGTTGCGATGCATCCAGAATGCGCTCAGGCTCAACCCGTCAGACGTTGCAATATCCCCGCCAAATCCGACGCGGCGGCGGCGCTGTTCGGACACGTCCAGCGTAATATCCAACGTCTGGTTCAATCCGACATTTTCGGCTTCGGAGAACGCAACCGAACCAAACGCACCCGTGCGCCGCAACCGTTTGGCAGACTTGTCCAAAGCTTCGGGTGAAAAAACCTCGCCTTGCGGCAGGCCCGCGATTTCCAGAATGCGTTCCGTACGAACCCGTCTGTTGCCCTTGACGGTCAGGTTGCCGAATTTCAGCTGTTGCCCCGCATTCACCTGCAATGCAGCATTCAGGATCGCGTTCCGGTGATCTGCCGTCACCTTTTGATCAACGATCCTGGCCTTGGCGTACCCCAGATCACGCCACCCCGAAATTGCCCGTTCACTGGCGCCGCGCAAGGTGGAAAGACCGGCGGTTTCACCCGTTGCGAACCCCTTTGGCAATTCGGTTCCCGGCGCGATCGGTTTTACCTGCGCTGTTCCGTAACGGAAAACCGGCCCCGGCTGAATGTTGATAACAGCCGAATTCGCGGTCTTGGGGGCGTTGATCGCGCTGACATTTGCCGCTTCCCGGCCATCCAGCTTGATGCTGATTTCCGCACCAAAGTATCCAGCCTCGTACAACACCGCCAGCAAACGGGCGTAATCTGCTGTTGCCGATGCGTAAGGGTCTTGGCTGGCGGCGTCCTCGTTATTCGCCTGTTCAACCAGCAGCGATGCGCCGTTCAAACTGTCAAGAACGTCCTCGGGAAGATCACCATTGATCTGCACGGTCAGCGCCATAGCCGATTGTATCGACAGCAAGATGCCGACCGATAGTCTGAAGAGAAATTTCGACGTCAGTTTCAAGTCATCGTTTTCCCTGCCGGAACGGAACCGAAAGGCTGAATTAAACGAAAGTCGCGTGTCCTGCCCCAATGGGTTTTATTGGCCCAGATATGCCCGATGCGCGCACCTGACCGCAAGTAAAGAAATCGTTCACAGGTGAATATTCACGGCTGTTTCAACGGCGGATACGCGGTGCCTTGCCTGCTTTCGCTGCATGTGAACCCGTGTTAGCTTTGCTGCGATTGAATTACGACATGAAGGGGCGTTTGCATTTCCTGCACAACGGCACTTGAAGGGAAAATCAATGACAAAAGCATTCGCATCGCAAGGTGACTTGGAGGAAAAAATCGTCAGCTTCAGCGAAGTCGGCGACGGTATCTGGGCCTATACGGCACAAGGCGATCCCAATTCGGGTGTCATCATCGGCGACAACTCTGTGATGATTGTCGAAGCGCAGGCAACACCGCGTCTGGCCAAAAAGGTGATCGAGAATGTGCGCACCGTCACTGACAAACCGATCTCGCATGTGGTTCTGACGCATTACCACGCCGTGCGCGTTCTTGGCGCATCGGCCTATGGCGCCGATCAGATCATCATGAGCGATGCAGCCCGCGCCATGGTGGTGGAACGCGGGCAAGAAGATTGGGACAGTGAATTCCAGCGCTTCCCCCGTCTGTTCGAAGGCCATGAAAGTATCCCGGGCCTGACCTATCCGACCACCACGTTTTCGGATGCGATGACAGTCTATCTGGGCAACCGGCGTGTCGATCTTATGCATCTGGGGCGCGCCCATACCGCTGGCGATATTGTTGTTCACGTGCCTGACCAGAACGTCATGTTCACGGGCGATATCGTTGAATACCATTCGGCCTGTTACTGTGGCGATGGCTACTTTGGTGAATGGAATCATACGCTTGATAACATCCGGTCTTTCGATGTTGATGCTATTGCGCCCGGTCGTGGTGATGCATTGATCGGAAAAGAAATGGTCAACGCCGCAATCGAAAACACGCGCGATTTCGTAAACAGCACCTATGCCCCCGCCGCGCGCGTCGCAGCCCGTGGTGGATCGTTGAAAGAGGCGTGGGATGCGGTACGTGCGGCCTGTGATCCGAAATTTTCCGATTATGCGATCTATGAACACTGCCTGCCCTTCAACGTGGCCCGCGCCTATGACGAAGCCCGCGGCGTAGAGACGCCAAAGATCTGGACCGCAGAGCGCGATCTGGAGATGTGGGCCGCATTGCAGGAATGATCAAATGAAGGATGCATTTGTTTTGATGGCGCAAAACAACGCATGGGCCAACACAACGCTCTATGCCGCGGTTGCAGGGCTGTCAGACAGTGCGTTTTCCGGTCCGCGTCCGGGTTTCTTTCCGTCGCTTAAGCGAACGCTGAACCACATTTACGAGGTTGATCTTTATTATATTGATGCCCTGCAGGAAACCGGACATGGCCGTTCGGTTTATGACCGGACCGATGTCGGGTCGTGTGCGGCCCTTGCAAAGTTACAAACCGCACTGGATCAAGAGCTGATCCGCTTCTGCGAAACACTACGGCCCCAAGATCTGGATAGTCTGCGCCTGACCCGGCGTGAAACAGGCGATGTTTATGAACGGGTCGGGCCTTTGCTGCTGCACCTGTTTCAACATCAGATCCATCATCGCGGTCAGGCCCACACGATGGTTCACCACGCCGGTATCGCACCACCACAACTGGATGATTTCTACCTTGAATACGGGCGCGCACCGACTGCTGCGCGCTATTTTGCGGAACCGTTGGAAACAACCAAACGCCCGCAATCAGGCAAACGCGGCCCACAATGACCAGAATTTTTGAAAAACCTCTGTATCCCTACCGCCGTTCCACAGATCAGGATCGCGAAACACCGGCGCGCAAGCAGGTGATTGTTGTCGGCGCGGGGCCTGTGGGATTGGCGGCGGCGATTGATCTCGCGCAGCAGGACATTCCGGTTCTTATACTCGATGACAACGAAAAGGTGTCTTTCGGCAGTCGCGCCATCTGTTTTTCGAAACGGACGCTGGACATCGCTGACAGGTTGGGATGCGGTCAGGAATTGACCGAAAAAGGCGTTCAGTGGAACGTTGGCAAGGTATTTTTCGGCGACCGGCAGGTCTATCACTTCAACCTGCAACCCGAAGCAGGACACAAACGCCCCGCCTTTATCAATCTACAGCAATACCATCTGGAACACCACCTGATCAAACGGGTCAGGGCGCTGGAAAACGCCGGTGCGCCAATCGAATTGCGTGGGCGCAACAAGGTTACGCAGGCGAGCCAGCACGACGATCACGTCTCGCTGAACATAGAAACGCCCGATGGCCCTTACGCCTTGGAATGCGACTGGCTGATCGCGTGTGATGGTGCCGGTTCCCCGATGCGTCAGATGCTGGGGCTGGATTTCGTCGGGCGCGTGTTCGAGGATAACTTTCTGATCGCCGATGTGGTGATGGACGCCGATTTTCCGAAAGAGCGCTGGTTCTGGTTTGATCCTCCGTTCAACCGTGGCCAATCAGCATTGCTGCACAAACAGCCCGACGGGGTCTGGCGCATTGATCTGCAACTGGGCTGGGACATCAACAAAGACGAAGAACAAAAGCCACAAAATGTTGTTGCCCGCCTGAAGGCGATGTTGGGCGCGCATATCGATTTCGAACTGGAATGGGTGTCGATCTACAAGTTTCAGTGCCGCCGCATGGAACGTTTCCGCCATAACCGCGTCATATTCGCGGGTGACGCCGCACATCAGGTATCGCCTTTCGGCGCGCGCGGGGCCAATTCGGGCCTGCAAGACACCGACAACTTGTGCTGGAAGCTCAAACTGGTGATCGACGGAACCGCACCCGAAACCCTGCTCGACTCTTACGATGCCGAACGTGTTTTCGGAGCCGACGAAAACATCCTTAACTCGTCGCGTTCGACAGATTTCATAACACCGAAATCACAGATCAGCAGGATATTGCGGGATGCCGTGCTGGACCTTTCCGAACATCACGGCTTTGCACGCCCGATGGTCAATTCCGGCCGCTTGTCGGTGCCCTGCAATTACGAATCCTCGCCCCTCACAGGCCCCGATGATCTTGCTGGCGGTCCCGCATTGACACGCCCGGGCGCGCCATGTTGCGACGTGCCCATGGCACAGGGTTTTCTTCTGGAAAATCTGGGCCCCGGCTTTAGCCTTCTGACAATGAATGCAACCGCGCCGGATGCAATCAGTGAAGCAGGTGTAAGTGCGCGGCGCGTCAAGATGGATTGCGATCCCGTCATCCGGGAAAGATTTCTGGGAAGTGCCGACTCTGCGGTATATCTGGTGCGCCCCGATCACTATATCGCGGCCCGGTGGGGCACGTTTGATGAAACCAAAATATGCGCTGCCATGCGCCGCGCCATCGGAAAAGAGGGTTGAAATGGTACAGTTGAACCTTGAACCCAACATTACAGATGTGGATGGGTTTTATGCCGAATTGCTGGCCGCCCATGACGGCCTGACAAAAGACCAAAGCGATGCGTTTCACGCCCGGCTGGTGCTGATCCTGTGCAATCATATCGGCGACCGCGAAGTTCTGCGCGCTGCCCTGAAGACCGCCACGATGCCGGATGAGGCATAAACGGGGTCAACCACCAATCCACTCATGTGCCCTTGGCCTGATCGCCGCCAACTGGCAAAAGGCGCCAACCGTCCTGAACCGAACATGACAATCAAGGCAAACAGAATGCAGCGCACAGCACTTGTTACCGGGTCTGCCGGATTTATCGGATACTTCACGGCGCGCGCGCTGCTGGACGCGGGGTGGCGCGTTGTCGGGCTGGACGCGATGACCGATTATTACGACGTGACGCTGAAACAGCGCCGTCAGGCAATGCTTATGCAAAGCGCCGGTTTTACCGCCGTGAACGCACGGCTTGAACAGGATGGGCTGCTGCTGGATCTATTCGAAAAGCACCGTTTCGATGCGATCATTCATCTGGCGGCGCAGGCCGGTGTGCGGTTTTCCATCGATCAGCCGCGCAGCTATGTTCAATCCAACCTTGTCGGCACGCTTGAACTGCTCGAGGCGGCACGCGCCTATCCCCCGGCGCACACTCTGCTGGCGTCCACATCTTCGGTCTATGGCGCGAATACGGATATGCCTTACCGCGAAACCGATCAGACCAACCGGCAGATGTCGTTCTATGCAGCGACGAAAAAGGCCACGGAAAGCATGGCCCATTCCTATGCCCATCTTTACGATCTTCCGATGACGATGTTCCGTTTTTTTACCGTTTACGGAGCATGGGGAAGGCCCGACATGGCCCATTTCAAATTCACCAAGGCCATTCTGGAAGGGAACCCGATCGACATTTACAACCACGGCAAAATGCAGCGGGATTTCACCTATATCGACGATCTTGTTGCCGGCATCTGTGCGCTAATCGATGCCGCGCCACGACGTCCAGCAACAGAACAGGACATAGCCGATGGTGACAGCCTTTCTGCGGTCGCGCCGTACCGGATTGTAAACATCGGAAACGGACAGCCGGTTGAACTGATGACATTCATTAAAGCCATCGAAACCGCAGTTGGCCGGACAGCAGAAAAACGATTTCTGCCCATGCAACCCGGCGATGTGCCGGCCACATGGGCCGATGCAAGCCTGCTGGAAACTTTGACAGGGTCACGCCCCGCAACACCGATAAACGTTGGCATTCAGGCCTTTGTCGACTGGTATCGCGATTATTATCAAGTATAGCCGCGCGCGTTCATATCGCGGTTTGTTCCGGAATCCGATCCTCTGACAGGGCTGACGTGACAATCCGGCGGGCTGACGCGTTGTCAACATGCGCAACGGCAGTTGCCAGATCACGCAATATCCGGGCCATTTCCAGTTCCGAAATACCCTTGGGTGACGCGCGAAAAATCTTGCGGTGCGGCGTTGGTTCTAGCGTGGCAGAGACCAGCAATTCTTCAAACAGTTTCTCACCACGGCGCAAACCTGTAATCTGCAAGTCGATTTCACCGTCTGGCGCACATTCATCGCGGATCCTGACGCCAGAGTGTCGCGCAATACGGCGGGCCAGATCGACAATCCGCACCGGTTTTCCCATGTCCAGCATGAACAAATCACCGCCCCTGGCAAAGGCGCTTGCACTTAGAACCAGATGCGCGGCTTCGGGAATTGTCATGAAATAGCGCGAAACATCCTTGTGCGTGATGGTGACAGGGCCACCGGCCGCGATCTGTTCCTGAAACAGGGGCACAACCGAGCCGGACGAGCCGACCACATTGCCGAACCGCACCATAGAAAAAATCGTTCCGGGTGCGCGTGTCTGGATATCCTGAACAACCAGTTCAGCCAGTCGTTTGGTTGCCCCCATGATGTTCTTGGGGCGCACCGCCTTGTCCGTTGAAACCAGCACAAACCGCTTGACCCCAGACTGGCGCGCAACATCGGCCATAACCTGTGTACCGATCACGTTGTTCAGAACGTCCGCAATTTCGTTTCCTTCGATAAGGGCAACATGTTTATAGGCCGCCGCGTGCAGAACGATGCTTACCTCATTCTGGCTCAGGGTTGAAAAAACCCTGGCCGCATCGGTGACCGATGCCAGAACGGGGCGCAGCACAACACCGTTTGCCCGTGCCGCTTCACGCAGTTTGCGATCGATCTGATAAAGCGCAAGCTCTGAATGATCCAACAGTACCAGCAAACGCGGGCAAGCTTCGATAACCTGTCGGGCCAGTTCAGAACCAACCGATCCACCTGCACCGGTAATCAGGACAGACTGGCCGTGATAAACCGCCGCGATCTGCGGCGCGGTCAGGTCTACGTGCGCGCGCCCGAGCAAGACATCACGTTCGTCGTGAATGATGCGATCCTGTAGCGGTCTGTGAACCGTCTTTGCCCTGCCGGCGTAATGGCTTGTCCATGGTCCGATCAATCCGGTTGATCGTGACAGGGCAGACAGAAAGAAATGAAGTGGGCGGAACCAACGCAGGGCAGCATGTGACAATTCGATCATTTTCAGTTCCAGAAATCTCCGTTCTTGCGCAGCGCAACACCGGGCAAGTGTCGCACCCAAGGCAACGTGGTCACATCAGCACGGCTTTGTTTTCAGTTTGGTTAACGAAACCAGTCCACAAAGAACGAAACTTCCGATTTTCCAAGCATCGGGAAAAGCAATCTGGACAAAAGAAGGGTTTCCAGACCAGTCTTTGACAAACGGGGGCCTTATGAACTTTCAGCGCTATGCCATCTATTACACGCCACCCCAGGGCGATCTGGCCGATTTCGGGTCAAGCTGGCTGGGGTGGGATATACGAACCGGCAAACCTGTGACGCGGCCGCATATCCCCGGGTTGTCCGAACCAATCCAAGACCTGACAGAAACACCGCGCCGATACGGGTTTCATGCCACGTTGAAACCGCCGTTCCGACTGGCCGAGAACCGGACCGAGCAAGAACTGCAAACGGCGCTGGCGGCACTTGCCAAAACGCTTTCGCCCATCGCGCTTGACGGGCTGAAACTGGTCGCCTTGGGCCAGTTTCTTGCGCTTGTGCCCAAAAGCGATACGAAACCGCTTGCCCAGTTGGCCGCGAAATGTGTGCAGGATCTGGATTGTTTTCGCGCGCCTTTGACGGCGCAGGAAATCGCGCGGCGCGAAGCATCCACCCTGTCCGACAGGCAGAAAGAACATCTGGCGCAGTGGGGCTATCCGCATGTGATGGAAGATTTCAAATTTCACATCACCCTGACAGGCAAACTGGGTAAAACAACGCGTTCCCAAACCAGCGCAGCGTTGCAAAACGCCTTGCTGCCGGTGCTGGAACAGGTTTTGAACATTGATCGCATCATTCTGGCCGGTGAAAGCGAAACGGGATACTTTCACCAGATTTCAAGCGCGCGCCTGACTGGATGACCGCACACGTGGCGTTGCACCGCTGGACCTTTGACCAAAGCGCAAGCTATATCACAACAAATCCCCGTTCCCGCAAAAAAGGTGCGCTGCCCCATGTCCTTTGAACGTTCTGTTAAAATCGCCCCGTCGATCCTGTCAGCCGATTTCGCCAATTTTGGTGCCGAATGCGAAGCCATTGAAACGCAGGGATGCGACTGGGTGCATGTTGATGTGATGGATGGCCATTTCGTGCCCAACATCACTTTCGGCCCGTCAACCTGCGCCGCAATCCGCCCCCACATCAAAGGCGTCATGGACGTGCATTTGATGATTGCACCTGTTGATCCCTATATCGAAGCATTCGCCAAGGCAGGTGCCGACGTGATCACCGCACATGTCGAGGCCGGGCCCCATGTGCACCGGACAATGCAGGCCATCCGCGCCAATGGTGCCAAGGCGGGGATTGCATTGAACCCCGGCACACCGGCCAGCGCGATAGAATATCTGCTGGATTTGGTGGATCTGGTCTGCGTGATGACAGTGAACCCCGGCTTTGGCGGGCAAAAATTCATTCATTCGCAGATCGAGAAAGTGCGCCAGTTGAAATCGATGATCGGCGACCGGCCCGTTCATATCGAAATCGACGGCGGTGTTGATCCGACAACAGCGCCGCTGGTGACGCAGGCAGGGGCAGACGTTCTGGTTGCCGGATCTGCAGTGTTCAAGGGCGGATCGGTCAGTAATCCGGACGTATACGGCCAGAATATCCGTGCCATCCGCGAAGCGGCAGTGGGTGTCTATGCCTGATCAAAGACCGGTTCAGACCCATGGATAACTGGGCCGCAGCCTATGTCGATGGCGAACACGTCACGGTTTGGGAACTGCAGGCCGAACAGGTTTTGGCGTGTAAAGACGTGCCTGTGACCGCCTTCACCGACTATGCTGCAAAAATTCAGGGGCCGATCATCGCATGTGGTTTGCCCGGCCCTTCCCGCATCGTGCCCTGCACCCCGTTTGAAACAGTTGGCGCAACTTCGATCTCGTCCAATATCGCCGCCGTTCCCGCGCTGGCGCAACACAATCCGCCCGCAATCAGCAGCGGGTTGGAAACTGTGATCACCGGCTATTTGTCCGTGAACCCCGTTTTCGAAGGCGTCATTTGCGTACATGGCGCAGCAACCTTGTGGGCGCAGATTTCGGCGGGCGAAGTCGTCAGCTTTCAAACGTTCCTGACCCCTGAATTGATCACTGCTCTGGCCGGGGCGCAGCACCCGACCGACGGTTTTTGCGATGCCGTGTCAGACACGTTGTCCCATCCCGATCGTCTGGCCCGCCAGTTGAGCAGCGCCAGAACCATGAACGCGCCGGACAGGGTAACCGGCCATCTGGTCGGTGCGGAACTGGCCGCGGCAAAACCCTATTGGCTGGGCCAGCAGATCGTCATGATCGGGAACCTGACAGATCTATACACCAAGGCGTTGCAAATGCAGGGTGCCGAAGTGGCTGTTGCGCCCTGGGAAGACATGATCCTGAACGGGTTGAAGGTGGCTTATGCGGTGGTGGCCGCAGTCCCGGACCGCCCCGCCAACTGATCCGCACCAAGCGCGATAAAGCGTTCCAGATGATGATCGGTGTCGCCAAACCGATGATCGATCATCACGATACGTTTGGCGATATGCGCCAGTTCGTATTCCTGCGTCATTGCGATACCGCCGTGCATCTGAATTGACTCTTCGGCGACAAGTTTGCCCACGCGACCGATCAGATGTTTCGCGGCACTGACATGCCGCTCACGCGTGACACGATCCGCTTCCAGATGGCCCGCGGCAAGAATCACGGCCGAACGCGCCTGTTTCAGTTCGATAAACACATCCGCCATTCGGTGCGCCAGTACCTGAAACGAACCAATCGGACGGCCAAATTGCGTACGGGTGCCCAGATAATCCAACGTCAGCCGCGCGGCTGTTTCCATCGCCCCCAGCGCCTCGGCGATCAAGGCAACATTGGCCATAGCCACGCATTTTTCGATTGCGTCAAACCCGTTACCCTCACTGCCCAGCAACGCGTCTTGCGGTAGCACAAGACCGTCCATAACGATTTCTGCTGCGCGCCCTCCGCTGATCAGCGGATAGCCGTTCAGTTCAAGCCCGTCTGCATCTGACGGAACAAGGAAAAGCAAAATGCCGTTTTGATCATCAACATCACCGGATGTCCGGGCAGACACCACCAGATGATCGGCCGCCTCGGCATTCACCACAACCGATTTGCGCCCGTTCAGAACATAGTGATCTCCTCGGTTCTGCGCGGTTGTTGCAACAATGTTCAGATCATATCGGCTGGTTGGCTCACCATGTGCAAATGCCAGATGCACAGATCCGGCCATCACATCCTCCAGAATTCCGGCGTGATCGTCGGTGCCCAGTTCCGCAATCAGACCGGCACCCAGAATGGCCGTATCCAGAAACGGTTCGACCACACCGGCGCGGCCCAGTTCTTCGAACACGGTTGTAATGTCAAACCCCGTTCCGCCAAAGCCGCCCTTGTCTTCGCCAAGCAATGCGCCGATCACGCCCAGATCTGCCATTTGGGACCAGATCGTCGCAGACAGGCCCGCGGTGCTGTCCAGTATCTGGTTTCGCACCTGCGTTGTGTATTTATCCGCCAGAAACCGCCGCAGGCTGTCCTGTAGCATCCGGCGCTCTTCGGTCAGTTCGAAATTCATCCTGTCTGCCCCCGCATCGCGGTCTTGGCGATAATCTCGCGCTGGATTTCATTCGAACCGCCGTAAATCGAAATCTTGCGGTTGTTGAAATATTGCCTTGCAACCGGCCGTGCGTAATCCGGCCCGATGCCTGCGTTATCGCCTTCAATCGCTTCGGACACGAACGGCATCGCATAAGGCCCGACCGCACGGCGTGTCAGATCATTGATCTCCTGACGGATGATCGTGCCTTTGACCTTCAGCATCGAGCTTTCAACACCCGGCGCCTGCCCTGACGCCGCCTTGCTGATCATGCGCAGATTGGTGATTTCCATCGCCATCAATTCGATTTCAACCCGTGCGATCCGCGCAGCAAATAGGGGGTTTTCGATCAATGGCCGACCGCCCGCAACCTCGGCGCGGGCAATGCGCTTCAAGGCGTCCAGGCCCGCCGCGGAAAACCCTGTACCGGCGATGTTCGTGCGTTCATGGGTCAAAAGATACTTGGCGTAGGTCCACCCCTGGTTTTCCTCGCCTACAAGATTCTCGACAGGCACACGCACGTCTGTAAACCAGACCTCGTTCACTTCGGCGCTGCCATCCAGAAGGATGATAGGGCGCACTTTTATACCCGGCGTTTCCATGTCGATCAGCAGAAACGATATGCCTTCCTGCTGCTTGACCCCCGGATCGGTCCGCACAAGGCAAAAAATCATGTTTGCGTACTGGCCCAGTGTCGTCCACGTCTTCTGGCCATTCACCACATAGTGGTCGCCGTCATGCACGGCGCTGGTTTTCAACGATGCAAGATCAGACCCGGCACCGGGTTCGGAATACCCCTGACACCACCAGTCCGCGCCATTCAGGATACGGGGAAGCCAATGATCCTGTTGCTCCTTCGATCCGAATTTTTGCAACACCGGGCCCAGCATCGTCAGACCGAACGGCACCACCCGCGGCGCATAGGCACGCGCGCATTCTTCCTCAAAAATATGGCGTTGAACGGCGTTCCATTCGGCACCCCCGAACGTCTTTGGCCAGTTTATGGCAAGCCATCCGCGCGCATGCAGGATCGCGTGCCAACGGTCATGGTCCTGTTTGCTCAGGGTTGCGCCGGCGCGCACCTTGTCACTCAGGTCTGATGGCAATTCAGCCTTCAGAAAGGCACGCACTTCCTCCCGAAAGGCCAGTTCTTTATCAGAATAACTCAGGTCCATGACAAATGCCCCTAGTAGATTTCAAACAAGCCCGCGGCCCCCATGCCGCCACCGATACACATGGTCACCACTCCCAGCTTTGCCCCGCGTCGGTGTCCTTCGCGCAGCAGATGGCCCGCCATACGCGCACCTGTCATTCCAAACGGGTGCCCGATTGCGATGGACCCGCCGTTCACGTTGCATTTTTCGTCATCAATTCCCAGCTTGTCGCGGCAGTACAACGCCTGCGACGCAAACGCTTCGTTCAACTCCCACAGGTCGATATCGTCAACCTTCAGCCCGTGCCGTTCAAGCAGACGGGGCACGGCAAACACCGGCCCGATGCCCATTTCGTCGGGTTCGCATCCGGCAACGGCAAAGCCCCTGAACGCGCCCATCGGGGTCAGCCCCTGCCGTTCGGCCTGTTGCGCATCCATCATCACCAACGCGGCGGCCCCGTCGCTTAACTGGCTGGCATTGCCTGCAGTAACATAGCCGCCTTCGCGCACAGGTTGCAGCGCCTGCAACCCTTCCAGAACCGTACCCGGGCGATTGCATTCGTCGCGATCTACCGTGACCTTGTGTTGTGACACTTCTCCGGTTTCCTTGTCCTTCACAGCCATGACCGTCTGCATCGGAACAATTTCATCTTCGAACAGGCCCGCCTTTTGCGCCGCCGCAATCCGCTGCTGGCTGCGCAATCCATATTCATCCTGCGCGTCCCGCGTGATGCCGTATCGCTTTGCCACGATATCCGCTGTTTCGATCATCGCCATGTAAATTGCCGGTTTATGTTCCAGAATCCACGCCTCTGGCGTTGGCGTGGTGTTCGGCTGCACCATCGAAATGCTTTCAACACCGCCCGCAATCATCGGGCCGGCACCCGCTTGGATTGCCTGGGCTGCCAGTGCAATCGTTTGCAGACCACTGGAACAATAGCGGTTCACCGTCATGCCCGACACGGTGACTGGCAGACCGGCGCGGATCGCAATCTGGCGGGCAATATTCTGGCCCGTCGCCCCTTCGGGAAAACCACAGCCAATGATGCAATCCTCGATGGTGTTCGGATCAAGCCCGGCGCGTTCGACCGCTGCGGAAACCGCATGCCCCCCCATGGTTGCGCCATGCGTTATGTTGAACGATCCGCGGAACGATTTTGCCAGGCCCGTACGAGCCGTCGAAACGATAACAGCTTGTTTCATCAGGATTATCCTTTGTTCAGATCATCAAAACTGCGCCCGTCACGGACCAGTTCCTGTAACAGCGGCGCGGGCTGCCAGAAATACGCATCTTCCTGTGCGAAGGTTTCAATATCCTTCAACACTTCGGGCAATCCGGTCAGGTCTGCCCATTTCAGCGGCCCACCGCGATAACGCGGAAACCCATAACCAAACAGCAGCGTCATATCCACGTCCAGCGGGCGGCGCGCAATGCCTTCGCCCACCACTTTGGCAGCCTCGTTGACCATCGCTGCCATATAGCGGCGCACGATCTCTTCATCCGAAAACGCCCGTGGTGTGATCTTTTTTGATGCACGTTCTGCGGCGATCAACTCCATCACTTCGGGGTTTGGCGTGCCCCCGCGTTTGCCCGCCTCGTAGATATAATAGCCTTTGCCGGTTTTCTGCCCGAAATGGCCCGCCTCGCACAGGCGGTCGGGATAATCCGGCACCCGTTCACGCGGATCGCGGGTGGGGGCCAACCGCTTGCGGCTGGCCCAGCCGATATCCAGCCCCGCCAGATCGGCCACCGCGAACGGCCCCATGGCAAAACCGAAATCCGTCAGCGCCTTGTCGATCTGATAGGGGCTGGCCCCATCCAGAATCATATGGTCGGCACAGGTGCGATAGGCGCTCAGAATACGGTTGCCGATAAAGCCGTCGCACACGCCCGCGCGCACGGCGACCTTGCGCATTGCCTTGCCCAGCGCAAATGCGGTGGCCACCACGTCCGGCGCGGTTTTGTCGGCCACCACCACTTCAAGCAGCTTCATGACATGGGCCGGCGAAAAAAAGTGCAGCCCGATCACATCCTGCGGCCGCGACGTGCTTGCCGCGATTTCATTCACATCCAGATAGGATGTATTGGTCGCCAACACGGCCCCCTGTTTGCACACTGCGTCAAGCTTGGCGAATACGTCTTTCTTGACGGCCATGTCTTCGAAAACCGCTTCGATCACCAGATCAGCATTGCTTAGCGCATTGTAATCCGTGGCCAGTGTGAGGGCCTTTTGCGTCAGGGCATCATATTGTTCCTGACTAAGTTTGCCACGTTTCAGCGCGCCGCCCAGATTGCCTTCTATACGGTCGCGGGCCGCTTTGGCTGCCGCGTCAGACATTTCGATCAAGGTCACTGCGAATCCCGACAACAAGGCCGCGGTAACGATTCCCGCGCCCATGGTGCCACCGCCGATCACGCCGATCGCCTTGACGTCACGTGGCGCAATGCCTTGCAACTCTGGCAGTTTGCTGACTGCACGTTCTGAAAAAAACGCATGGATCAATCCGTGACGCTGATCCGTTGCCATCAATTCGGAAAACAATTCCCGCTCGCGCTTCAGACCTTCGAAAAAAGGCAACTCGCTTGCGGCCTGCACCGCGCGTACTGCCGTTGCTGGCGAAAGTTGTCCCCGCCCCTTGGCAAGCACGTCCGCATAAACCACATCGAAATCGACAGGATCCGGCCCCGGCATATCGCAAACCGGACGGCGCGGCGCCCCCTGATCCAGCAATGCCTGCGCATAACCCACGCCGATGCTTTGCGGATCACCTTTTTCCAGACGGTCCAGAATGCCCATCTGCAACGCCTCGTCCGCGCCGACATGCCGGCCTGTTGTGATCATGCCCAAAGCCGCCTTGGCCCCGGTCAGACGCGGCAACCGCTGGGTGCCGCCTGCACCGGGCAGAATACCCAGATGCACCTCGGGCAACCCCACTTTCGCGGACGGAACGGCAATGCGGTAATGCGCCGACAGCGCCACCTCAAGACCACCGCCCAAAGCGGTGCCATGCAAGCAAGCAACGACTATCAGCGGCGATGCTTCGATCCGGTTGCACAGATCAGGCAGCCAGGGGTCTTGCGGCGGCTTTCCAAACTCGCTGATATCGGCACCTGCGGGGAACGAACGGCCATCGCCAACAATCACAACTGCCTTGGCCTCTCCCTCGGCCCGTGTCATCGCCTTGTCCAGACCAAGCCGCACCGCGTGACCCAATGCGTTCACCGGCGGGTTTTGCACCCGCAGCACTGCAATATCTCCGTGCAGTTCGTAAGCAATCACTTCAGACATCAGGTCGTCCCCGCAAAACTGGAATTCCGTTGGCGCAAGGCTGTTCTTTTATTGTCCAGGGATCAAGGGTGTGCTGCGTAACGCTGCGTCGTAAAAACTGTTACTTGCGATAGACAAAGCATCGGCCCGGCACGGCCCCCGGTGGCAAAGGCAGTTCTTCGAGATCGTTGAAATACATGCGATCACTTGAAACCATGAGGCCGCCAACGGCCAGCAAAGGTTCGATCAGCGGTGACAATGTGCGTGCAAACGCATCATTGAGGGCCGGAATATGCCCCCCCAGATCCGCATGGATCAGGCTGGCTTTCGCGCCAAACCGCCGCAGGGCCGCAGGCAGTGTTTCGATCACGTCACCCAGAATCATATGGTCGGGGTCTGGCGTAGACTCGGGATGAGATTCAACCGCGCGATCAAAAACATAGATGTCCCTGCCCTTCACGATTTCATGCAAGTGGTGGTAGGTGCGTCCGTTTCCCAACCCCAGTTCAAAAACGGGGCCGGGCAGGTTTCCGGTCTGCTCGACAGCAAAGTTCAGGCACGCACGTTGCGACACCATACGGTCAATGAACAGGTCAAGGCGGGTCATGTATCATTCCTTATCTTCCGTCGTCCTGATCCGGCGGAGGCGCCCACCGGATCCGAACGCTAGATGCCTGATCCAATTCGGAATGTGTAGGGTCTTGTGTCTGTTTCGGGCGGGTCGCCCTGCACAAAATTCGCCAAATCGGATTTGACTAACAGGCTGCCAATGGGTGATGGTATGATTGCGCTGCGGGTCCATTGTCCTGAAGCTTTTGTGTGAGTGGCCTTTTTGGACAATAGACAGTTGGAACCGGATTGAATGAAGCCCCTGTTGCAAGTTGACAACCTGAGCATCGGGTTCGGCAAGGCGCCGCCGGTCATCAGCGATGTAAGTTTTGCTGTCCTTCCCGGACAGACACTTGCCCTGGTCGGTGAAAGCGGCTCTGGCAAGACACTGTCGTGCCGCACGATCCTGCGGATTCTGCCCAGTACCGCACGGATATTGGGGGGCAGCATCACTTTTAGTCGCGCTGACAAATCTGTCGAATTGCTGTCGCTCCGTGAACGGCAAATGCGCGATATCCGCGGCAACTACATTTCGATGATCTTTCAGGAACCGATGCGATCACTGTCGCCGTTGCACCGGATCGGCAATCAGGTGTCCGAGGTTCTGAAACTGCATGACGGCCTGTCAGAGCGTGCGGCGCGCAAGACTGTCTTGCAAACGTTCGATCGGGTCGGATTTCCCGATCCCGAACGGGTGTACAGCGCCTACCCCTTCGAATTGTCAGGCGGCATGCGTCAACGGGCTATGATCGCGATGGCGATGGTTGCCAAACCGGATCTTCTGATCGCCGACGAACCAACCACCGCGCTGGACGTAACCACGCAGGCGCAGGTCTTGGGCCTGATCAAGGATCTGCAGCGCGAGACAGGCATGGCCGTCATTCTGGTCACGCATGATCTGGGTGTTGTTGCCAACATGGCTGAACAGGTTGTTGTTCTGAACAACGGGCGGGTGATGGAATCCGGTGCTGCCAATCTGGTACTGTCCGCACCGGCGCATCCTTACACACAAAAACTGTTCAACGCCGCGCCGCTGATACCAGCCGTTGCCAAGGGCGCGCCCCCGCTGGAAAAGCAGGATCTGATCCTGTCGATGTCCGACGTATCGAAAACCTATTACGTGCGCGGCGCATCGGCCTGGAAACCCAAGATCGAGGTGAACGCCTGCCGGGGCATCAATCTGAACGTACCGCGCGGCAAGACACTGGCGGTGGTGGGGGAAAGCGGATCGGGCAAAACCACCTGCGCGCGCATCGCTTTGGGCGCGGAACGCCCGGACGCGGGCGGTTCGGTCATGTTCACAGCGGAACAGGGCACCACGCCGCTGGCGGTTCACGCACTGGACAAAACGCAGCGCTTTGCTTTTCAAAAACAGGCGCAAATGGTGTTTCAGGATCCCTATTCCTCGCTTAATCCGCGTATGCGGGTCGTGGATGCATTGACCGAGCCGCTTGAAATTCACGGCATTGGAAACCGCACCGAACAACGGGAACGCGCGGCAGCGTCACTGACGCAGGTCGGGTTGAACCCCGATATGCTGTACCGTTATCCGCACGCCTTTTCCGGCGGCCAGCGGCAGCGCCTTTCGATTGCACGCGCCCTGACGCTTGATCCGGTTTTTCTGGTCTGTGACGAACCGACATCAGCACTGGATGTGTCCGTTCAGGACCAGATACTGACCCTTCTGGAAGATATCCGCGACCGGATGAACCTGTCTTATCTTTTCATCAGCCACGATCTGGCCGTCGTTGCACGTATCGCCGACGAAGTGGCCGTGATGCGACAGGGACTGGTGGTAGAACAGGCGCCACCGGCCACGTTGTTCTATGATCCACGCCACCCCTACACCAAGGCGCTGATCGCGGCCCAGCCTGAACCCGATATTTCACGACCCATCGACCTGAACATCGTGGCGCAGGGCGCGGGCAGCCCGATGGCGTGGCCCGAAGCGTTCCGCATGACCGAAACAGAACTGCCCGCCCTGACCGAATTGTCACCCGGCCACAAGGTACGGTGCCATGTATAGACTGCTGATCTTATCCATCCTCCTGATCTGGGGCAGCGCGGCAGCCGCGCAAACCCCTGTGCTGAAGGAAAGCACATTCTGGCAAAGCGAAGTTGAACGCGGCGATATGCCCCCGATTGCAGCACGTTTGCCCGCAGAACCGCTGATTGTGGATCTACCCGCAAAAGGCCGCAGTTTTGGCGTGCAGGGCGGCACGATGCGCACCTTGGTATCCCGTTCGAAAGACGTGCGGCAAATGGTGGTTTATGGCTACGCCCGTCTGGTCGGCTACGATGAAAACTACGAACTGAAGCCGGATATCCTGTCCAGCTATGAAATAGATGACAACCGGCGCTTCGTGTTCAATCTGCGCCCTGGCCACCGCTGGTCCAACGGTGCGCCGTTCACCTCGGCCGATTTCGAATACTGGTGGAAACATATCGCCAATAACAAGGAACTTAGCCCGACAGGCCCGCCCGAATTCATGAGCGTCGAGGGCGAATATCCCGAAGTCAGCTTTCCCGACCGCTACACCGTCATTTTTGAATGGTCCAAGCCGAACGGACGGTTTCTTCAGTTGCTGGCCGAAGCGCGCCCGCCGTTTATCTACCGGCCCGCCAATTACCTGAAACAGTTTCACAAGGATTTTGTAGATCCGGAAACCCTTGCCGAAATCGTCGAAGAAAAGCGGGTGAACAGTTGGGCGGCACTGCACAACAAACTGGATAACATGTACAAGTTCGACAATCCGGACGAACCGACATTGCAACCGTGGATGAGTGCATCGAACAATTCGACATCTCGGTATCTGTTTGTGCGCAACCCCTATTACCACCGGATCGATTCAAAGGGCGTTCAGCTGCCCTATATCGACATTGTCGAAATGACAGTGACAGGCTCGGGTCTCATCGCGGCCAAGGCCAATGCGGGCGAAGCAGACCTGCAGGCACGTGGCCTGGATTTTCGCGATGTTCCGATTCTGAAAAAGGGCGAACTGGACGGCGGAAACTATGTCGTTCATCTTTGGTCCAATGCCGTCGCATCGCAAATCGCGATTTATCCCAACCTGAATTTCGCAGATCCGATCTGGCGCGATATCTTGCGCGATGTCCGGTTCCGGCGGGCGCTGTCTCTGGGCATAGACAGACGCATGATCAATCGCGGGCTGTATTTTGGTCTGGGTGTCGAAGGCGGCATGACGGTTCTAAAGCAAAGCCCGTTTTTTGAAGATGAAAACCGGACAGCCTGGGCAACCTATGACGTTGAAAAGGCAAACGCCCTGCTGAATGAAATGGGCCTGACAGAGCGAACCGGCGATGGGTTTCGCAAACTGCCGGATGGTCGTCCGCTGCGTTTTATCATCGAAACAGCCGGCGAACGGCAAGAAGTCGAAAACGTTCTTCAGATCGTGACAGACACCTGGCGCGACATTGGCGTGCAACTTGTGATGCGCCCGCTGGATCGCGATATCCTGCGCAACAGGGTCTATGCAGGCGTCACCATGGGGGCGGTCTGGTTCGGGTGGGACAACGGTATTCCCACGGCCATGACCCCACCGACCTACCTTGCACCCACAACGCAGGATTTCTTTGCCTGGCCGATGTGGGGGCAATATTATCAAACGACAGGACAAGCCGGTGAACCGCCAGATTTGGAACCCGCACAGCGACTGCTGGATCTGGCACATGCGTGGGAACGCACGACTGACAAAACGGAACGCAGTCGTATCTGGCAGGAAATGCTTGAGATTCATGCCGACCAATTGTTCGGGATTGGAATCATCTCTGAAACACCCCAACCCGTCGTCGTGTCCAAACGTCTGCGCAACGTCCCCGAAACCGCCCTTTGGACATGGGAACCGGGCGCGCATTTTGGCGTGCACCGGATCGATGAATTTTATTTTGATCCGGAGCCCGTGACACAATGATGGTCTTGCGCTACGCGATCTACCGCTTCTTCACGATGCTGCTGACGCTGCTTGTGGTGTCGGTGCTGATCTTTGTGATCATCAACCTGCCGCCCGGCGACTACCTGAGCAACCAGATCAACGAACTGCGCGCGACGGGGCAAAGCTCTGGCGTGGCCAAGGCCGAATTCTTGCGCGAAGAATACGCCCTGGATCGACCCATCTGGGAACAATACCTGATCTGGGTCGGGTTCGCGCCCGGACCAAACGGGTTTTCCGGCCTGATACAAGGCGATTTTGGCTGGTCTTTCGAATTCGACAGGCCAGTGTCGGAAATTGTCGGGGATGCGTTGTGGCTGACGGTTCTGGTGAACCTTTCTGCGGTGTTGTTTGTCTATATCGTGGCGCTTCCTCTGGGTGTTCTGGCGGCGGCAAAGTCGGAAAGCTGGGTTGATTACACGGCGGGTTTCGTCGGGTATCTGGGCCTTGCCACCCCCAACTTTCTGCTGGCGCTTATTCTATTCTATTATGGCCATAAATATTTCGACCTGCCCATCGGCGGCCTGATGTCCCCCGAATTCGAAGGTGAACCGATGAGTTGGGAAAAGGTCAAATCGGTGCTGGTTCACCTGATTGTACCGACCTTCGTGATCGGCACCTCTGGTGCTGCAGGCATGATGCAACGGCTGCGCGCCAATATGCTGGACGAACTGGGCAAACCCTATGTGGAAACCGCTACAGCCAAAGGCATGGCGCCGGCGCGGATGCTGACCAAATACCCGTTGCGTGTGGCCTTTAACCCGTTTGTCGCCGATATCGGAAACCTGCTGCCCGCCATGGTTTCGGGGTCGGTTCTGGTGTCTGTGGTGCTGGGCTTGCAAACCATCGGCCCCGATCTTCTGGCCGCCCTGAAAAGTCAGGATCAGTTTCTGGCAGGGTTTGTGCTGATGTTCGTGGCATTGCTCACGTTGATTGGCACGATGATTTCCGATGTTCTGCTGATGCTGCTTGATCCGCGCATCCGGTACGGGGGGCGCGAATTATGACCATTCTGCCCGATGGCCGGTATGTTGACGATGCACCTTACGATCCAAGCGAAGACCTGCACAAACTTGAACGCACGGATATGGATGCGCCCAACTGGGTGCTGGTCTGGCGCCGCTTTCGCCGTCACAAGCTTGGCCTGATTTCCGGTCTGTTCCTGTTGTTTTCCTATCTGATGCTGCCGATTGCCGGTTTCATCGCGCCCTATACACCGAACGAACGCCACACCGATCATCTTTATGCCCCGCCGCAGGGGATCCACCTGTTCAATCAGGGAAAATTCATCGGACCACATGTCATTCCACTGGTTGCACGGGCCGATCTGACAGAATTCCGCTGGTATTATGATCCGCAGCTCGACACCCCCATGCCGCTTGAATTCTTTTGCGAGGGTGGCACCTATAAACTCGCCGGGCTGATCAAGACCAACAAACACCTGTTCTGCGCCCCCGAAGGTGCGACAGTGTTTCTGTTGGGGTCTGACAGGCTTGGTCGCGATGTGTTTTCCCGCATCCTTTACGGCGCGCAACTGTCTCTTACCGTCGGTCTGATCGGGATCAGCGTATCGTTCCTGCTGGGCATCGGCTTTGGCAGCATCGCGGGATATTTCGGCGGCAAGACGGACTGGCTGATCCAGCGCACGATCGAGATTTTGCGCTCTCTGCCGGAACTGCCTTTGTGGCTGGCCCTATCGGCGGCGGTGCCGTCGCACTGGGGGCCAGTTGCCGTCTTTTTCATAATTTCGATCATATTGGGCCTGTTGGACTGGCCCGGACTGGCCCGGTCCGTCCGATCAAAATTTCTAAGCTTGCGCGAAGAGGAATATGTACGCGCTGCGGAAATGATGGGGGCCAAACCAAAGCGGATTATCCAGCGCCATCTGCTTCCCAATTTCCTCAGCCATCTTATCGCAAGCGCAACCCTGTCAATTCCGGCGATGATCCTCGGGGAAACCGCGCTCAGTTTTCTGGGCCTCGGGTTGCGCGCGCCAGCGGTCAGTTGGGGCGTCATGCTGAACGATGCCCAGAACCTTGCGTCGATCGAAATCTATCCGTGGACCGCCATTCCGATGCTGCCGATCATCATCGTTGTGCTGGCCTTCAACTTTCTGGGTGACGGCCTGCGCGATTCACTGGACCCATATAAAAGCTGACAGCTGCGCTATTCGGCGGCCAGTGGCATGCGCCGTTGTCCGATCGCACTGATTTCTGCAATCACGCCGCGCAGGGTTCTTTGGAACGCATCAAAGTTCTTGTTCGGCCGGATCAGGATTTCATTCATATAGATCGACCGGTCAATTTCGACCTGAATGGCGTGTTGCTGGCGCGACGGGCGTCCATAGGCCTGCGTCACATAGGCCCCCGCGAACGGTGCATTGCGCGAAACAACAAAACCCGCCGTCGCAAATGCGGATTCGATCCGGTCGACAATTTCACCGTTTGCCGCGGCTCCGAACCGGTCCCCCAACACAATCTCGGGGCGTTTGACCCCTGATCTTGCAATACCGTCCATCGCCTCGTGCGGCATTGAATGGCAATCGATCAATATGGCGCGGCCATGATCCGAAAGCGCCTGATCCAGAAGGTTCTGCAGGGCGTGATGGTAGGGATACCAATACTGGTCGATACGGCGCTGTGCCTCTGCCCGTCGCAGCTTGCCCCGATAGATCGCGCGACCATTGGCCACCACCCGCGGAATGACACCCAAACCGGACGCAACGCGCGGGTTGTGCCCGTGCTTTTCCACCCCTTCGATCAACGCCGGGTCAAGTTCATCGGGGCTGCGATTCAGATCCAGATAGGCACGCGGAACGCCCGCCTTCAGAAAAGGGGCGCCAAATTCCGGCGCACAGCCAAACAACTGATCAACAAATGCATCTTCGGAAGACCGGATAATATGTTCATCCAGAACCGACTGGCGTACAAAGGCGTGCGGATAATTGCGCGCACTGTGTGGCGAAGCGAAAACCGCACAGGATGTGCGGCGCTCCGGTAGAATCAGATCAAAGGCGTCGTTCTGCATTTCCATTCTCCTTATGGGATATGATAGCGCATTAAAGTCAAATGCCAAAAGCCCTTGATCCCTTCTGCGACTCCTTTTATAGACCGCCTACCGGCGCGGATTTCCGCGCCCCATTTTGTTGGGGCACAGTTATTCCTGTTGGTATTCATGGGCGCTTAGCTCAGCGGTAGAGCACTTCGTTGACATCGAAGGGGTCACAAGTTCGAACCTTGTAGTGCCCACCATGAATTCACTGTTTTGGATGGCATCGCCGTTCCGAACACCCGCAACCCCGGCGCTGGCCCGCGCCACGAGACCAGGAGAAGACCCATGAAGGTCAGAAATTCGCTCCGTTCGCTCAAAGCACGGCATCGTGATTGCCGCATTGTGCGTCGCAAAGGCCGCGTCTACGTGATCAACAAGACGCAGCCCCGGTTCAAGGCCCGTCAGGGATAAGACACCGGTCAAAACGCCTGTATGGGCGTTCAGACATAAAAAAGCCGCCCGGTCTTCGGGCGGCTTTTTTGCGTGCGGGTCTTAGGCACGAATAATAACCGACTAAAACAGTAAGAATATGATTGCGCTCCCCGCAGAATCATGTTTCTGATGGTTTTAGTCGGAAATATCCGAAGCACTCGCACATCATGCAAAAAGGCTCCTCAGATGACGAAACTTCTTACTCCAACGCTGGCAATTGCACTGGCCGGAACCGTTGCCACCATGGCCACAGCCCAAGGCGAACTGAACCTTTATTCCTCGCGCCACTACGACACAGACGAACGCCTGTATTCCGATTTTACCGATGCAACCGGCATCACGATCAACCGGATTGAAGGCAAGGCTGACGAATTGCTGGCGCGGATGCAGGCAGAAGGCGCCAACAGCCCCGCCGATATCCTGCTGACGGTCGATACATCCCGTCTGGCACGGGCCAAGGACCTGGGCGTTTTACAGTCTGTCGATAGCGCAATTCTGGAAGACCGCATTCCCCCGCAGTTGCAGGACACCGACAACCAATGGTTTGGTTTGTCACAGCGTTCGCGCATCATCTTTTACAACACAGAAACCGTCGACACGCCGCCGCAAACCTATGCCGCGCTTGCAGATCCGATGTACAAGGGCCAGATCTGCATCAGATCGTCCAGCAATGAATACAACCAAACCCTGCTGGCAGCGATTGTCACACATGCCGGTGAAGACGCGGCCCGTGACTGGGCAACCGGCGTCGTGGCCAACATGGCACGCGACCCGCAAGGTGGCGACACAGATCAGCTGCGCGGCATTGTGTCGGGGGAATGTGATATCTCTGTATCCAACACCTATTACTTTGCCCGCGCGATCCGCACGGATGTAAAAGGCGTCTCCGAAAGCATCGATCAGATCGGCTGGCTTTTCCCCGATCAGGATGGCAACGGCGCACACATGAACCTGTCCGGAGGCGGTGTTGCGGCCTATGCCCCGAACTATGACAACGCGGTAAAATTCCTCGAATATCTGGCTTCGGATCAGGCGCAGCAGTATTTCTCGGCCGGAAACGATGAATACCCTGTTGTCGAGGGCGTGCAATTGTCTCCCTCGGTTGAAAAACTTGGGTCATTCCAAGCGGATGACGTCGATTTGTCAGCCGTTGCGAAAAACATCGCAACCGCGCAAAAGATCTTTAACGAAGTGGGCTGGAAGTAATCTGGCCATCATACCAAAAAATTTTTGAAACGCGGGTTTGGCGACCCGCGTTTTTTTGCCTGCCCTTCGGCTAAAGCGCGTGGAAAAATCCGATTGTACCGACCAGAACCAGCGAAAGCGCCCAGACGATATCCAGATCGAACCAGCTTTTGGTCAGGAATTTTAGGCCCAGCCACCGATACACGGCAAGCGCGATGCCGCCACCCGCAACGATCATTGCGGCCGTGTGAACAAGCGCAACGGCGATCGCAAGACCAGCGTTTTCGCCCATGAGCGACGCCGCAGCTTGATGGCCGGCATCCAGTTCCGACATTTCGCACAGCCCCAGGTAAATCGGGACCAGCATCAATCCGGCCCCATGCGCCAGTGCCACCAGAAACGACCAAAGCGCCAGACGAGAAGGCGGAATCCGCGCCAGAAACCGTGGATGACGCCGGTTCAGCAACAAAAACACCCCAAGCCCGATCACCAATACCGCGGCACCCAGCTGGATTTCGCGCTGGTAATCGATCAGGACGTACATGAACGCAAAGGGAAGCAGAATGCCGACCATGGACACAAAATGGCCCACTGCCAGCGCGGCAAGCGCGCGCGGCAAGGCACCGGCCTTCTGCTCCATCAGGGCGGCCGAGACGGCAAGGGGCCAACCCATGCCGGGATTGGCCCCATGGTATAATCCAACCCCGATAACGGCCAGCCACAGGCCAGCCGCACCGGAAAGCATTTCAGTCAACGATCAGACCGACGGATAGCAAAAGCTGTCAGTGGAACAATCCCCGCCTTCAAGACGGATCTGGTGTGACCGATAGCCATCAGGGAACTTGACCCAGAAATCCTTGTCCAGAGTCAGGCCGCCCTTTTCGCCGACATTCGCCATAACCATCGCAGCACCACGTTCGCCCGGATAGAACTGGTCGTCCCATGTGGAATAAAGCGAGTTGGTCCAGTAGACGCGTTTGCCATCGCGGCTGATCTCGACCATCTGCGGGCCATAGCCGAACTCTTCGCCGTTGGGGTGCTTTGTCTTGGCGACGATACCGCCGATTTCGACCTTGCCGGCCAGAACGGGGTTCATCGGATCCGATACATCGTATTGATGCATTTCCCCCAATCCCCAGCACGCCACATAAAGATATTTGTCGTCCAGACTAAGATCGATATCCGTCACCAGCGGCGGCACCGCCCCGAACCCTTTCAGAAGGTCCGGCAGATCATCCGGATCGGCAGGTACGGGATCGATCGTGACCGTTTTCTTGGCCTCAAACGTTCCGTCCTTGTTGCGCCACCATGTGAATATGGCACCTTGCAGGTTGGTCGTATCCACGACGACACCGCAAAATCCGTACTCTTTCACAGGGTCATGCGCCGGCCGGATTTCCAATGCCATCTGATGGTTTTCGCCCAGATCAATGGTCTGGACATTCTTGCGCGCCCGCAGATCCCAGAAATGGATCTTGTGGCCATATTTGTTGCTCAGCAGGTCTTCGGCAACGATCCCGTTTTCGAACTGCGGTGGCAGGCCCCATTCCGAACTGACCATGTAATCGCGCGGCAGGTTCCACCAGAAATCGTAGTGCTTGTCCTGAATGCCCCGGTCCATTTCCCAGCGGCCCAGAATTTCGAAGGTTTCACAATCCATGATAAAGATACCCGGCGGTCCGTCAGTGCCATCCTTGCCACCCCCGCCCAATGTCGAAACATAAACGCCTTCCGGTCCGCAATGGATTGTATGCGGGCGGGAATATCCGGTTTTTTCAAACACCTCTTCGGGTTCGATGATCTTGTGAATCTTTGCTTTCAGCGGTTCCTTGACATCAATGATGTAAATCCGCGAAGACCGTATCCCCGGAATAATAAGGTAACGACGTTCCAGAAACGCGTGGCCCGACAAGGGCGACAGAGACGAAGAACAGGCATTCCAGCCGAAATGATGAAACTCGTCCCCTTTGTTCGGCATGATCACCTGATGGACAATATCGCCATAGGTTTTCGATTTGGGGTCGACATCGACGACTGCCAAACCATCCGGCTTTGATCCGTCCGGACTGAGCATCAGGGTAAAGGCAACGGTTTCCACCGGTGCTTCCATCGCCATTTTCGGGGACGGGTGAAAGGTGGGGTCTGGTCTCAAATTCATTGGCTCTCCTCCCAGAGATTGGAATTGAATTCGCCGTTTTCCATTTTTTTTTGGAATTATTTTCGCGCTGGTCCAGCGTCGACGAAGTTGACCGATTCAGTCAAGCTTTTTCACTTCACAATTCGAAAACCGCCGAAACGGTGCCTGCGCTAGATTTGTCTGCCGACCTGCCGACAAATCAGAACAACCGGCAGCAAACCAACCGCGACAATCACAAGACTGGGCACCGCAGCACCGGCCAGTCTTTCGTCAGATGCCAGCCGGTACGCCTGCACCGCCAAGGTATCATAGTTGAAAGGTCGCATGATCAGCGTGGCTGGCAATTCCTTCATCACATCAACGAATACGATCAGCAAAGCGGTCAACAAACTGGGTGTCAAAATCGGCAGATGCACACGACGAAGCGTACCAAAAGGGGTTTGCCCCAGGGATCGCGCCGCGGCATCCATATTGGCATGTACTGTGCTTTGACCACCTTCATAAGCGCCCAGCGCAGCCGCCAGAAAGCGCACCATATAGGCCGCAACCAGCAACCATATCGACCCCGTCACAAGCAACCCGGTCGAGATATCAAAGGTTGACCTCATCCAGCTGTCCAGCACGTTATCGAAAACCGCAAAAGGCACCATCAGCCCGACCGCGATCACACCCCCCGGAACCGCATAGCCCAACCGCGCGGCATAGGCGGCCGCAGAAGACAAACGCCCGGGCCGCAACCGCTGGAAAAACCCAACCGCAACCGCAGCGCACACCGTCAGAACCGCAGCAGTGCCCGCCAGCGTGATCGAATTTCGGATAAAACTCAGATACCGGCTGCTGAACAAATCCTGTTCAGACCCAAGGCCCATTTGCAGCAGAATCGCAACCGGCAGCAAACACCCGAACACGACAGGAACCGCGCACAGGAAAAAGGCCAATGCCGCGCGAACACCGTGTAATTCTGCCGGCGGCATGGTCTGGTGACGTTTTGACGTATCATGGTATTTGGCGTTGCCACGCTGATACCGTTCCAGCATGGCAAGCATAAGCGCAAATGTCAGCAAACACAGGGCAAGCTGGGCTGCGGCAGCGCGATCTGCCATTGAAAACCAACTGGTGTAGATCCCGGTCGCAAATGTCTGGACCCCAAAATACGCGACCGTACCAAAATCTGCGATCGTCTCCATCACAGCCAGCAACACACCGCCGGCAATTGCGGGCCGCGCCATCGGAAGGCTGACCTGCAAAAAGGCCGCCCAGGCGCTTTTGCCCAAGGCCCGAGCAGCCAGAAAAGTGGTTCCGCTTTGCTGCAGGAATGCAGCGCGGGCAAGAAGATAGACATAAGGATACAGAACCAGGATCAACATAACCGCCGCGCCACCGACGGATCTGATTTCGGGAAACCAGTAATCTCTCGGGCCCCAGCCCGTTACATCGCGCAGGGTGCTTTGAACAATGCCGGGATGATCCAGAATGTGGGTATAGGCATATGCCAGAACATAGGCCGGAAAGGCCAGCGGCAGCACCAATGCAATCTCAAGTATCCGAACTCCGGGAAACCGGGTCATCGTCACCAGCCATGCCGCGCCAACACCCAACGCGAATGTACCAAGCGCCACCAGCAGGACCAGAACCAGTGTCGTACCGGCATAACGCGGCAACACCGTGTCGATCAGATGCGCAACCGTGTCTGTGCCGCCCGAAAGCGCGGCAATCAGCACCGCCAGCATGGGCAGAACACAGGCAATCGCCGTGGCAGATGCCAGCACACCCAACCATCGCAGGCTGTCCCCGGAACGGGATTGTCTCTGCATGTGTGCGCTATTCAACGGAAACCTCGGGGTCAGTCTCTTTGGGTGCCCCAAACGGGGCAGTGACCCTTAATTGACCAAATCAGTCGGAATTGCCAGAGCGATTGATCAATCGTATGTGCGCTGATCCTCGATCACCAGACCGTCTTTGGGCAATGTGCCGGGGGCGACAACCTCTACCTTGCCTTTCAGCTTCAGCACTTCGGCGACGGATGCGCCGTAGGCATCCGCGTCACCTCCGGCGCTTTCGATCTGAACCGTCATCACATCCATTTCGCCGCTCCGCGAGGCGATGACGCGGGCCTTCACCACTTCTTCATGGCGCGCGACAAGCGCCGCCACCTGTTCGGGGCGCACGAACATACCCTTGATTTTGGTCGTCTGGTCCGCGCGGCCCATCCATCCTTTGATACGCATATTGGTGCGGCCACACGGGCTGGTCCCGGGCAACACCGCGCTCAGATCGCCTGTGGCGAACCGGATCAGCGGGTAATCGGGGTTCAGCGTGGTCACGACGACTTCGCCCACCTCACCGTCCGGGACCGGATCGCCGGTGCCCGGGGTCACGATTTCAACGATGACATTTTCGTCGGCGATCATCCCTTCCATCGCCGCACTTTCATAAGCGATACTGCCCAGATCGGCGGTTGCGTAACATTGCAGACAGGATATGCCCCGCTCTGCATATTCCGCGCGCAGTGACGGAAACAGCGCGCCCCCGCCCACGGCGGCCCGCGTGATGCCCAGTTTGACACCCATTTCGTCGGCACGATCCAATATGATCTTCAGATAATCCGGTGTGCCAGCATAGGCGGTAACGCCGGTATCGTGCGCCGCCGTAACCTGCAAATCGGTCTGGCCCGTTCCCGCAGGCAAAACCGCCGCGCCAACCGCGCGTGCACCGCTTTCGAAGATCATGCCGGCGGGTGTCAGATGATAGCCAAAACAGTTCTGGACAATATCGCCCTTGCCAATGCCGCAGGCGTGCAGGAACCGCCCCATGCGCCACCAGTCATGTTCGATCCCGCCCGGTTCATAGATCGGCCCCGGCGATTGGAAAACATAGGCAAACCCCGATGCGGGCCGCATGGTAAACCCGCCAAAAGGCGGTTGCCCGGCCTGCGCGGTGCCAATTTCGGATTTGCGCAACACTGGCAAACCGGCCAGCGCGGCCGCATCCTTAATGGCCGCTGCGTCCACACCGTCCAGACGGCCCGCATAGCCCGCCAAAGCCTGCGCACGCGCAATCTGCGCGGGCAGTGCCGTAGCCAGATCACGGGCGCGATCATTGGCAGATCGTGTTTCCAGATTGTCAAAATGGGTCATAGCAGCATCCCGCATCAGCTTAACCACCGCTTGCGGCGGCGATAGGAACGCACATCCCGGAACGATTTGCGCCCTTCATCCGACATCCCCAGATAGAATTCCTTTACATCCGGGTTCTCGCGCAATTCGGCCGCCGGCCCGTCCATGACCACCCGTCCGCTTTCAAGAATATAGCCGTAATGGGCAAATCGCAGCGCGACATTGGTGTTCTGTTCGGCCAGCAAAAAGCTGACGCCCTCGTTTTCATTGACGGACTTCACAATGCCGAAAATCTGTTCAACCAGTTGCGGTGCAAGCCCCATAGACGGCTCGTCCAGCAGAATGGTTTCCGGTTTGGACATCAGCGCGCGCCCGATCGCTGTCATCTGTTGTTCGCCGCCGGATGTGTACCCCGATTGCGATTTACGGCGCTCTTTCAGCCGCGGAAAATAGGAATAGACCATGTCCAGATCGGCCTCGACGGCCCCCTTGCCATCGCGGCGTGTATAGGCACCGGTCAGCAGGTTTTCCTCGACGGTCAGGTGTTCAAAACAATGGCGCCCTTCCATGACCTGAATTACGCCCTTGCGCACCAGATCGGATGGGTCTTTGTCCTGCACGCGTTCGCCACGATAAAGGATTGACCCCTTGGTCACTTCACCGCGTTCGGAATGCAGCAGGTTCGAAATCGCCTTGAGCGTTGTGGTTTTGCCCGCGCCGTTTCCGCCCAGCAGGGCCGTAATCCCACCCTTGGGAACCGACAGGCTGACCCCTTTCAGAACCAGAATGACGTGATTGTAAATCACTTCGATATTGTTGACCTCAAGCAGGGTCTCGGTGGTCTTGGAACTGTCCAGCATGGTCGCTCTTCTTGGCAAAAGGCATCAGGGTGTCCACCGGCGGCACAAGACCGCCGGTGGCGCATTGCTTAGCTCTCTGCGTTACACGCTTCGTTTACCGGCCAGGGCGCATTTGCCTCGGCATATTCGGCAGCTTTGGCAGTTTCGAGCGCAGAAATTGCATCTGTATCAGGCACCAGAAGATCGCTGGCCTGCACGAACTCGGAACCGTTCCATTCCAGCATCCAGCCACCCGAGTGACCGGTATGGTCGGCACAGGATGTCTTGAACGGCGGCACCATGCCCGACATGCCCAGCTCGGCCAGACGTGCTTCGGTGATGTCGATGTTTTCCAGACCCCAACGCAACTGTTCGGCGTTTATGTTGGCGTCGCCGAAATGCGCCTGAGCGGCGGCAATACCTTCGGCAAGGATCATCGAAATCACGATGCCACGCTGATAGAACACTTCGCCCATCTCTTCTTCGCTGGCTAGGGATTTACCCGCATCAAAAACATGCTTGCGAATGTCTGCCATGACAGGCGCATCCGACTGCGGCATCGACCAGCTGATCGAACGGTAGCCTTTTCCGTCTTCGCCAACGGCTTGCAGGTCATCGGAATGACCCGCCCACCAGACGCCCACGAACTGGTCCATCGGGTATTTGGTTTTCACCGCTTCGGTGATCGCACCGGCGTTCATCGCGCCCCAGCCCCACATCACGACAAAGTCGGGACGTTCACGGCGGATTTGCAGCCACTGCGCCGACTGGTTCTGCATTTCCTTCAGACCGACCGGAATGGGCAGCAATTCAAAACCGTGCTCGGCGGCCTTGCTTTCCAGATAGGGCAAAGGCTCTTTGCCATAGGGGTGATCCAGATGCAGAAACGCGATTTTCTTGCCCTTCAGTCCGGCCTGATCGCCACCACCCAACTCCGTCAGGATCATCGATGCACCATCCCAGTAAGATGCAGGCATGTTGAACGCCCACTGGAACACCTTGCCGTCTGCCATCGGGCTAAAGCCGTAGCCGGGGGCCAGGATCGGAATCTTGTCCACGTTCGTCTTGGGCAGAACCTGCAACGTGATACCTGTGGACCATGGCTGCGTTACGATCGCCTTGCCTTTGGTTTTCTCATAGCATTCCACGCCTTTTTCCGTGGAATAGCCGGTTTCGCATTCGTCAAAATCGATCTTGACGCCGCCAATGCCGCCATCGCGCGCATTCAGCATTTCCATATAGTCTTTCTGGCCGTTCATCAGCGGAATACCTGTCGCCGCAAACGGACCGGTCCGATAGGACAGGTTGGGTGCATAAAGGCCTTCTGCCGCGGCCGATCCCGCAACGCCGAGAGCCATCGCGGCCCCAAGTGCAAATTTGGTTAGGTGTTTCATCATATTCCTCCCGTGGATTTTGATTTCGTTAACGTCTTGCATGAATGGCGCCCCTAATGCGGAAACGGCCAGATAATCAGTTTTTCGCGGATCAGCGCCCAAAGCCGCGCCAATCCATGTGGTTCGATGATCAGGAAAAAGATGATCAGCGATCCGACGATCATGATGTTGAGATGTTCAACCGTGGCCGATTTGATATCAAGCCCCAACGCTTCGGGTACGGTGTTCAGAACAACCGGCAACCCGACGATCAGGATCGCACCCAGATAGTTGCCCATGATCGATCCCAATCCACCGATAATGGCGATGAACAGCACCCGAAACGACAGCGGAATATCAAACAGGTTCGGTTCTGCCGCGCCGCGCCACATGAACACGAACAACGCCCCCGAAACACCGATGACATAGCTGGACACCGCAAAAGCCGTCAGCTTGGATTTCATCAGGTTGATGCCGATCAGTTCCGCGGCGATATCCATATCCCGCGTTGCCTTCCACGTGCGACCCAGATTGCCGCGCGTCAGGTTGATACACAGTAAGGTCAGCAGGCTGACAATCACCAGCACGACGTAGTACTGCGTCATTGACGACGCCAGCGGCCCCGCCACCGTCACCCCGAACATATCAAGGTTGGGCACCTGAATGGCACCCGACGCGTTGTAATTGTAAAGCCAGGCCCATTTTTCGAACAGCCAGACCAGAAAGAACTGCGCCGCCAGCGTCGCAATCGCCAGATAGAATCCCTTGATCCGCAAACTTGGGATGCCGAACATCACGCCGACGCCTGCACTGAAGAACCCAGACAGCAGGATCGCCAGCACCGGGTTCATCTCGGGCATGATGGTGACCATCTTGTAGCAGGCATAAGCCCCCACACCCATGAACGCGCCGGTCCCAAGGCTCAGTTGTCCGGCATAGCCGGTCAGGATGTTCAGCCCCATCGCCGCCAGCGAATAGATCAGGATCGGGATCAGCAGCGTCTGGAACGCAAATTCGGACGCTGTCATCGGCAGGATGATCCAGACAAAGGCCAGAATGACCATCAGCAGGATCGCGTCCTGACGCACCGGGAACAGCGCCTGATCCTTGACATAGGATGTCTTGAACTGACCTGCGGTTCTGTAAAGCATCTTGGTTCTCTTCTACTTGCTTGAACGGTTGGGGCCTTGCGGCCCGCCTTTGGTGTCTGGTGCAGCGCGCCCCGCGCCGCCCTAGACCCTTTCGATTATCTTTTCTCCGAACAGTCCCTGCGGGCGGAACAGCAGCACGATCAGCGCCAGAACAAAGGCAAACCATGTTTCGGTGTTGCCCCCCATCAGCGGCTGTCCCCAATAGATTTCGAACAGTTTTTCCAGCATTCCGATCATCAGCCCGCCGATGATCGCGCCGGTAATGCTTTCCAGCCCGCCCAGCATCAGCACCGGCAGCGCCTTGTAGGCAATCACCTCAAGCGCAAAGGAAACACCTGCACGGGCCCCCCACGCGATGCCCGTGACCAGCGCGATGATACCGGCAATGAACCAGACCAGAACCCAGATGGTCTGCAGTGAAATGCCAACAGACAGGGCCGCCTGATGGTCATCGCCCAGCGCACGGATGGCCCGGCCCATACGGGTCTTGTTCAAAAACACCAGCAAGCCGACAACCAGCATCGCTGCGACGGCCACGGCTGTCACATCCTTCTGTTCAAGGATCAGCAGGCCGCCAAACGGTTCCAGAACCCAGCTGTCCGTCGGAATCCCCAGTTCTTCGGTGATCATGATCTTGTTTTCGCCACCGAAGATGATCTCGCCGAAGCCGATCAGAAACAGGGTGATCCCGATGGTTGCCATGAACAGGATGATATCGGGCTGCCCGACAAGCGGGCGCAGCACGATCCGTTCAATGGTCACTGCCAGTACGAACATCACGGCCAGCGTCAGCAACACGCAGATCCACGCCGGAACGCCCATCTCGTAAAGCCCCACAAGGGTCAGCGCGGCAAACACCACCATGATCCCCTGGGCAAAGTTGAAAATGCGCGATGACCGGTAGATCAGAACAAAGCCCAGCGCGATCAATGCATAAAGGATACCGGAAACAAGCCCTTCCCACAGCACCTGCATCAGGAAATCGGGGGCTTCGACCATGTCGATAAACGGTGTGACAAAGATATCTTTTAACATCAGTAGCCCCTAGTGCTGAACGCCAAGGTAAGCATCAATCACGTCCTGATTATTGCGCACCTCGTCCGGCGTTCCGTCGCCGATCTTTTTACCGTAATCCATCACGACCACCCGGTCGCTCAGGTCCATCACCACCCCCATATCGTGTTCGATCAACACGATCGTGGTGCCGAATTCATCGTTCACGTCCAGAACAAAGCGGCTCATGTCCTCTTTTTCCTCGACATTCATACCCGCCATCGGTTCGTCCAGCAGCAGGATTTTCGGCTCAGCCGCCAGCGCCCGCGCCAGCTCGACCCGTTTCTTCAACCCATAGGGCAACCGCCCCACAGGCGTTTTTCGGATCGCCTGAATTTCAAGAAAATCAATGACTTCCTCAACCTTTTCGCGGTTCTCCATTTCTTCGCTGCGCGCCTTGCCCCACCACATCGCCTGGCTCAGCAGGCCCGCGTTCATATGCGTCAGCCGACCGGTCATCACATTGTCCAGCACAGACATGCCTTCAAACAGCGCAATATTCTGGAACGTGCGCGCAATCCCCTGACGTGCCACCTCATAAGGTTTCATCGAAGGACGTTGCGATCCACGATACCAGACCTCACCCTCCTGCGGGTGATAAAACCCGGAAATCACGTTCAGCATCGATGATTTGCCGGCCCCGTTCGGCCCGATGATGGCGCGCACTTCGCCCTCGTGCACATCAAACGAAATATCCTTGATCGCCTCGACTCCGCCAAAGCGCAGGGTGATGTTTTTCATTTCCATCACCGTACCGCCAATCTGGCGACCATCAGCCGTAACATAGCCTTCGGTCTCTTTCACGCTGCCCCGCCCTTCATCTTTTCATAAATACTTACTGCGCCCTGCCCGCTCATTCCGCTGCCACCTGCTGTGGCGTGACCGGAACAACCTTGGCATCGCGAATTTCCAGCATTGCGGAAATCGATCCCTTGCGCCCGTCTTCATAGGTCACTTCGGTCGTGGTGCTGACCTTGGGCGATCCATCGTAAAGCGCTGTGATGATATCCGCGAATTTCTCTTCAATGATCCGGCGGCGCACCTTGCGCGTGCGGGTCAGTTCGCCGTCATCCGCATCCAGTTCCTTGTGCAGAATGACAAAGCGGTGAATCTGGCAGCCTGACAGCATCGGGTCTTCGGCCAATGATGCATTCACGGCTTCCACATGGGATTGCACCGTATCCATGACCTGCGGATGCGCCGCCAGTTCCTGATAGGATCCGTAAGCGATATTGTTGCGTTCGGCCCAGTTGCCCACTGCGGTCAGATCGATATTGATAAAGGCCGTGCATTCCTCGCGTCCGTTGCCGAACACGACAGCCTCAAGGATGTTGGGAAAGAACTTCAGCTTGTTTTCCGCGTATTTCGGCGCGAACAGGGCACCCGAGGCCATTTTGCCCACGTCCTTGGCGCGATCGATGATGCGCAGATGGCCGGTGTCTTCCTCGATAAATCCGGCATCCCCTGTGGCCACCCAGCCTTCGGGATCCTTGGTGTCTGCCGTACTTTCAGGGTTCTTGTAATATTCCACAAATACGCCGGGGCTGCGATAGAACACCTCACCGTTTTCGGCGATCCGCAATTCCACGCCGGGGCACGGCACCCCGACCGTGTCGCTGCGCACCTGCCCGTCGGGCTGCGCGGTGATAAACACGGTGGCCTCGGTCTGGCCGTAAAGCTGTTTCAGATTGATGCCGAGCGAGCGGTAGAAATCGAAAATTTCCGGCCCGATCGCTTCACCTGCCGTGTATCCAACACGTACCGAAGAAAAGCCCAGCGCGTTCTTCAATGGCCCGTAGACCACAAATTCGCCCAGCTTGTATTTCAAACGGTCAAATACGCCCACCGAATGACCATCAAGAATATCAGGACCGACCTTGCGCGCATGCGCCATGAAGTAATCGAAAATCCGTTTCTTGACCGGGCTGGCATCTTCCATCCGGATCATCACGTTGGTCAGCTGCGTTTCGAAAATACGCGGTGGCGCAAAATAATAGCTGGGCCCGATTTCACGCAGGTCCGTCATCATCGTGTCCGCGCTTTCGGGGCAATTGACACAGAACCCTGTCCAATAGGCTTGCCCGATGGAAAAGATGAAATCGCCCACCCATGCCATCGGCAAATAGGCCAGAACTTCGTCAGATTCACGCAGATTGTCGAATTCGGAACTGGATTTCGCCGTTTCGATCACGTTGCGATTGGACAGCAATACCCCTTTGGGCTTTCCGGTGGTGCCAGATGTATAAAGCATCACGCAGGGACTGTCGTAATTCAGGGTGGCTTCTCGCCGCTGCAGTTCGGGCAGAAACTCGTCCAGAGCGGCCCGGCCCTGTTCCTGCACATGGCTGAACTGATGCAGTTTTGAATGGTCGTATTTGCGCAAACCGCGCGGATCCAGATAGATCATGTGTTCGAACTGATGCAGGTTTTCCTGCACCTCGATCACTTTGTCGACCTGCTCCTGATCTGCGACAATCGCAAACCGCGCGCCGCAATGTTCCATCACATAGGCCATCTCTTCGGCCACAGCATCCTGATACAGGGGCACTGGTATGGCACCGACAGACTGAGCTGCCACCATCGACCAGTATAGATAGGGACGATTGCGGCCGATCACGGCTATAAAATCGCCTTCGCGCACACCCAGATTGATCAACCCCAGCGCCAGTGCCTGAATTTCGGCTTCGGCCTGCGCCCATGTCCAGCTTTGCCAGATGCCCAGATCTTTTTCGCGGTACGCGGCAGACCCGGCGTACTGGATTGCATTTCTGTGCAAAAGCGCCGGGATGGATTGGTGTCCGCCCGCGCCGTTCAGCGTATCAGCCAAATTTGTCTCCTCCCGAACTTTTACCGATTGCGGCAAAAGCCTCTTTCGCCCTTGGACGATTCCCCGTGCGTCCAAGATGCGCGTTTGACATTCCACGTCAACTTTTTCGCAATGTTTTCCCAATCCTTACGAATTGTAACAACGGCAGGGGCCACACCAATTCCCCTTCTGTTATTGACAGGCCGACCGAAAAAGCCTGCTTTGATCTGGTGCCACCGGATGCTAGCCAAGTCACAACGGAGGGTCGCGTGGAACAGCAAACACCCAATATCAATGCTCTGACGACCGCAGGGTTGAACCTGATCGCGCAATCCCTGTCGATCTTTGATCACAACCTGCGTCTGGTTAAGATAAACCGCCCGATGCAGCAGATGTTCAATCTGCCCGATGCGATGGTGCAGCCTGGCGTTTCCTTTGAAGCGGTCATTCGCTATCTGGTCGAAGCCGGAGAGTACGGGCCTGTCGATGATATCTCTGACTTTGTGAAAACCCGCGTGGAACGGGCACGCGATTTCAAACCGCACTATATGGAACGCACCCGCGCCAATGGCAGAACGATTTCCGTGGAAGGCGCGCCCTTGCCGCAAGGCGGCTGGGTCACTGTCTATACCGACATCACCCGCACCAAGGAACACGAAGTTCTGTTGCGGGCCCGATCCGAGGAATTGTCCGAACAGCTTCTGGCCCATTCCGAAGCTCTGTCTGCCACAAACCGTAAACTGGAAGCGACCGTAAACGCGCTGGAAGAAGCCAAACACCAGCTGACAGAAATCGAAGCCCGCACACGTCTGACCACGGAAATGATGCCGGCTCATATCGCGCATGTCGGTTCGGACGGCATTTATACCTATTCCAACCGGCGGCTCAGTTCGGTCATTCCGGGGCGACCTTCCAGTATTCTTGGGCTGCACATCAGCGATGCGTTGGGCGGGTCTGCGTTCGGGCGGATCAAACCCTATCTTGATAAGGCCTATTGCGGCACATCATCCGTGTTCGAATTCACCGACAAACCCAGTTCACGCAGGATCAGGGCCGCGTTTACCCCCGACGAAAAGGGCGGCGTCTATATTCTTTCGATGGACGTGACCGAAGAAACCCAGGCCCGCGTCGCCCTTCAACATACCCGAAAACGCGAACTGGCCGCCCAGATGACAAGCGGCCTAGCGCATGACTTTTCCAACCTGCTGACCATTATTTTGGGCATGCAAAGCAAGCTGAAGCGCATGCCGCTGCCTGAAGGCGCCGCCGATCTGGTTGACGCGACACTGGCGGCTGCGCGGCGCGGCGGATCGCTGCTGGGCCGGATCGGGGATATGACAGGCCACCGCACCCTGCGCCCCGTCGCCTGCAATGTGGCCGAACTGCTGAACGATCTGAACATTCTGGCCAGCCCCGCCTTACCGCGAGGCGTGTCACTGAACATCCAAAACCGGCTGGACCCTGGCGCGCCGAATATACTGCTGGACGTCGGCATGGTGCAGGACAGCCTGTTGAATGTTATCCTGAATGCGCGCGATGCCTGCGGGGCGCAGGGCGGCATCAGCCTGACAGCCCGCAATCTGGACAACACCTGGATCGAATTCCAGATCGAAGACACCGGCCCCGGCTTTTCTGACGATGCCCTGAAACAGGCGCTTGATCCGTTCTTTACCACCAAAGGCAGCGAAGGATCAGGTCTGGGCATGTCGATGGTCTATGACATGACCAAACTGGCCGGCGGGGATTTGCGGTTTGGCAACACCGGCAGTGGCGCGATTGTAACATTGCGCCTGCCCTACCGCATTGCGCCCGATGCTGTTTGCGGTCTGGTTCTGCTGGTCGAGGACAGCGATGACATCCGCGCCAACGTCCGCGATATGCTGATCGATCTTGGCCATTCCGTGATCGAGGCCACATCCGCGGATGAGGCGATTGCCCTTGCGGCCGACCTGCCAGACATTTCCATGGTGTTGTCCGACATTCTGATCGAAGGTGCGGGAACCGGCATAGATGTTGTAAACCGAATGCGCGGTACCGGTGTACCCTGCGTTTTGATGACATCGCTGCCGCCCGATCACGCCCTGCATCAACAGGCCCTGTCGATCGCCGCTGTCTTGCGCAAACCTTTTGATACCGCGTCGCTTGCGGCGCTTATTGCCCCGAAAGCCGCAGAATGACCAGTGATCCCGCCGCACCGCTTGTGACCATACTGGATGACGAACCCGACGTGCGAAACGTTCTGTCGGACGCCCTGAATGAAGCGGGGTTCCGCACCCTTTGTTTTGGCCGCGCGCGCGAGTTTGAAGCCGCGCTGAAAACGCAACGCCCCGATGTGTGCCTTGTCGATCTTTCGCTGCCCGATACCGACGGGCTGGCCCTTGTGCATCGGCTGGCGCTGGAACAGGGCGCGGCTGTCATCATCATTTCGGGGCGAACGCAGGTACAGGACCGGATCACCGGGCTGGAACTTGGCGCTGATGACTATATTACCAAACCCTTCGATCCCGCCGAAGTGGTTGCCCGCATCAGGGCACGCATTCGCGGCGGGCAAGCCGCAACACCGGCAGGCCATTCCGCCCGTTTCAATGGCTGGACCGCACATTTCGACCAATACCTGCTTAAGGACAGTGAAGGGCAGGAAACCCCGTTTTCCCACGCTGAAGGCGAAGTTCTGCGCCTGTTTCTGGAACGGCCAAAACGGCTGATTTCACGCGATCTGATGCAGGAAACCCTGGGGGGCGCCGCCGGTGAAAGCTTTGACAGGGCGATGGATGTGCGTATTTCGCGCCTGCGCACCAAATTGCGGGAAGACCCCAAGAATCCGCGGCTGATCAAAACCATATACGGCGCCGGCTATATCTTTCTGGGTGACGTGCAGTGGGATTAATGCGTTTCCTAGCCGTTTGGTGATCACCTGTGTGCCCCAACTGCACAAATGAAGTAGCATGGGAAAAGCCAGCAACAGGAGACTCAACAGATGGAACTTGGCGCGTTTTCAATCAGCCTGAATGTCAAAGACGTCAACGCGAGCATGGCGTTTTATGAAAAGCTTGGGTTTCAAGCCTTTGGCGGAGATCCCGATCAGGGGTGGGCCATCCTGAAAAACGGTGTCTGCATCATCGGTCTGTTTCAGGGCATGATCGAAAAAACCACGCTTACCTTCAATCCCGGTTGGGATCAGGATGCGAACACGCTGAAGGATTTCACCGATGTTCGGGACATTTAGAAAGCATTAAGCAAAAGCGGTCTAAGCTTTGAAAGCGAAGCCGACGAGACCGGCACAGGCCCCGCAAGTTTTGTGGTGATTGATCCGGACGGCATCCCGATTCTGGTAGACCAGCACGTCTAACCGCACCGGCGCTGCCGCCTGACAGTACGAACGGAAACCGCCGCCAGATCCTGTCCGGCGGCGGTTGTTCTTTTGACTTAGGACGCTGGCAAGACTTCAGGCGTCAGCCTTTGCCCTTCCACGGCACCAGAATCCGTTCGGCCCAGCGCATCAGCATGTCGATTCCAAAGCCGATGATCCCGATCAGGATAATCCCCATGATCACGATATCGGTGTTCTGGAACTTGGATGCGACCATGATCATCATGCCCGCGCCTTTTTCCGCCGCCACCAGTTCAGCCGCCACAACGGTGCCCCAACACACGCCCATCGCAACCCGCGCGCCAGTAAAGATTTCCGGCAGGCTGTTAGGGATGATGACATAGCGCATGATCTGCCATTTGCTGGCCCCCAGCGAATAGGCCGCGTGCACCTTGCTGATCTTCACGCCCGACACGCCCGATCTGGCCGCAATCGCCATGATCCAGAGCGCCGCAAGAAACAGCAGGATGATTTTTCCGGCTTCCCCGATACCCGCCCAGATGATCACCAGCGGGATCAATGCCAGTGGCGGAACGGGACGCATGAATTCGACAATCGGATCAAACCAGCCGCGGAACCAGTTGCTTAGCCCCATTGCATAGCCCAGCGGAATACCCACCAGTGCGCCCAGCAAAAACCCGACGACAACGCGAAACAGCGACCAGCCCAGGTGGCCCAGCAATGACGTGTTGCGGAAACCTTCGCTGGATATCTTGATCATCCGCTCCCAGACCGCCTCTGGTGATGGCAGGTAAAGTGGTTCCATCTGCCAGCCTTTTGTCGGCTCGAAATTGGGCGTGCCCTTGTCCGAAAGACTGACGACACCGCCTTCAATCTCGACAGACTGCCCCGGCGATACCGGCGTACCGTTAATGGCAACAATCTGCGCGCCATCGCTTTTCTTGACGTCATCGTTTTTGTCGACCGACACAAGAACACTGCGCCACGCCGCCACAGTTGCCGAATCGTCTTTCGCAAACCCGTCAGAACCGGACACTTCGGGCGCGTCTGGATTTTCGTCGCGGCCATGAACAAGCACCGTCACCGTTGCATCGTCGCGTTGCCCGTCCGCGGTTTCGGCGGTGTACACAAAACTGGTCGTGCCCTGATACGGGCCGGGTGCATGCATGAACGACGGCAGTAACGCCGATCCGGTAAACATACCCCACATAACAAAAATCGTGATGATGGAAATCACACCGGCAATCCGGTTGGGCGTTACGGCGCTTTCATCACCGAATGTCACGGTCTTCAGGGATGTGTAATCATTCTTGGCGGCCTGATGCGCCACCCGCGTCACGATGTAAAAAGAAACAGCGAAAATGGCGGTATATATGAGCAGAGGGATCATGCTGTTTCCTCCGTACGGCCCATAATTTCTTCTTCCATATCCCAGATCATACCCAGAATTTCTTCACGTGTTTTGGCGTAATCCGTGTGCTTCTTCACCTCGCGAAGATCAGCACCAACACCCAGTTCCGCAAAGGGCAGCCGGTATTCCTTGTGAATACGTCCGGGGCGCGGGGCCATCACCAACAAACGTTCACCCAGCAACAATGCCTCTTCCACGGAATGGGTGATCAGAATGATCGTCTTGCCGGTTTCCTTCCACAGTTTCAGAACCAGCGATTGCATCTTTTCACGCGTCAGCGCGTCCAGCGCGCCCAACGGTTCGTCCATCAGAATGACATCGGGATCATTTGCCAGACAGCGGGCCAGTGCCACGCGCTGCTGCATCCCGCCTGACAATTCGTAAACCGCCTTTTCCTTGAATTCCTGCAAGCCCACGACATCCAGCAAGTGATTGACGATCTCGGCCTTGTCGTGTTTGGGCATGCCCTTCATCGACGGGCCAAACCCGACATTTTCGCGCACCGACATCCATTCAAACAAAGCACCCTGCTGAAACACCATGCCGCGTTCGGCATCCGGCCCGTGGACCTCGTGCCCGTTCATCACGATCTTGCCCTCGGTCGGGGCCAGAAACCCCGCAAGGATATTCAACAACGTGGTTTTACCGCAACCCGATGGCCCCAGCACCGACATCAGTTCACCCTCTTTGAGGTGCAGACTGACATCTTTCAACGCCTGAACGGACCCGCCATTGGGCAGGTCAAATCGCATGGAAATTTTTTCGATTGATAATCCGGACATGGGCTCTCCCTCAAGGAATGCAGTCGGACGTGTGCATGATCTGCACACCGGTATTCAGATGATACGAAAACGGGGGCACGGCCTGTGCCGTGCCCCCGATCCGAACTGGCTTACATGCCTTGCGCGGCTTGCAACGGCCCGGTGTTGACCGTGCCTTCATAGCTGTCCATCGCGGCATCGATGCTGCCTGCTTCCACGAACACGTCGGCGACGCCTTTCATGAATTCCTGGCTACCACCGCCCAGCCACTTGCCGGACAACTGGTCGTCAACGGACGGGAACACAAACGTATCCATTGTCGAAGCCGTGGCATCGACATCCATACCGGCGTCTTTGGCGATCACGGCCAGCATTTCATCCCGGTTCGATCCGGCATTCCACATTGCGTTGGCGTCTGCCGTCACTTTCAGGAACTTCGCCAGCATGTCGCCTTCTTCGGCGACAAAGCTTGCCGGCGCGCTGGTAACGTCAAACACCAGAATGCCCAGCTCTTCTTTCTCGGCACCGGTCAGCAATACGTTGCCGTGCTCTTTCATGCGACGCAGCGCGCCACCCCAGCCACAGGCCATATCCAAAGATCCCTGTGCAAGTGCCGCAGCACCTTCGGCAGGGGCCATATCAACAACATCCATACTGCCAACGTCGACGCCAAAGTGGCTCATCTGTTTCAGAAAGCCGTAATGCGCGGCTGTGCCCAGTGGCACGGCCACTTTCTTGCCGGCCAGTTCGGACGCGCTGCCTTGGTCAATCTCAAGCCCGCTGGCGACGACGCAGTTGTCATTGTCGGCATAGGACACCGCAACATCGACAATCTGGATATCCTGACCGGCGGATGCTGCCACAACAAAGGGTGGTACACCCTGGCTGACGCTGATCTGCACGTCGCCCGATGCCATCGCGGCGCTCATCGCTGTGCCGGTGTCAAAGCTGACCCAGTTCACGGTTGTGCCCAAAGCTTCGTCATATGTTCCGTTCACTTTCGCGTACTGAAACGGCATCGGCCATTCAAGAAAGTAACCAACGGTGATGTCCGCCAAAGCGGCATTCGCGACTGTCAGCATGGCAACACCAGCAACGGCACCCATCAGTTTCGATTTCATGTTCATAGAAGATTCTCCCGGTTTGATCGCCGCCTTCAAGCGGCTTTGTTTGTCATTGGGGGCGGTTGTCCGCCTCTTGTGCGATTACAGCACCGCATCAGGTGAAAACCTGTGCTTGCCGGTGATCCCAACGCAAAAGGCACCGCCGATCAACATTTTTTCACACGATCCGCGCGAGTTTGAAGAATGCGTATTCCGGTATCGGAAACCCGAAATTGGTCTTTTTAACATGAAATCATGTATTTGCCGCGCAATTGCGCCAGTTTTTGTTGGGAACGTGAACGCTTTTGGCCCTACAGGGATGTCGCAACTGGCCCTATCCAGAGTCGCAATTTAGTGGTGATTTTTGATCAAATTACGGGCATATTACTGCCAGATAACGTTTGGCATTCCTTCTTCACAGAAAGGTCACATCATGGACGGCACGTTTAAAGACAATGATATCAGTCATGTGGTGCAAGCCGACAAGGCGCATGTCTGGCACCACCTGATTCAGCATAAACCCTTCGAATCTACGGATCCGCGGATCATCGTGGAAGGCAAAGGCATGCGCGTCTGGGATCAGAAGGGCAAAGAGCATCTGGATGCTGTTTCCGGCGGGGTCTGGACCGTGAATGTCGGCTATGGCCGCGAATCCATCGCCAACGCCGTGCGCGATCAGCTGATCAAGCTGAACTATTTCGCCGGCTCGGCCGGGTCGATCCCTGGCGCGATCTTTGCCGAAAAGCTGATCGAAAAAATGCCGGGAATGAGCCGCGTCTATTATACGAACTCCGGTTCCGAGGCGAACGAGAAAGCCTTCAAGATGGTGCGGCAACTGTCGCATGCAAAATATGGCGGCAAGAAATACAAGATCCTGTACCGTGATCGCGATTATCACGGCACCACAATCGGCGCGCTGTCTGCCGGTGGTCAGGATGAACGCAACGCGCAATACGGCCCCTTTACGCCCGGATTTGTACGTGTCCCGCATTGCCTTGAATATCGCGGTTTTGAACAGGACGGGGCCGATCTGGAAAACTACGGCCAGTGGGCCGCCGACCAGATCGAAGCGACCATCCTGCGCGAAGGTCCGGAAACTGTCGGATCGCTTTGCCTTGAACCCGTTACCGCGGGCGGTGGTGTGATCACGCCGCCGAAAGGCTATTGGGAGCGGGTCCAGGAAATCTGCGAAAAATACGAAGTGCTGCTGCATATCGACGAAGTCGTGTGCGGTGTCGGGCGCACAGGCACGTGGTTCGGCTATCAGCATTTCGGCATCAAACCCGATATGGTGACAATGGCCAAAGGCGTCGCTTCGGGCTACGCCGCGATTGCCTGTCTGGTGACAACCGAAGGCGTCTTTGACAAGTTCAAGGACAACGCGGACGATCCGATGAACTATTTCCGCGATATTTCTACTTTTGGCGGGTGCACCGCCGGCCCGGCTGCGGCCATTGAAAACCTGCGGATCATTGAAGACGAAAACCTGCTGGAAAACACCACAGCGATGGGTGCCCGTCTGATCGACAACCTGAATGCGCTGGCAGACAAACACGTTGCCATTGGTCAGGTGCGTGGCAAAGGCCTGTTCTGCGGTGCCGAACTTGTCGCCGATCGCGAAACACGCGCACCGATGCCGGAAAAACAGGTGGCCGCCGTCGTAGCCGACTGTATGGCGCAGGGCGTCATCATTGGTATGACCAACCGGTCGGTACCCGGCTACAACAATACGTTGTGCCTGTCGCCCGCGCTGATCGCCACGCCGGATGACATCGACGAGATTACAACCGCCATTGATGGCGCATTGGGTCGCGTTTTCGGCTAAATCCGGCCGGTTTTCCGGCACGTACAAAATTGGCCCCGAACGGTATTTGAAATTTACCGGTTCGGGGCCATTTTGCATTTCATGACCAGTTTGAACATCCAAACCACACGGCTTGTGTCGCGTCGATCATGGCTTGCACTACCGGTTGCGTTGGTTGCGGGGCATCTTTGGGCGGGCGATCTGATGGCGGACGATCAAAAGCCGGTACAGGATTATTCCTGGACCTATCTTGCCGATACCGTGATGGGCGGCGTGTCCGAGGGGCAGGCAGGTTTACAGAACCGCAACGGTTCCACTGTCCTTCAACTCACCGGAACAGTCAGCACGGAAAACCGCGGTGGCTTCATCCAGGTCCGCACGGCTTTGCCCGATGGCCTGCCCCCGACTGCAATTGGCATCCGCTTGCGGGTGCGCGGCAACGGACAACAGTATTTCGTTCATCTGCGAACGACATCAACACGCCTTCCATGGCAATATTATCAGGCCCCGTTTGACACGTCGGCCAACTGGCAGATTGTCGATATTCCGCTGGACCGGTTCAAAGCGTCCGGATCGATATTGCCGGATCAGGTCAAACCCGAGGCCATCCGATCGCTTGGTATCGTGGCCTACGGTCGGGACCATCTGGCCGATGTGTCCGTTCAGTCGATCGGAACCTATGCCGCGCAATAACAGCGGCAACCGGCCATGGCTTGCGCTGACGTGCGAATGTCGTGCGCGGATCTGCCAACGCACGTTTTTCACCCGAAATGACATGATTCTCCACTTACAAGCCGAACATTTTTGATACCAATTGTCTCAATAATGCAGCTTCATATCCGAATTTTCCCTAGTGATTCCCGACGCTTACGTGGCTTTTTCACCAGAATTCCCTGCGGTTTCATTTCCTGATAAGTCCAGATTGAACTGGCCCTAAGTCCAAAGTACACTCGACAAATGTCGCTTCCTGTTGAAACCTTTTTTCTGAAACCTGACATGCAAGGCACCTTGCAGGCGCAGATACAGCAGATGATTGCGCAGGGCATATTATCCGGGCGATTTACCAAGGGCGAAAAACTGCCTTCTACCCGCAAGATGGCCAACCATCTGGGCGTCAGCCGCATCACCGTCACGCTGGCTTATACCGAACTGCTGGCGAACGATTATCTGACATCACAGGGTCGTTCAGGATATTTTGTATCCCCCAATGCACCCATCCCCCCCGATTTCGCACCCTCTGCTCCGCAACAGGATGCCGTCGATTGGGCCCGCGCGATCGGGCGGCGGTACACCGGCGGCGATACCCCCAGCAAACCGCAGGACTGGGCGCGCTACCGGTTTCCTTTCATCTACGGACAGGCCGATCCTGCGCTGTTTGATCACGCGAACTGGCGGCACTGCGCCCTGCAGGCAATGGGGCAAAAAGACTTCACACCGCTGACCACGGATTATTACGATCAGGACGATCCGCAACTGATCGAATTCATTGTGCGCCACACCCTGCCGCGCCGTGGCATCAACGCCCGCCCGGAACAGGTTCTGATCACGCTGGGCGCACAGAACGCATTGTGGCTCACCGCACAAATCCTGCTGACGCAGCGCCGCACCGCAGCCATCGAAGACCCCTGTTATCACGCCCTGCGCGATATCCTGACCCAGTCGCGCTGCCATTTATCGCCGATCCGCGTCGACAAGGATGGCTTGCCCCCCGATGCCATCCCCCCCGGCACCGATGTGATATTCACAACGCCCAGCCACCAATGCCCGACCACGGCAACGATGCCTCTGGACCGGCGGCGCGCGTTGCTGGAACGGGCCCGCCAGATGGAGGCGCTGATCGTCGAGGACGATTACGAATTTGAAATGTCCTTTCTCAAACCGCCCTCGCCCGCGCTGAAATCACTGGATCCGGACGGGCGCGTTATTTATGTCGGCAGCTTTTCCAAATCGCTGTTTCCGGGCCTGCGGCTTGGCTACCTTGTCGGGTCCGAACCCTTTATCCGCGAGGCCCGCGCCCTGCGCGCCAGCGTATTGCGCCATCCGCCCGGCCATATCCAGCGTACGGCTGCCTATTTCCTGTCCCTTGGGCATTACGATGCCCTGATCCGGCGCATGGGGCGGGCGTTCCATGAACGGCGCAGCGTGATGGAAACCGCCATCGCCGAAACAGGATTGCGCATCGCCGGTCAGGGTGCGTTCGGGGGGTCGTCTTTCTGGATGCAGGCACCGAGCCACGTCGATACCGATATACTTGCGAAAAGGCTATTAGGCGACGGCGTGATGATCGAACCCGGACGCGCCTTTTTCAGCGGCACAGGACGCCCCAAACATTATTATCGTCTGGCCTACTCTTCAATTCCGGCATCCAGAATACCGGACGGGATTGCACGGATTAAGACCGCGATTGACAACTTTTGATACACTGGCCTTATCGCGGGGGCCTATCTGGCCCTAACTCGCTTTGGCCAAACGCCCTAAAACCTTTGCAAGCTTAACCGCATATGCGCGATCACCCATTTTTCCGAAGGATCACAGCCATGAAAATGACGACCGAAGAAGCCTTTATCAAAACACTTCAGCGGCACGGGATAGAACATGCCTTTGGAATCATCGGGTCGGCCATGATGCCGATCAGCGATCTGTTCCCGGTTGCCGGCATCACCTTCTGGGATTGCGCCCATGAAGGCAGCGCCGGAATGATGGCCGATGGCTACACCCGCGCCACCGGCAAGATGTCGATGATGATCGCCCAGAACGGCCCCGGCATCACCAATTTCGTGACCGCCGTGAAAACCGCCTACTGGAACCACACGCCGCTGCTGCTGGTCACACCGCAAGCCGCGAACAAGACAATCGGTCAGGGCGGATTTCAGGAAGTCGAACAGATGAAGCTGTTCGAAGACATGGTCGCCTATCAGGAAGAAGTGCGCGATCCGACCCGTATCGCCGAAACCCTGAACCGTGTGATCCTGCAGGCCAAACGCGCCAGCGCCCCCGCGCAAATCAACGTGCCGCGCGATTTCTGGACTCAAGTCATTGATATCGAAATTCCCAAAATCGTCGAATTCGAACGTCCCGCGGGCGGTGAAGCCGCGATTGCGCAAGCGGCCGATCTGATCGGAAATGCCAAGTTTCCGGTTATTCTGAATGGCGCGGGCGTTGTCCTCGCAGGTGCGATCAAGGATACGATCGCTTTGGCCGAACGTCTGGATGCGCCGGTTTGCGTTGGTTACCAGCACAATGATGCGTTTCCCGGTTCGCACCCGCTTTTTGCCGGTCCGCTGGGCTATAACGGATCAAAGGCCGGCATGGAGTTGATCAACAAGGCCGATGTTGTTCTGTGCCTTGGTACACGCCTGAACCCGTTTTCGACATTGCCGGGTTACGGCATCGATTACTGGCCCAAGGACGCCAAGATCATTCAGGTTGATATCAACCCCGACCGGATCGGTCTGACCAAGAAAGTGACCGTGGGCATTATTGGCGACGCCAAGAAAGTGGCTCAGTCCATTCTGGCGAAACTGCCTGAAAACGCTGGCGATGATGGCCGTGCAGAACGCAAGAACCTGATCGCGACAACAAAATCCACATGGGCGCAACAACTGTCCAGCATGGACCACGAAGAAGACGATCCCGGCACCACATGGAACGAACGCGCCCGTGGCGCAAAACCCGACTGGATGAGCCCGCGTATGGCGTGGCGTGCGATTCAGGCGGCTTTGCCCAAGAACGCGATCATTTCGTCCGATATCGGCAACAACTGCGCCATCGGCAACGCCTATCCTTCGTTTGAAGAAGGCCGCAAATATCTGGCACCCGGCCTGTTCGGGCCTTGCGGTTACGGCCTTCCGGCTGTGGCAGGTGCCAAGATCGGATGCCCCGATGTGCCTGTCGTCGGTTTTTCGGGCGATGGTGCATTCGGCATTGCTGTCAACGAACTGACAGCGATCGGGCGCGAAGAATGGCCCGCGATGACGCAGATCGTGTTCCGCAACTACCAGTGGGGCGCGGAAAAGCGCAACTCGACCCTGTGGTACGAAGACAACTTTGTCGGCACCGAACTGGACACAGGCGTGTCTTATGCCGGTATCGCCAATGCCTGCGGTCTGAAAGGTGTCGTGGCCCGCACGATGGACGAACTGACCGATGCGCTGAACCAGGCGATCAAGGACCAGATGGAAAACGGCGTGACCACCCTGATCGAAGCGATGATCAATCAGGAACTGGGTGAACCGTTCCGCCGTGATGCCATGAAGAAACCGGTCGCCGTTGCAGGCGTCTCTGCCGCCGATATGCACCCGCAGACAGGCGCATGAACCGGTGCCAACCGGCCTGACATTACGTTGCCTGCCAACGGTACGACCTTGAAACCGCTGCGCGACATACACAAACGCGCAGCGGCAAGCCCAGCGCGGATTGTGCTGAGCGAAGGCCACGATCCAAGGGTCGTGGCCGGTGCCGTTCAGGCGGTCAAGGCCGGGTTTGCATCGGTCGTTCTGGTCGGTCCGCACGACATAGTGGCCCGACAATTATCTGATGCAGACGGCGACGGTTTGTCAGGCATTACGATAGAAGATCCGGCAACATCCGCGCATGGTGCGGATCTGGCCAACCTCTATTTCGAACTGCGCAAACACAAAGGTGTCAGCGAAGACGTGGCGCGCGAACAGGCGCGCGATCCATTGATTTTTGCGGCGCTGATGGTGCGGGTCGGTCTGGCCGACGGCACCATTGGCGGTGCGGTCTGCACAACATCCGATACCGTCCGCGCCGCGATCACGATGATAGGCAAGACGCCGGACGCGGCACTGGTTTCCAGCTTTTTCCTGATGGTTTTACCCGACAACCATTTCAGCGGTATCGATGCATTGGTGTTTTCCGATTGCGGTCTGGTGATTGATCCGTCCGCATCTGAACTTGCCTCGATCGCCGTGGCAGCAGCGAAATCCTACACCGCCATGATGGCACAGCCCGCGCGGGTTGCGATGCTGTCTTTTTCGACCAAGGGCAGCGCGCATCATGCCCATGTCGATAAAGTGGCAAAAGCAACGGAACTTGCGCGGGAACAAGCCCCCAACCTGCTGATTGACGGTGAGATGCAGTTTGACGCTGCGTTTGTGCCTTCTGTTGCGGCAACCAAAGCGCCGGACTCCGCCATCGCGGGGAACGCCAACGTCATGATCTTTCCAGACCTTGATGCCGGAAACATCGGCTACAAAATCGCACAGCGGATCGGCGGCGCAACCGCCATCGGCCCGATTCTTCAGGGACTGACCAAACCCGCCAATGATTTGTCGCGCGGATGTTCTGCACGGGACGTGTTCAACATGATCGCCGTAACCGTGGTGCAGGCCCAGTCTGCCAAAGCTGACCGGAAAGAACCCTAGACCATCCCGCGCATTTCGCGTTTTGAAAAACAGAATTCCGATTGATCGGGTGTGAACAGAAAATTGTCGTGCTATTCGGGGTCTCGCACTAGCGTGTACCGAACGCCAAGGAGTAGAGATGCCGCATCGCCAGCCAACCCTCGACACGTCGCCGCATGTTTCGGACGAGGTGCGCAAAACCACCTGCTATATGTGCGCCTGTCGCTGCGGGATCAATGTGCATCTGAAAGACGGCAAGGTGGCCTATATCGAAGGCAACCGCGATCACCCGGTAAACAAGGGCGTGTTGTGCGCCAAGGGCAGCGCGGGCATCATGCAGGTCAACGCGCCGTCCCGCCTGCGCGCGCCCCTGAAGCGGGTTGGCCCGCGCGGATCGGGCGAGTTCGAGGAGATCAGTTGGGACGAGGCGCTGGATCTGGCAGTCAGTTGGCTCAAACCGATCCGTGACACCAATCCCGAAAAGCTGGCGTTCTTCACCGGTCGTGATCAATCGCAATCCTTCACCAGTTTCTGGGCACAGAATTTCGGCACGCCCAACTATGCGGCCCATGGCGGATTTTGCAGCGTCAACATGGCGGCGGCAGGTATCTACACGATGGGCGGGGCGTTCTGGGAATTCGGCCAGCCCGACTGGGACCACACGAAACTGTTCATGCTGTTCGGCGTTGCCGAAGACCATGACAGCAACCCGATCAAGATGGGCATCGGCAAGATCAAGGCGCGCGGTGCCAAGATAATCGGCGTCAATCCGATCCGCACCGGATATAATGCCGTGGCGGATGAATGGGTCGGCATCACACCGGGCACAGACGGATTGTTCATTCTGGCGCTGGTGCATGAACTGATGAAGGCGGGCAAGATCGATCTGGATTATCTGGCGCGCTATACCAACGCGCCGGTTCTGGTTGATTCAGACCCCAAGTCGCCGGAATACGGTCTGTTCCTGAAAGACGACGATGGCAAACCGCTGGTTGTCGACCGCGTCACGGGCAAACTGACCGCCTTTGACAAACCCGGCGTACGCCCCGATCTGTCCGGTACGCATCGCAGCGCCGGCATCACCCATGTGCCCGTGTTCCACATGATGGCAGATCGTTATCTGGCAGACGAATACGCCCCCGAGGCGGTGGCAGACCGCTGCGGCATCCCCGCCGCCAAGATCAAAACCATCGCTGCCGAACTGGCCCGCGTCGCCTTTGACGAAGCGTTCGAGATCAAGCAGGAATGGACAGATTTCCGCGGCGAAAAACACGCCAGCATGACAGGGCGGCCTGTATCCTTCCATTCGATGCGCGGTGTCAGCGCCCATGCCAACGGGTTTCAGACCTGCCGCGCGCTGCATGTGTTGCAGATCCTGCTGGGCACGGTCGAGGTGCCGGGCGGCTTCCGCTTTAAACCGCCCTACCCCAAACCGGCCACGATCCACCCAAAACCGCATTGCAAGGTCACACCCGGCGCGCCGCTTGACGGCCCGCATCTGGGCTTTGTGCAGGGGCCGGACGATCTGGCCCTGAAAGACGACGGCACACCGGCGCGCATCGACAAGGCATTTACCTGGGAAAACCCGATGTCGGCGCACGGACTGATGCACATGGTGATCAGCAACGCCTATGCCGGTGATCCCTACAAGATCGATACGTTGTTCATGTACATGGCAAACATGTCGTGGAATTCCTCGATGAACACGCGCGGCGTGATCGACATGCTGACTGACACGGATGAAAACGGCGATTATGTGATCCCGCGCATCATCTATTCGGATGCCTACAGCTCCGAAATGGTGGCCTATTCCGATCTGATCCTGCCCGATGCCACCTATCTGGAACGCCACGACTGCATCAGCCTGCTGGACCGCCCGATCTGCGAGGCTGACGCCGCCGCCGATGCCATCCGCTGGCCCGTAATCGAACCCGACCGCGATGTGCGCGGCTTTCAATCCGCGCTGTGCGATCTGGGCGCACGTCTGGGCTTGCCAGGGTTCGTGACAGAAGATGGCAGCCAGAAATACGCGGATTACGCCGATTACATCGTCAATCACGAACGCAAACCGGGCATCGGCCCGCTGGCCGGCTTCCGCGGCGATGGCTCTGACACCGGACGCGGTGATGTGAACCCAGATCAACTGGACAAATACATCGAAAACGGCGGCTTTTTCGTCAGCCACATTCCCGAAGGTGCCGATTACTATAAACCATGGAACATGGCCTATCAGGACTGGGCCGTGAAAATCGGCCTCTATGACGCGCCCCAGCCCTATCTGTTCCAGCTTTATGTGGAACCGATGCGCAAGTTCCAGCTGGCCGCCGAAGGTCACGGAGATCGCCAGCCCCCCGACCATCTGCGCGACCAGATCAAATCGCGCATGGACCCGCTGCCGATCTGGTATGAAACCGACCAGACCGGCAACGAAGGCTTTACCGTCAACGCGCTGACGCAACGGCCGATGGCCATGTATCATTCGTGGGGCTCGCAAAACGCATGGCTGCGCCAGCTGCACGGGCGCAACCCGTTGTATCTGCCAACCAGACTGATGCAGGAACACGGGTTCAAGGATGGCGACTGGGCGCGCGTATCCTCACCGCACGGTGCCATCCGCGTACCTGTTGCGCATATGGCAGCGCTCAATGAAAACACCGTGTGGACATGGAACGCGATCGGCAAACGCAAAGGCGCGTGGGCACTGGAGCCCGATGCCCCCGAAGCGACCAAGGGCTTTCTGCTGAACCACCTGATCCACGAATTGCTGCCGCCCAAGGGCGATGGTTTACGATGGGCCAATTCAGACCCGATCACCGGTCAGGCGGCGTGGTTCGACCTGAAGGTGAAGATCGAAAAGGTCGATGACCAGACCGAATGCGAACCTGCCTTTGACGCGATCCAATCCCCCGTCGGCACCGGCCCGAAAGAACTGAAATGGAAGGTGGGTAAATGACCGAACTGCCAACCCGTACCGAGAAAAAGCTTGGCCTTGTCATTGATCTGGACACCTGCGTGGGCTGCCATGCCTGCGTGATTTCCTGCAAGGGCTGGAACACCGAAAACTACGGCGCGCCGCTGTCGGATCAAGATCCTTACGGCGCGGACCCGTCCGGCACGTTCCTGAACCGGGTCCATTCCTACGAGGTGCAGCCCGCAACCGGCCCCGCGCAACTGATCCACTTTCCCAAATCCTGCCTGCATTGCGAAGACGCGCCCTGCGTCACGGTGTGCCCGACCGGCGCCAGCTATAAACGGGTGGAAGACGGCATCGTGCTGGTCAACGAAAGCGATTGCATCGGCTGCGGCCTGTGCGCATGGGCCTGCCCTTATGGCGCGCGCGAAATGGACGCCGCAGCAGGGGTGATGAAAAAATGTACCCTGTGCGTCGATCGTATCTATAACGAAAACCTGCCCGAGGATGACCGCCAGCCCGCCTGCGTGCGCACCTGCCCGTCAAACGCACGCCATTTCGGCGATCTGGGCGATCCCGACAGCGAAGTATCCAAACTGGTGGCGGATCGTGGCGGTATGGATCTGATGCCCGAACAGGGCACCAAACCGGTCAACAAATACCTGCCCCCCCGCCCCAAGGACAGCTATGAACAGTTCGATGTTCTGGCCCCGTTTCTGGACCCCGTGATCGAAGAGCCCAAAGGCTTCCTTGGCTGGCTTGATAAAACGCTGGAGAAGCTCTGACATGCATCCCGCCCCGTCTGTTATTGCCTTTACCACTTTGTCCGGCCTTGGCTTTGGCCTGTTGTTCTGGCTGGGTCTTGGCTATCCGCCTGTCACCGGCTGGACCGCCTTTGCCTTTTTTGCCATTGCCTATGTTCTGGCCGTCGGCGGCTTGCTGGCGTCAACCTTTCACCTTGGCCATCCCGAACGCGCGCTCAAGGCGTTTACCCAGTGGAAAACAAGCTGGCTCAGCCGCGAGGCATGGATGTCTGTCATGGCGCTGACGGTCATGGGCCTTTACGGCGCAGGCGCGGTCTTTTTCGGGGCCCACTGGGCGCCATTGGGATGGCTGGGCGCGCTTTTGTCGCTTGCAACGGTCTACACAACCTCGATGATCTACGGACAGTTGAAAACCGTGCCACGCTGGAACATCCCGCTGACACCGGTCATGTTCCTGAGCTTTTCACTGGCCGGTGGTGCGTTGCTGGCGGATCAGACCACATGGGCGCTTGGCCTGCTGGTTGTCGCGGGCCTTGTGCAACTGGCCTATTGGATAATGGGGGACAAGGCATTTACCGGTTCGGCCACAACCATGGCCAGCGCGACGGGTCTGGGCAACATCGGCACCGTGCGCGCCTTTGAACCGCCCCACACCGGCACCAATTATCTGCTGCGCGAGTTCGTTTATGTCGTGGCCCGCAAACACGCACAGAAACTGCGGGTGATCGCATTGGCGCTGATGGTGGTGGTGCCGGTCATATTGTTGGCGCTGCCTTTCAACCACATGTTCGCCGCCCTTGCGGTGCTCAGCCACCTGATCGGAGTTGCAACTTCTCGCTGGCTGTTCTTTGCCGAGGCAGAACACGTCGTCGGCCTCTATTACGGCAAACGATAGGCGGCGTGCTCGACCCTGACGGGATCGGGCGACCGTGCAATCAGTCGATCAGGCCCGCGTGGCGCATCGCGGCATCGATCTGTGCCTTGGTGCTGTCCATCAATCCGGTCAGGGGCAGGCGCACTTCTTCGCTGCACATGCCCAGACGCGACGAGCCGTATTTGGCCCCGACAAGACCCGGTTCAACGAAAATCGCTTCGTGCAGGGGCATCAGCCGGTCCTGCAATTCCAGCGCCTTGGCGTAGTCCCCTGCCAGTGTCGCGGCCTGAAACTGCGCGCACAGGGCCGGAGCCACATTGGCGGTGACAGAGATACAGCCCACACCACCATGCGCATTGAACCCCAGCGCGCTTGCATCTTCTCCGGACAATTGCACAAAATCTGCGCCGCAGGTCGCACGCTGCTGGGACACACGCGCAACATCGCCGGTTGCGTCCTTCACACCGATGATACGCGGCAATCTGGCCAGTTCGCCCATAGTGTCTGGCGTCATGTCGATGATCGACCGGCCGGGAATGTTGTAGATGATGATCGGCAGGTCGCAACAATCGTGCAGCGCGGTGAAATGCGCGATCAGCCCGCGTTGCGTGGGTTTGTTGTAATAGGGCGTCACGACAAGCGCGGCATCCGCGCCGACGGAATGGGCGTGCTGCATCAAACGGATGCCTTCCAGCGTGTTGTTGGATCCGGCACCGGCGATCACCGGTTTGCGCCCTGCAACCAGCCGCACAACCTCTTCCACGACTTTTTCGTGTTCCTTGTGGGTCAGTGTCGGGCTTTCGCCTGTCGTTCCCACAGGCACGAACCCGTCAGTGCCTTCACCAATGTGCCATTCGATCAGCTTGGCCAAAGTATCCAGATCCAAAGCTCCGTTGCGAAACGGAGTGACAAGCGCGGGCATAGAGCCTTTGAACATTATGTGCGTTCCTTGTATCTGGCGGGGCAAACAACCCGGTGGTAAAAGCTGACACATGCTCTAGGTTTCCCGGTTGAACCAGACCGCATGCACGATATTGTTTCAGCGTCTATCCCTGACATGGCCCGAAATGCAAGACATGACACGAAATCTGATCGCTATACTCCTCGTCCTTGGCTTGGCTTTTCCCGCCATTGCGCAATCCCCGCGACCATTGGGGCAGGCGATGGATGCAATGCGTGGCGGCAATTGGGGAAACGCCGGCCTTTTGGCCGAACGGGACGGTGCCGTAGCGCTGGACGTGATCGAATGGCACCGCCTTCGCGAAGGGCGCGGCAGCTATGAAGAGGTGATCGCGTTTCTGGAACGGCGGCCCAACTGGCCCGGGCTGGAATGGTTGCGCCGCAAATCCGAACCGGTGGTTATCCAGCAATCCCATCAGGACGTTTTGAATTTTTTCGCCAAGGTTCCCCCGCAAACAGCCGGCGGCGTGCTGTCATACGCCCGCGCGCTGGACTCTGTCGGACAATCCGAAAAAGCCCGCAAGGAAGTGATCAATGCCTGGCGCACGATGCGTATGGGCGCGGGCGAACATGCGCTTTTTCTCGGCGCACACGAAACCCTGCTCAAAGATCACCATATTGCGCGGCTGGATTATATGCTTTGGCGCGGCTGGACGTCAGATGCCAACCGGATGAAGGCCCTTGTGCCGCAAGGCTGGCAGGTTCTGGCCCAGGCCCGGATTGCACTGCGTGACGGCGCGGACGGGGTCAACGCCCTGATCGACAAGGTGCCTGCCAGTTTGCAGTCAAACCCGGGGCTGGCATTTGATCGGTTCGACTGGCGGGCGCGCAAAAGGCTGGACACGGCGATCGACCTGATGCTGGAACAAAGCACCAGCGCAGAGACACTGGGCCGCCCGGATGCCTGGGCACCGCGCCGTCGCACCATGGCGCGAGACCAGATGCGCGAGGGCAATGCAAAACGTGCCTATGCAATCGCGGCGCAAAACCATCTGACCGAAGGGTCGGATTATGCCGATCTGGAATGGCTGGCCGGATACATCGCCCTGCGCAAGCTGAACGATCCGAAAACCGCGCTTTATCATTTCAAACGCTTTGATGCCGCCGTGGCTTCGCCCATCTCAAAGGGCCGGGCCGGATACTGGACCGGACGTGCCTATCAGGCGTTGGGCGATGCGGCGGGCGCGCTAAGGGCATTTGAAGACGGGGCGCAATACCAGACATCATTTTACGGGCTTCTGGCCGCCGAAGCAGCAGATACACCATTTGATATCAGTCTGGCGGGTCAGGAAGAATTCGGCGCCTGGCGTAGTGCCAGCTTTTCAAAATCCAGCGTGTTCGAAGCCGGGCTGTTGTTGCTGGCATCAGGCGAGGTTAATCTGGCCGAACGGTTCCTGACACATCTGTCGGAATCCCTGTCACGGACCGAAGCCGGGCAACTGGGCGACATGGCGATGGAACTGGCCCAACCGCATCTGGCCGTCATGATCGGCAAGCGGGTTGCGACGCAGGGAACCGTTTTGCCAGCCGCCTATTACGCCCTGCATCCAATGCGCCAGATGGATCTGCCGATGGCGCCGGAAATGTTGTTGGCCATTGCCCGGCGCGAAAGCGAATTTGATCCCGGTGTGGTCAGCGGCGTTGGCGCGCGGGGCCTGATGCAGATCATGCCCGCAACCGCACGCGAGGTTGCAGGCCAGTTGGGCCGTGGCGCCGAACACAGCACCGACCGCCTGCTTGTCGACTGGAAATACAACGCCGAGCTTGGGGCGGCCTTCCTGTCGACGCTGGCGGGGCAATTTGACGGAAATGTCGTGATGATGTCCGCAGCCTACAATGCCGGCGCCAGCCGCCCGATCCGGTGGATGCAGCAATACGGTGATCCGCGCAGCAATGCTGATCCGGGTTTTGACGTAATCGACTGGATCGAACACATCCCGTTTCGCGAAACCCAGAACTACGTGATGCGTGTCACGGAAAGCCTGCCGATCTACCGTGCGCGACTAGGGCTTGATCCGCTGCCCGTTCCCTTTAGCGAAGAACTAACCGGTTCGACGTTGCGCGCGTTCGCGCCAAAAAGTGAATAGCCCCGCCGCCACGATAATCCCCGCCCCGATCGCCACATTCTGTTCAACGGTTTCGCCAAACACCGCGATACCCAGAACCGATGCGAAAACCAGTTGCAGATAGGCAAAAGGCTGCACGGCGCTGGCCTCGGCCACCTCGTAGCACTTGATCAGCAACCAATGGCCGGTCACGCCCGTCAGGCAAAGCGCCGCCATCCAGCCCCAATCCGGCTGCGTCATCGGCTCCCACGCCCAAAGGCCCAGCGCCGTCATCGCCACAGCCCCCGTTACACCTGTCCAGAAAAAGCTGGTCGCGGTGGTGTCACGACGCGCGGCATAGCGCGTCAGCAGCCCATAGACGGCAAACATGGTCGCCGCGATCAGCGGAATGATCGCCGCCGGATCGAAAACCCCGATCCCGGGCTGCAGGATGATCAGAACGCCGACAAACCCGACCCCGATCGCCGACCACCGCCGCCACCCGACCTTTTCGCCCAGAATAGGGCCGGACAGGGCCGCCACCAGCAGCGGATAGCAGGTGAAAACCGCATGGCTTTCGACCAGACCCAGAATTGTGAAACTGGCCACCATCACACAGATTTCCGTCGACAGCAGAACGCCGCGCACGATTTGCAGAACCGGCTGTGTCGTCCGCGCCGCCGCACCAACGCCACCGGCCTTGCGCGCCGCAATCGAAATCACGAAGGCGGCGAAAAACCAGTACCGGATCATGACGATCATTAGCACGTTGTATTCCCCCGCCAGATGGCGCGAAATGCCGTCCTGTACCGAAAATACGAACGTGGTCAGCACCATCAGCCCGATCCCCAAAGGGATGTTGTTGGATTGTGTCATTGCAGCATGGCCTTTGTCATATGGCGCTTGCGGCCATACCCTGGCACGCGGGTGACAGAAAACCCCGCCTCTTGCAATCCGCGACGCACAAACCCCGCAGCGGTATAGGTGGCGATGCTACCGCCCTTTTCGGTGTGCAGGGCCACCTGCCGCATCAGGTCAGGCCCCCACAATTCGGGGTTCTTGGCGGGTGAAAACCCGTCCAGATACCACGCATCGGCCTTGCCGGCCCAACGGGGCAACGTTTCGCGCGCATCCCCCACGATCAGATCCAACTCGACACCACCCGCAAATTCAAACCGCCCGCCGATCTCCGTCCAGCGGGCAACAAGGTCCTGCGCGATGCCAGCCAGCTCCGCGAACGGCTTTAGCGCCTGCGCGATGTCATCCCTGCGCATCGGAAACGCCTCAAAGCTGGAATACCGCAAGGTTCCGGCCCTGCCGGACGCCCGCCAGCTTTGCAACGTGGCCAGAAAATTCAGACCGGTGCCAAAGCCAAGTTCCGCGATATGAAACCCGTCCCTGAACCTGTCCGGCAGATCATTGCCATGCAGAAAAACATGGCGCGTTTCATCCAGCCCGTTTTCCAGCGAATAATACGGATCGTCAAAGCGCGTCGACACTGGCACATCTTCATTGCGCCATTCTATATCTGGATGCTGGTTCTGCATGGCTGGGTCCATTAAAGTCTGCCCGAGCGCGGGACAATGAAGTGAGGCAGGTAAATTGGCAATGCCGGATGTAACCATTCGCGGTGCAGGTATTTTCGGGTTGTCCATCGCATGGGCCTGCCTGCAACGCGGCGCGCGCGTGCAGGTCATCGACCCGGGCGGCGTTGGTGCCGGATCAAGCGGCGGCATTGTCGGCGCGCTGGCGCCGCACACACCGGAAAACTGGAACAGCAAAAAGGCGTTCCAACTGGACAGCCTGCTACTGGCCGGCACGTTCTGGGCCGAAATCGATGCCACATCCGGCCTGTCATCAGGCTATGCCCGCAGCGGACGGCTGCAACCGATCCCCGATGAAATTGCTCTCGAACGGGCGAAAAACCGTGGCCGCAACGCCGAAACCCTCTGGCAGGGCAAAGCCGTGTGGGAGGTGGTGCAGGCAGATCGCGATTGGGCGCCGCTCAGCCCGACAGGGTACCTGATCCATGATACTCTCAGCGCGCGGATACATCCGCGACAGGCCTGTGCCGCACTTGCCGCCGCGATCACGGCACGGGGTGGGCGCATCCTGTCTGATGCCCCCGATCAGGGCGCGGTGATCTGGGCCACCGGCGCGCACGGTCTGGACCAGCTGAGCCAAGAACTGGGCCGACCGGTCGGCGGCCCGAACAAAGGTCAGGCGGCGCTGTTGCAGCCCGCCGCCCCGCTGCCGCCGGATGCGCCGCAGATTTTTGCCGACACCGTCCATGTCATCGCGCATGCCGACGGTACAATTGCCATTGGCTCAACCAGCGAACCGGTCTTTGATGATCCGGCTGCGACAGATGGCAAACTGGACGCCGTCATTGCCCGCGCCCGCGCCGCCGTTCCGGCGCTGCACGATGCCACGCTGATTTCCACCTGGGCCGGATTGCGCCCCCGCAGCCGATCCCGCGCGCCTGTTCTGGGCACCTATCCGGGGCGGGCGGGCCATTTTATCGCCAATGGCGGGTTCAAGATCGGCTTTGGCATGGCACCGCGGATCGCCACGGTGATGGCCGATCTGGTGCTTGACGGGGCGGATCATATTCCCGATGAATTCAGGCTGGAACCACCCGGCACAGCCTAATCCGCCGTCGCACTCATACATTGCCGCCCGTCCGGCCCGCGCACCCACAAATCACCGTCTTTCCAGCACAGGCTTGCGGTTTCGAAATGCATCAGCGGGGCAGTCGCGCGAAAGGCAAATCTGCGCAGCGTTCCAAGGTGGGATTGCGCCAGAAGCATCAGATGTTGCGCCAATAGCGGACCATGAACCACCAATCCGGCATAGCCTTCCACATCGCGGGCATAATCCAGATCATAGTGGATGCGATGCCCATTGAAGGTCAGCGCGGAATAGCGAAACAAAAGCGTCGACGAAAACGCCACATCGTGCCGGTCCGTTTCATCGCGCGCGGCCATCGGCGGTACCGGTCGCGGGGCATCGGGCGATGGATCTTCCCGATAGACCAGATCATGCCATTCGCTCAGGCACAATTGCCCGTTCTGATGAATATCATGGCGCAGGGTAACAAAGGCCAAAGGCCCGGTGCGGCCGTCTTTGCGTGCGGCGCTTTCCAATACACTGGTTTTCACCGCATCAACGCCCGCAAGCAGCGGTGCGTGAAATTCAAGCCGCCCGCCCGCCCACATCCGGCGCGGCAGGCCCATATCGGGGATAAGCCCGCCCACTTTCGGGTGCCCGTCACGCCCCAGTTGATCGGGCGGTTGTGGTGCCCAGAAATACAGCTGGTGAAAAAACGGCGGCAGAGCACTGCCCTGACGGATCGTCGGCGCCTGCCCCAACGCAATTTCAAACGCAGCCGCCCGCGCCGGATCCAGAACATCGGTTTGACGGTGTTCGCCCTGTGTCGCATCATCATTCATAAAGCGCAGGATATGGCGCTGACCGGAAAGGGGCAATTGCCGATGACACCACACATTACCGCAATCGATCATCTGGTGTTGACGGTTGCCGACATCCCCCGAACGATCCGGTTCTATCGCGACGTTCTGGGCGCACAGCCCAAGGAATTTCCCGTTGCCGATGGCAGCACCCGCTGGGCGCTGGATATCGGGGCGCAAAAGATCAACCTTCATCTGCACGGGAACGAATTCGAACCGAAATCCGCACATCCGACGCCGGGTTCGGCAGATCTGTGTTTCCTGTCAGATGCCCCTGCCGATCTCTGGTGCGCGCACCTTGCCGCACTTGACGTGCCTATCGAGGACGGCCCGGTTAAGCGCACCGGTGCAACTGGCCCGATCCTGTCGATCTATCTGCGCGACCCCGATCAGAACCTGATCGAAATCGGCACGCCGCCGGGTACCTAACGCCCGATTTCCGCGCGCAGCGCCGTCATCAGTGCTTTCAGCGTCTTGGTGTACATTTCGCTTGTCAGGTGGCCCTGATCGTCGAATTCATTGCTGCTGTCGGCCAGATGCACCTCTGGACCCTGCAGGATACGGGGGCGAAACGCCACAAGACAGGATCGCAATGTGGTTTGCGCCCGTTCCCCGCCCGCACGCCCCGCTGCCGCCGACATCACCGCAACCGGTTTATCCGACCATGGGTTGCCGTCTGTCCGGCTGACCCAGTCCAGCGCATTCTTCAACACACCGGACAAGCCCTTGTTGTATTCCGGCGTTGAAATGACCACAGCGTCTGCTTGCGCAATCTGGTCCGCCAGCCGCTGCACCTCGGACGGGATCCCGTCTGCGTCCTCGTCATCGCCGTTATAAAGCGGCAGCAACAGGTCGGCTTCGACATAGGTTGCATCCCCGAACAGGCGCGCGGCTTCGCGGATCAACTTGCGATTGGTCGCGTCCTTGCGCAGGGAACCGGAAATCCCGAGAAGTACAGGCTCTGACATAAACTGGTCCTTTGAATAATTGCGTCTGCTGCCTTACGTAACCTTTGAGTTACAAAAACAAAGGGCTTTGGTGCGAAACCGGGGCCATTCGCGGTAAATGATGCAAACGGCGCGAATGCTTTTGGCAAATCCCTGCAATGCCGGGGTTTGGTTTCCCGTTAGCTCTTCAAAGCCGCCTGTGTCTGACCATGTGGGTGTGGAATGGCGATGAACGGCCTCGGTGCGGACGATGCGCCAGTTCGTTACTGCCTCAAGAACGTTCGCTTCGAAAAACAAAGTAAAAAGCCGAAGTTCGCAGCCACCCGGATTAAACGTCAAAAAAATTCCGAACTTGCGCCTCGAACACAAAACGCATTCTTTACTTCTCAAAGTTTAACAAATTGGAGAATGCACAAGCAATGTCGCGCATTGTTTCGTTTGCCAAATCGGGCCTCGATATGGATGCGCTTCATCGTGCCATGCTGGCTGCATTCTCTGACTACGTTGTTCCTCTGCAACCAGATGCAGATACATTTCGATCAACGCTGAGCTCTAGAGGTTTCGATCCCGAGGCGTCCTTTGTCGCCGTCGACGGAGATGAAATCATCGGATTTTGGAACGTGGCGACGCGCAACACCAAACGGTACCTGATAGGCAGCGGCACACGGATTGGTCATCGACGCAAAGGATTGGCGTCAAGCTTGGGTATGGCGGCGATAAATGCGGCAGAGAATGCCGGGATTGAGAGCTTTTGGCTCGAGGTTATTGAGGGAAACGAAGGCGCTGAACGTCTCTATACGAAGATGGGGTTTGACGTGACCAGAAAGCTCGACTGTTATCGGCTTGATCATCCATCTCCTGATCCGTCCTCATTCAAACTGGCGGATTTCGGCACCGTTGCGAATGCCATTCAAAGGTATTCGACTTGGGAGCCGACCTGGCAGAACGCCAAGGAAACCATTTCTGGCCTGCGGCTGACGTCCTTCCTGCACGAAAAAGGCGGAGCGATCATTGGCGCTGGTGGCCTCGTGCATCAGATTGCCGCCAGCGAACCCTCGGCATTGGAAGACCTCCTTGCTGCGGCAGCCACGGTCGGCTCTCTGACATTGGTAAATGTCGATTGCTCTGACAGCGCCTTACGGTTCCTTCTGCAGGAGCTTGGGGCTCACCGCTTCATCGTTCAGTCGGAAATGCGTCTGTTGTTGCCGAAAGTATCTTAGCGGTCTTTCGAACTCGGCGCAGCATCGGTAACTCTGGCCTCATTCCAGCCATTGCTGTTCCAGCTTCTGAAACGCATTGACTGCGGCACCTGCAATGCCGGGGTGTGGTTTCCTTTTTGCTCTTTGAAGCAGCTTGCGGTTGCAGAATGGCGATGAACGGCCTCGGTGCGGACGATGCTGCTATTCACGAGCACAGGTCAAACGTACTCAATTGTGTCTATGCGGCGACCGCTTCGACAATGTGAATTCTGGCCGGGACAGCAATGCCATCTTCGCTTTGATACTGTTTGCAGGCGTCAATGATCGCAGCTCTGATGTCATCAAGTTTATGTTCGTCGACCTCAACGTCCTTGAGCATCATGCCAACCGTTACTTTCATGTGAAGGTCTGCAACGCGTTCCGCCGAGCCGGGCGGGCGCAACAACAGATCAAATGTTTCGATCTTGGATTTCCAGCCAGTTCGCTCCAAGACCGTTTCAAGAGCAGTTGGGTCACCAAACCGCATTGGCCCCGGTCCAGAAGGATCCGGCCTTTGTACGTCCGCGATCATTTGATCGACTATTCTGCGAGGCATGGAAAACCACGGATTTTCACGAGGCGTGGCCCATACTGTTGCCGTCATACGTCCATTGGGCTTAATCGCGGATCTAAGATTCTTGAAGGCGGCATCGTTGTCATCAAAAAACATAATCCCGAAGTTTGCTATAACCGCGTCGAACATGTCTTTTTCATATGGATGTGAGCCAGCGTCTCCTACGATCAGTTGGACATTGTCTGGCGCACGTTCCTTGGCAACAGCAACCAAAGGCGAAGCGACATCAATTCCAAGTACACGGCCCTGATCCCCCACTGATTTGGCTGCATGAAGGAGTGTGGGTCCAGTGCCACAGCCGACATCCAATACGGTTTCCCCAGATTTCAGTTTTGCCGCTTCAAAAAGTGCTTCGAATACCTCGCTGAAGGAGGTTTCCAAATCTGGAGCCGCCTCCAGCCAAGGACGCGCCATTTCATCCCAATCCATAATTAGTCCAATCTGAATAGTTGCAAGAATATGATCAGCATAGCGGACATTCGATTGTCACGCAGCATCGGCCACTCCGGCCTCAATCCTGACAGTGCCTCGAAGCCCAATTGGACCGCCCCTGCCATTGTCGGACGACACGGAACACTTGTTTTTCGGGATGCAGGCGACCTTGGCCAAAATCGGGCTCTAGCTGGAGAACCGTGCCCGAACGGTCTCGATGTCAAGTTGGTGTTCCGTCAGACCTTCGGCCTCCCATTCGCTTCTTTCCGCCTCGAAAAAGTCGCCACCGTAAATGTGCAATGCACCGGTAAGCCGGGGAATTGGATTGGTCACGGAATGAATGATATCCGCACCCATCGGGCAGACGTCGCCGGTTGACAATGCCTTTGCACCGGCCGCTTCGATCAGCCCGTTTGGGTGATCTTTGATGCGGCGCCAGAATATGTTGTCCTCGCGGCCACCGTAGATGCCTATCACAGCCCACATTTCGTGGTTATGAGGCGGGATGGTCGTTGACGGTTTCCACGCCAGATTCACGATCGTCAGTTTTGACGATTGATAAAGCGGGGTAATGCCCGGCTCTGTCGGCGCTCCCAGCGACGCAAGCACATCGGCAGGATCAGACATTACGCGCCGCATTACTTCGGCAGCTGATTTGTGTGTCGGGTCTGTTTCAACAGCTTCGACGCAGTCTGCGACAAATCTATCAATATCGAACATCCAGCAATCCCCCCTGTGGCAACCTTACCACAAACAGGGCTTGTCGTCAGCAATGGCCCAAATCCAGCCAGTGCCACGGGGTTTTCCAAAAACGCATTGACCGCAGTTTTTGCGAAAAAACAAAGGGCTCCGGTGTGAAACCGAAGCCCTTTACTGTGCTGTTATGCGCGATCAGGCGGTCGGCAGGATCACGATTTCCACGCGACGATTCTGTGCCTTGCCTTCCGGCGTCAGGTTTGACGCAATCGGCTGGTCCTCGCCGCGCCCATAGGCCTGGATACGCGATGCCGGTACGCCTGCACCCAAGAGAACGCTGGACACGGAATCGGCGCGGCGTTGCGACAATTGCTGGTTATACGCCGCTTCACCTGTATTGTCGGTATGTCCGATGATCTGGACTGTCGAATTCGGGTAGTTCTGCAAATTGCTGGCCACGGTGCGCAGATCGCTTTGCAGATCGGGGCGGACCGACGCGCTGTCGGTTGCAAACAGGATATCCTGAGGCAGCGTTAAGATCAGGCGGTCGCCGGTGTTTGTAATCTGTACATCTTCATTCGCCAGCTGCTGGCGCAACTCGGCCTCCTGACGATCCAGATTGTTGCCGGCAAAGCCGCCCACGACACCGCCAAGCGCCGCACCCGCCAGCGCTGCTTCGGTTTTGTTGCCCGATCCGCCAACCAGCGTGCCCAGCGCCGCGCCAACACCGGCGCCCAAAAGGGCACCCTGTTTGGCGTTCGCATTCGGGTCATCGGGGTTGTTCAGTTGTGAAGGATTGGTGCACGCGCCCAACGCAAACGTGCCGCACACCGCCAGGATCAGGGGGGTTTTTACTGATATCATTGCTCTACTACCTCGTATCGGGCCCTTTTTTTCAGGGCGCGGTTGATTATGGCCCCGTTCTTAAACCCTGTGCACATCACAATACAATGAAAACTGGGCTTCGGCAGCATTCCGCGCATGGCTATTTGTGGCAATATCAGGCCTCGGCGCGGGCGGATTCATACGCCAGCAGCGCCCGTTTGACGGGCAAACCCCAATGATAGCCCCCCAGTCCACCTGATTTGCGTAAGGCGCGGTGGCAGGGGATCAGCCAGCTGATCGGATTGCGCCCGACCGCCGTGCCCACCGCGCGCACGGCGCGCGGGTTACCGACGGCATCGGCGATTTCCGAATAGGTCGTCACCTGCCCCGACGGGATGCTTAACAACGCCTCCCACACCTTGATCTGGAACGGCGCACCGATCAGATACAGCGGTGTTGGTGACAGTTCGTTTCCCTGCGCCCCAAAGGCCGACAGCACCCAGGGGCGCAACATCATCGGATCTTCTACAAATGTCGCCTTGGGCCAGCGCGACAGCATGTCCGCCATCGCAGCCTCTTCTCCGGTTTCGGCTGCGAACGCGATACCGCAAATGCCCTTGTCCGTACCCATCACAAGGCTGGGGCCAAACGGGCTGTCAAACCATCCCCAGAACACCTTCAGGCCGTCGCCACCGCGGGCAAACTCTCCGGGGCTCATCGCTTCCCAGCGCAGGAACATGTCGTGAAGGCGCCCACTGCCCGACAGACCGGTGGCCATCGACGCCTCAAGCGTCGTGAAATGATCGCGCAAAAGCGCCTTGGCATGGCCCAGTGCAAGATATTGCTGGAACCGTTTGGGCGAAACGCCCACCCAGCGCGAAAACACCCGCTGGAAATGCGCCGGACTCATATCCATCTGGGCAGCCAGCGCCTCAAGGCTCAGGCCCGCCCCATCCTGATCAATCAGATCAATGGCGCGGCGCATCACGCCGTAATGATAGCCCTGTTCGCTGTTACCGGTGTCCATATCCATACCCATTGCGTCCTCTGGCCCTTGATACAGCAAAACTACGCAATTCGCCCGGACCACGCGACCCGAAACATGCGCAAATCCGCGACTACCGGCGCGCCCAACGGTTCAGCGCGTGCGCCGCAACCCCGATCACCAGCCCCCAGAACGCTGACCCGATCCCAAAGGCGCCGACCCCCGATGCCGTCACGACAAAGGCAATCGCGGCGGGAAACGGATCATCCTGCCCCGCAAACGCCAGACGGGCCGATGCAACAAACGGTCCGAACAGCGCCACACCGGCAATCATCGCGACCAGTGCAGGCGGCACGTTCCCGATCACCCCAACCACCGATGCCCCGCCCAGCGCCAGCACGCCATAGCCCGCCGCATAGACCGGCCCGCACAGCCACCGCTTGTTCCTGTCGGGATGGGCATCGGCGCCGGTACAGATCGACGCGGTGATTGCGGCCAGACTGGTGGTATGCCCGCCAAAGGGCGCACTTAACAGTGATGCGGCACCTGTAATTGCAACAATGGGACGGCTGGGCGGCACGTATCCCGATGCCTGCAACACTGCAAATCCCGGCAGGTTTTGCGAGGCCATCGTGACCAGATACAGCGGAATACCCAGCCCGATCAGAACCGCCGGATCGAAAACCGGGGCAACCCAGACAAATTCGGACCAAGCAAGGCCATGGGTCTGGCCGGCAAGACCCAGCGCATAGGCAAGCCCGACACCGCCGATCACCACGGCCAGAACAGCCCAGGCGGGTGAAAACAGGCGGATCACAAGAAAGGCAATGACCAGCGGCACACCCAGCAGCGGCAACGCCACAGTCTCAACCGCCACACCCAACACAAACGGAAACAGAACCCCGGCAAGGATCGCGGCGGCGATGCCGGACGGGATACGCTGCACCAGCGCACTTAGCGGTTTGAACGCGGCGGTGATCATCAGCAACAGCGCGCAAAACAAAAACGCGCCGACAGCCATCTGGATCGACACGCCCGATGTGGTGGCAATCAGCGCCGCTCCCGGTGTTGACCAAGCGGTGACAATGGGCATCCGGTAGGTCACGCTTAGAATGGCCGTGGTCATCATCATCGAAACGCACAGAACGGCAATCCAAGATGCGGTTTGCGCCTGCGTTGCCTGCACCGCCTCGGCGGCGGCGATCACCACGGCAACCGATCCGCCAAACCCCACCAGAACCGCAACAAGCGCTGAAATAACAACCGAAACTCTCATCGCGCTCTCTGATATTGCGTTCTGCGCGCATGTTTGCGGGCCAATCCCGTGCGTGTCAAACGCGCATGTGATTGAACTCTGGCCGGTCGCGGATTAAGACGATTGCGACCCCTTGAATGCGGGACAGAACCGACCGCAGGGGCGACATGGCAAAGCAGCTTGATTATCACACCATCCGCGAGATTTTCAGCCGGTTTCAGACGGCAGATCCCGAACCCAAGGGCGAACTGGATCACGTCAACGTCTACACTCTGGTTGTGGCCGTCGCCTTAAGCGCGCAGGCCACCGATGCCGGTGTGAACAAGGCCACCAAAGCCCTGTTCAAAGTTGCCGATACTCCGGAAAAAATGCTGGCTATGGGCGAAGAAGGTCTGACCGAATATGTGAAAACCATCGGCCTGTTCCGCCAAAAGGCCAAGAACGTGATCAAACTTAGCCGGATACTGGTCGAAGATTATGGCGGCGTGGTGCCAAATTCGCGCGCTGCGCTGCAATCATTGCCCGGTGTCGGTCGCAAGACTGCCAATGTCGTGCTGAATATGTGGTGGCGCTATCCCGCTCAGGCCGTCGATACCCACATCTTCCGTCTGGGCAACCGTTCGGGCATTGCACCGGGCAAAACCGTGGATGCGGTGGAACGCGCCATCGAAGACAACATACCAACCGATTTTCAACTACACGCCCATCACTGGATGATCCTGCACGGGCGCTATACCTGTGTCGCGCGCAAACCCAAATGCGCCGCCTGCCTCATTCGTGATCTCTGCCAATTCGAGGATAAAACCCTATGAAAACCTACCAGCTTGTCGGCATCGGAAATGCCGTTGTCGATGTGATTTCGAAATCCGATGATCAGTTTCTGGATGATATGGGCATTCAGAAAGGCATCATGCAACTGATCGAACAGGACCGGGCGGAAACCCTGTACGGTGCGATGAAACAAAGGGTGCAAACCCCCGGCGGCTCTGTCGCCAACACCATCGCGGGGGCCGGCGCGCTGGGGTTAAGCACCGCCTTTATCGGGCGCGTGCATGACGATGCGCTGGGGCATTTCTATGCCGACGCGATGAACGAAGGCGGAACCGATTTCGTGAATCCGCCGGTCAGGAACGGCGAACTGCCCACCTCGCGCAGCATGATCTTCGTGTCGCCTGATGGCGAACGTTCGATGAATACCTATCTTGGCATTTCGTCCGAACTGGGCCCCGATGACGTGCCCTCCGATGTTGCAGGACAGGCCGAGATTATTTTCCTCGAAGGGTACCTGTTCGATAAGGACAAAGGCAAAGAAGCCTTCCTTCAGGCAGCACGGGCCTGCCGCGCCAATGGTGGCAAGACAGGTATCGCAATTTCCGATCCGTTCTGCGTTGATCGCCACCGCGCCGATTTTCTGCAACTGATCGGCAATGAACTGGATTACGTGATCGGCAACGAGGCCGAAATCCGGTCCTTGTTTGAAACCGACGATCTGGAAGACGCGATTGCGCGCACCGCTGCAATGTGTCCGCTGGTTGTCTGCACGCGGTCCGGTGACGGTGTCTCGATCATTTCCGATGGCCAGCGCATCAACATCGCGGTTGAAAAAATCAAACCGGTCGACGCCACCGGCGCCGGGGATCAGTTTGCCGCCGGCTTCCTTTTCGGGCGGGCGAACGGCCATGATCTTGAAACCAGCGGGCGCATGGGGTGCGTTGCCGCGCGCGAGGTGATTGGCCATGTCGGCCCGCGCCCCGAAAACGATGTGGAAACCCTGTTCCGCGCGGCCGGATTGCTGGGATAGGATGATGCTGGGCGTCGGTGAATACGAAATACCCAAGGGCAAATTGTCGGTTGTCGTCACCTATCTTGAAATGACCGCGCCACAACCCGTACGCGCCGCCCCCGCGATCAAGGGCTTTTCCATGCGCCGCGTCACCAATCCGGATGTTGCATGGTATCGCGATCTGTTCCGCCGGGTCGGTGCGCTGGAATGGCTTTGGCATTCACGTCTTGATCTGGACGACGCGGAACTTGACGCGATCCTGACCGATCCCGCCGTACACGTTTACGCCGCACAGCTTGACGGGCAGGACGAAGGTATTGTCGAACTTGATTTCCGCACCCAAGGCCTGTGCGAGCTGGCATTTTTCGGCACCACGCGATCCCTGATGGGCAAGGGCGCGGGACGGGCTATGATGAACCACGCGATCACCGCAGCCTGGGCCGAACCCATCCGGCTGTTGCATGTGCACACCTGCACCGCAGATCACCCTGCCGCGCTGGCGTTTTATCAGCGCAGCGGCTTCGTTCCGGTGCGACAGACCATCGATATCGAAGAAGACCCGCGCCTGACCGGGATGGTCCCACGCGATTCCGGCCCACATGTTCCGATATTCGACTGATCCCGCAGCGCCTAAAGAAGCGCGCGGAATTCGTCCACGACACGGGCATAAACATCCCGTTTGAACGGCACGATATGATCAACCAGAAGATCGATCGGCAACCAGCGCCACTGTGAAAACTCAGGGTGTTCCGTCGCTATGTCGATCTGGTCGTCACGGCCGTTAAAGCGCATCAGAAACCATTTCTGTTCCTGCCCCCGATACCGGCCCTTCCAGATCTGCGGGACCAGATCGTGCGGCAGATCATAGGGCAGCCAGTCTTTGGTTTCCGCCTCGATCGTCACCAGATCGGGCACAACACCGGTTTCTTCCCATAATTCACGCAGGGCGGCGTCACGCGCGCTTTCGCCCTTGTCCACGCCCCCTTGCGGCATCTGCCACGCCTCAGTGAAGCGGTCGCGCCGCTGGCCCACAAACACCTCGCCCGCCGCGTTGCACAACATCACGCCGACACAGGGGCGATAAGGCAGTCTGGCAATCTGATCCGGTGTCATCGGCGGCATCCTTTTGGCAGTTGGCCTATCTCTAACCTACCGATACATTAGTACAAGCCCGTGACGCGGCGTAGCGCGTGACATGGCCGCACGGTTGGGGTGATCTGTGCCCAACGTATCGAAAGAGGTTTTGATGTCCAATTATCCGCACATGCTTGCACCGCTTGATCTGGGGTTCACGACCCTGAAAAACCGCGTTCTGATGGGGTCCATGCACACCGGTCTGGAAGAAACCAAAGACTGGAATCGCGTGGCCGAATTCTATGCCGAGCGCGCGCGGGGCGAAGTGGGGCTGATGGTGACAGGCGGCATCGGTCCCAATCTGGAAGGTTCGGTTTTGCCCGGAGCCGCGATGATGGTCAGCCAGGATGATATCGACAATCACTCCGTGGTTACGCAACGGGTAAACGATGCAGGCGGGAAAATCGCCATGCAGATCCTGCATGCGGGCCGCTATGCCTACGGCCCGAAATGCGTGGCCCCCTCTGCGATCAAATCCCCGATTTCCCCCTTTCCCCCGACGGAACTTGATGCCGCCGGCATCGAAAAACAGATCAGCGATATCGTCGACACCGCCGTGCGCGCCCGTCAGGCCGGCTATGACGGGGTCGAGATTATGGGCTCGGAAGGGTATTTCCTGAACCAGTTTCTGGTGACACATACCAACAAACGCACTGATGAATGGGGCGGGTCTTATGAAAACCGGATGCGCCTGCCGGTCGAGGTGGTGCGCCGCACCCGCGCAGCCGTGGGCGATGATTTCATCATCATCTACCGTCTGTCGATGATTGATCTGATCCCGAACGGATCAACCCACGCCGAAGTAGTGCAACTGGCAAAGGCGGTCGAGGCAGCAGGCGCCAGCATCATCAACACCGGCATCGGCTGGCACGAGGCGCGCATCCCCACAATCGCCACATCCGTGCCCCGCGCGGCCTTCGCGTGGGTCACGAAAAAGCTGATGGGCAAGGTCGGTATCCCCATCATCACGTCCAACCGGATCAACACACCCGATGTCGCGGAAAACGTGCTTGCCACCGGCTACGCCGATATGGTGTCGATGGCGCGCCCGATGCTGGCGGACGCACAATTTGTGTCCAAGGCAATGGCCGGAAACGCCGCCAGCATCGCGCCCTGCATTGCCTGCAACCAGGCATGTCTTGACCACACGTTCAGCGGCAAAATCTCAAGCTGTCTGGTCAATCCGCGCGCCTGCTACGAAACCGAACTGGTCGTCACACCGGCGCAAACACGCAAATCCTTTGCCGTGGTCGGCGCCGGACCTGCTGGATTGTCCGCCGCGATGACACTGGCGGAACGCGGCCATCAGGTAACGCTGTTTGATCGCGCCAATGCCATTGGCGGGCAACTGAACATGGCCAAACAGGTGCCGGGCAAGGAAGAATTCTGGGGGCTGGTCGACTGGTACAAAACCATGGTCGCGGATATGGGCATTGAAACCAGATTGGGCCAATCGGTAACGGCCGACGATCTGACCGGATTTGATGATGTGATCGTCGCCACCGGTGTCGTTCCGCGTGATCCAGCAATTGCCGGGCAGGATGCCCCGAACGTGCTCAGCTATATCGACGTATTGCGCGACAAGGCCCCTGTCGGGAAAACCGTCGCGATTGTGGGGGCGGGCGGTATCGGTTTCGATGTTGCCGAATTTCTTGCGCAAGAAGGATCAAGCCCGACAGAAAACCTGCCGGACTGGATGGAAGAATGGGGCGTCAGCGACCCCGAGGAAAACCGCGGCGGTCTTGCCCCGGAAGGCCCCAAACCCGAAGCCCCTGCCCGTGCTGTAACCCTGCTGCAACGCAAGGCCGAAAAACCGGGCAAGCGTCTGGGCAAGACAACCGGCTGGATCCATCGCGCCGCGCTGAACATGAAGGGCGTCAGGATGATGGGCGGTGTGAACTATGAAAGCGTCGAACCGGGCGGATTGATGGTGTCCTTTGGCGAAGCCCGTGAAAATCCGACATTGATCGAAGCCGACACAATTGTCCTGTGCGCGGGTCAGTTGCCGGAACGCTCGCTTGCCGATGAACTGATTGCAAAAGGCATGTCCTGCCATGTTATCGGCGGTGCCGATGTGGCCGCCGAACTGGATGCCAAACGCGCGATTGATCAGGGAACCCGTCTTGCTGCCACACTCTAGTGGAACGTGATATGTCGATACGCAACAAGGGTGACCAGCCATGCCATTGCTGACATACGATATCTGGGCCGATGGACGTGCAGAGCCCGCCCCCGATCTGGACCCGACAGGGCCGGCCCACTACCGGTGGTTCCATTTCGACCGTGACGATCCGGCTCTGGATCCCTGGTGCGACAGCCATCTGCCCGAAATCGTCGCACAATCATTGTTGCAAAGCGAAACCCGCCCGCGCTGCGATGTGTTTCAGGACGGGCTGATCATCAACCTGCGCAGCGTGAACCTGAACACGGACGGACCCGTTGATCTGATGGTGTCCCTGCGCATGTGGGTGGCCGAAAAAACGATCGTGACCGTCAGGTTGCGCAAGGTTTTCGCGCTGGACGGGATCAAGGACAGTTGCGCCCGGAATGACGCTCCGCCAACGGTCGGGCAGTTTCTGGGTCAGGTGGTGCAGGGCTTGTCGGAACGCACGCATGACGTTGTGCTTGATCTGACCGAACAGGTCGAAACCCTCGAGGACGCCTTTGAAAACGACGCCGCACCAGAAGCGTCACACCTTCCGGTACCACGCAAGACGATCATAGGGCTGCGGCGCTACCTTGTGCCCCAAAGCGCCGCGCTGACAGCATTGCTGAACCTTGAAAGCCCCATGTTGAACCGGCTGGATAGGTTGCATCTGCGCGAAGCCGTCAATCAAGCTCTGGTGTCAAGCGAGGCACTCGAGTCTCTGGCGGCACGACTCTCGGCCCTGCAGGATCACATCGACGCGTATATCGCCCGCCAACACAGCCGAAACGGGTACGCGCTGTCGCTGATCGCCGCGATATTTCTGCCGCTGGGGTTCATTACCGGCCTGTTCGGCGTCAACCTTGCTGGTATGCCCGGCGTCGGCTGGCCGGGCGCATTTGCCGCGCTCTGCGTCGGCATCTTTGTGATTGCCGGTCTCAGCTTTGCAATCCTGAAATGGTCAAAGCTTCTTTAGGCTCGGGAACTACAAACGGGTTCCAGCTTCAACGCTGGCTTCTGGCAGGACCGGCGGTTCGACAAAATCTGGCTGATGTCGGAAGTGCGGACTAAGCAGACGCTAATCTCTTTGAGTTCAACGTCTGCTTTGGCTCAGAGCAAACCAACGGAAGTTGAAGTTCAAAGCCCCGTCGAAGGTTCGGTGCTGAGCAGTTCGAATGTCATCTTTCCATTGGCGTCAAACTTTTGAACGACATCTCCATTCCGAACAGCGGTCAGACAACGAAAGCGACCGTTGTCAGCGGCCATCGACACGCAGACCTTGTTTGTGTCGGTGATGGCATAGCTGCCGGAGCCTTCCCACCCGCCGTTGGTCAACACTCCGCTCACGACATTGCTTGGGTCGTAATAGAAGCGGAACATCTTGTCTCCGGATTTCGCCGTCACCGCGTGTCCGATCAAAAGCTCTGCAATCTGATCCGACGAAAGCTGGTTGCCTCCGTTCTTCAAGGCTGTCTGCAATTCGGTATCCGCAAAAACCGCGCTGCCTACCAATGCTGTTGCAGCTACAAATATCAATGTCTTCAAGTGCTTCATGTCTAGATTTCCTTTGATCTGTAAGGTTCGGTGCGGTCAGGCAACTGACCGCCAACAACAGTTGTACGCCACGGAACCCAAGCGCTTGATCGCAAGCTGACAATTTCTGATATCGAGATGACATTCGCCAAACAGCGTTGAAACGATAGTTGTGTTGGTCTTAGACTTCAGCATGTACGAATTCAGGGAATTCACGCTTGATCCTGCCATCGGTCTGACCCGCAACGGTGCGCCGGTCGCGCTGGAGCCTCAGGCCCTACAACTGCTCGAATATCTCGTTCTCAATCGGCACAGGGTTGTCAGCAAGCAAGATATCGTGGACGAGATCTGGGGCGGCAATGCGATCACTGACGCGGCCTTGAATACGCGGATCAGGTCCGTGCGCAGGGCTCTCGGGGACTCGGCAGCAGCCGCCAGCTTCATCAAGACCTTTCCCAAGCGCGGTTTTCAGTTCGTAGCCCCGGTCAAGGATGCGGGGACAAAGGCCGGGCGGCCCCGAAGGGCGTTGGAGCGTTGGCCGTTGGTCGCAGGCGCCGCCGCAACCGTGACACTTTTAGCGCTCTTAGTGTTCGCCTTCGGCAACCGAGCCTCTGAGCTTGAAACAGAAAAACCCTCACTTGCGGTCGTGCAGTTTGATAACCTCGGCGACGAGCACACGTTGCGCTATTTTGTAGACGGGATGACGGACGACCTTATCGCCCATTTGTCCCGCAATCGAGAGCTGTTCGTGGTGTCCAGCGCGACAATGTTTTCCTATGCGGACGAACAGGCGACCCCGATCGAGATTGCCCGTGATTTGGGCGTCAGCTATGTCGTCAGGGGGAGTGTCCGCCGGTCTGGCGATCAGGTACGCGTCAGTGGCGAACTCATCGACGTTCAGGAGGGGGAAACCATCTGGGCCGAAGTCTTTGATCGCAGTCTTACGGATGTCTTTGGTGTTCAGGACGAAATCAGCCAGGCCATCGCAGGTCAATTGCTGCCTGAAATTTACCAATCGGATATAGCGCGGATACGCGAAAAACCGACGGAAGATTTCGATGCCTGGGACTTTTATCTGCGCGGACGCGCACTACAGACTGTGTTTTCCAAAGACGCGCAGTATGAAGCCTTGGGATTTGCCCAGGACGCGATCAGTCGTGATCCGCAGTTCGCAGCGGCCTACAGTCTGAAAGCCCGTGCGCTTGGGACGATCTTCTTCTTTCAATGGAGCGATACTCCGCAAGATACGCTGGTTTCGGCAACAGAGGCTGCCACGCGGGCCATCGAACTGGATAATGATGATGCGCAAGCGCATGCTGCTCTTGGCTATATCCATCGGTTTACCGGTAAAGCCGATCTTGCCATTGCCAATCTTGAGCGTGCAGTGGTGCTGAACCCAAATGACGCGCGTATTCGGCTGGAATTGGGGCATACCTACGACTGGTTCCGCATGCAGGAGCGTGCGTTGCCTCAGATAAACATGGCGATCAAACTCAGCCCGCGGGACCCATTGTTGCAAAACATGTACTTTTACAAGGGTCATATCCTTTTCCACCTCGGGCGGTACGAGGACGCATTGGGTGCGGCACGTGAACTCGGCGCGTTGGCTACGAGCAATGCTTGGCGCGTCTTTTACCATCTGCTGCGTGCGGCCAACCTTACCGAACTGGACCGGCACAAAGAGGCGCAGGACGCCATCAAGGACGCCCTTTTCATTAATCCGAACCTGTCTGTTTCGGCCATGCAACGGCAGTTTGCCGGATCAAAAAACGACCCGGAAAACAGGAGGATTTGGTTGTCCTCCCTGAAAAACGCTGGCTTGCCTGAGTAAGAACCTGTTTCGGCGGAATGACCGCCTTGGCGCAAACAGTGAACATTCGCGATAGATTGGCGAAGGACCGTGTTGCGGGACGAAGGCGTCGCACATTACGCGATTTGATTGGTTCATGATACGATTGTACGAACGCAACTTGTCTGAGGAGAGTATCGCAATGGGCGGGAAGGTCTGTGCAATCATTGGTTTTGGTCCGGGCTTGGGAACTGCCTATGCTGAGATTTTCAAAGACGCTGGATACGATCTCGGGCTGCTAAGCAGATCGGAGGCGGATCTCGGCAGTGACGAAGCTACAAACACGTCAATTCGAACCTACAAGTGCGATGCAGGAGAACCTGGCAGCATAAAGGACGCTCTTGCCTCTGTCCAAAACGAGTTAGGTCCGATTGACGTCGTAATCTACAACGCCGACCTCGCTCAATTCGGGTCTCTCGACGATGTTTCCGAACTCCAGTTTGAACAGAGTTGGCGGGTTGGAGCGCTGGGTCTATTTGCCACCGCCAAGTTTTTAGGGCCTCAGATGTCTAAACGCGGTTCAGGCGTGATTATCGTATCTGGTGCCACGGCCGCGCTTCGAGGGAATATCTGGACGACAGCTTTCGCTCCCTCCAAGTCTGCCCAACGTACATTGGCGAACTCGCTCGCGAAGCAGCTCGGTCCGAAAGGAGTGCACGTTGTTTATCTGGTCATTGATGGTGTGATCGATACAGAAGACACCCGAACAAACTTCGCACCCGAAGAACCCGACGAGTTTTTCATCAAACCCACTCGGATTGCTGAAACGGCACTTATGCTCGCTCGGCAAGACAAATCGGCTTGGACATTCGAACTCGACATCCGTCCGTTCGGAGAGAAGTGGTAAACTGTCGGCCGAGCCAACAGCGGCTATGTGAGGTGCACCGGCCAATATTTGCAACTGGTGCTCTATGGCGAGATTATTAACCGTGTTCGGAGAAAACAGAGTTTTTCAACACAATCAGCCCGAAGCCGAAGGTGGCGCATAGTTCACTCGAAACATCGGGCTAGGCAGACTGAGCCCGAAGTTTGTGATATCGTTGGTAAGTCAACGAGGAGTATTTTCATGTCAGATTATTTCAATTTGGGCAGCTACAGTCGCCCAGTCAGTGATGTTCCTGATGCACAAATGTGGTTTGATCGCGGCCTTGTCTGGCTGTTCGCTTACAATCATGAAGAAGCCATTGTCTGTTTCGAAAAGGCGCTTAAGGCCGATCCTGTCTGCGCTTTAGCTCAATGGGGGATCGCCTATGCCATCGGCCCGAATTACAACAAGCCGTGGGAGTTTTTTACGCCGGAGGAGAAATCACCAGCGCTTGAACGCGCGCACACAGCGCTTAAGGCGGGCCTCGCTCTCGACAATGCCAAGCCGGTGGAACGCGCTCTGATCCAAGCACTTGCATCGCGCTACCCGACCGATCCGAAAATTGAAGATTACCAGCCTTTCAATGACGGTTTCGCAGCCGCCATGAAGCCGGTTTACGAGGCTCATTCCGACGATCTGGATATCGTCTTTGCTTATGCTGAAGCCATGATGAACCGGACTCCTTGGCAGCTATGGGATTTTCATAATGGCGTTCCCAACCCCGATGCTTCAACACCTGAGGCGATGGCCGTGCTTGAGCGTGCTTTCGATCAGACTTCCGGGGCTTGGGACCATCCAGGCTTGTTGCACATGTACATTCACCTGATGGAGATGTCACCGTTTCCGGAACGTGCCCTACGCCATGGCGACCGCTTGAAAGACCTGGTTCCTGATGCCGGCCATCTGGTACACATGGGAACGCACATAGATGTATTGTGTGGTGAATATCAGAACGTCCTCTACAGAAATCTTGCTGCCGCTAAAGTAGATGAGAAATTCAAGGCCTACGCTGGACCGGCAAACTTCTACGCGCTCTACCGTATTCACAATCTGCACTTTGCTTTCTATGGAGCAATGTTTCTTGGTCAAAAGGAAGCTGCAATCAATGCAGCCGTACGCCTGCGTGAAGAAGTTCCCGACGAGGTTGTGCGCTCTTACCCAGATATATTCGAAACTTTCGTCGCCGCTGCACCGCACGTCTACATTCGCTTCGGTATGTGGTCCGAGATACTTGATCTCGCGCAACCTGAAGACAAGGAACTTTATGTCACCACTGACGCCCTGATCTATTATGCCAAGGCGGTAGCGTTTGCTAATCTGGGTCGACAGGAAGAAGCCATAGCAGCAATGGCTGATTTCACCTCGGCCTATGCGAAGGTTCCTGAAAGCCGGATGTTGTTCAACAACAAGGCGCGCGATGTGCTTGGCTTGGCCGAAGAGATGATGAAAGGCGAGATCGACTTTAAAGCAGGCCGTCGTGAGGAAGGCCTGAACCATCTGCGCAAGGCGGTCGATCTGGACGACAACTTGGAATACGAAGAACCCTGGTCTTGGCCGCAGCCCACGCGTCACGCTTTGGGTGCACTGCTCATGGAGGCTGGCGAATATGACGAGGCCGAAGCGGCATATCGTGCTGATTTGGGTCTAGATGGCAAACTACCGCGTCCAAGCCAGCACCCGCGTAATGTCTGGGCGCTGCACGGCTTGCACGAGTGTCTGACAAGGCGAGGCGAGAGCGTGGAACTGCCTCATGTGAAGCTATTGCTTGATCAGGCTATTGCGCGGGCTGATATCCCGATCCGTGCAAGTTGCTTGTGCCGCGCGGCTGCAGCCTGAATACCAAGAATCATCCAGTGCGCTGCCTTTGTTAACGGTGCATGCCGCTGATATTACAGACAAAACAGGGGATGCATCAGCGTTGCGCCTGCATTCCAACTTGATTGTTCCTTTTTGGGTGCACGATCAACCTAAAACACCGCTCTGCGGCTCGGTCATAGCGTCAGTTTTGGCAACAGTCCGGTGTCGATGTAGTCTGCCAATAAAGCTCCTGCCCGCTTATAGGCCCAAGGTCCAAGGCCGTGGCAAGTTTGTTCAATTTCAGGAGGCTTGATCAATCGCGTGCGCGCATCTCCAAAGCATCTTCGGTTGTCAGGATATTTCCGGCGTAACCCCACGAACCGCTGCTCACTTCATGTACGCGGACGGATGTCCCAGCCCTGATGGTCTGACCTGCGACCTCACCAAATGCGACTGTCACCTTTCGGATGATCTCGGCTTTCTCCTCCGCAGAGAATACACCTTCTAGAACTTGGATATCGATGGATGGCATCACCCGCTCCTTTGTCTGTGGCCTCGCAGAAGATCAATCATTTGAACGATCGTCTGGCCCGCAACATGACATATGATGCTTCTCCGTGTAAAATTGCATATTAAAAATGAAAGGTGTCCGAGAATGACTGCCATGATTTCCTTCCGCTCTGTCGTTGACCCCGCAGATTGTGATTTTCTGGGCCACATGAATGTTTCGAGATACTTTGCCGCCTGTTCAGACGGTGTTTTCGCCATCCAATCAGAGATGGGGTTGACAGCCCGTGACATGCGCTCGGGGCGCAGGCTGTCATTTGCAGTCGTACATGCCGAAAGCGATTTTCGATCCGAACTGTCTGCAGGTGATGCAATACGGCTGGAGACATCGATCATTGAGATGGGTGTCAAATCCATCACATTCCGGCATCGTCTTGTAAGGTCTGAAGACGATGCAACGGCGTTTGAAACAGTATTCAAATGTGTGATGTTGAGTCTGGAAACACGCAGGGCAGCGGACATTCCGGATGAGGTCCGACAGAGGGCGAGTGCCTGGCAGGAAGACGCCACCTAGTCGACCTGGGACATAGTGTTAACTCCACCGGATGGCAGACTGGATGGCTGCACAAAGACAACGCGAAGAAAATTTGAAAGGTCAGCGCTGAGGGAGAAGAACATGACAAACACGGAATGGCAACTCAGCGGCAATATGGCCGAACGATACGAAGAATACCTCGTACCCGTCATTTTTATGCCTTGGGCCAATCACCTGATTGCGCGCGCGGGCCTTGTTCCCGGCGATAGTCTTCTCGATCTGGCTTGCGGAACAGGCATTGTCGCACGACTTGCAGCACAGTCAGGTGTCATGGCGACAGGCGGTGACATCAATCCCGCCATGTTGGCAGTTGCAAAAGAACGCGCCGCAGGGTTGGACGCAAGTTTCCATTCGGCAGATGCGCAGGACCTGCCATTCGAAGATGAAATTTTTGATGCCGTCATATGCCAGCAAGGCCTTCAATTCTTTCCAGACAAGCCTGCCGCAATGTCTGAGTGTTTACGCGTCATAAAACCAGGTGGCCAGGCCGTGTTTTGCACGGCGCGTGGGTTGGAGGAAAATCCTCTAATGCGCGCACAGGTTACCGCCTTTGGCAGGCATTTTGGCGAAGAGACAACAGGAGCGATCCGTGCCGTTTGTGGCTTTCCTGATCCCGATGAGATGCGGTCTGTATTCGAAGGCGCAGGTTTCGGGCAGGTCGCAGTTGAGAAAGTTGTTCTTGATCTTGAAGCTGAAGATGGGCCCGCATTTGTGAATGGATTGATGATGGCAACTCCAGTTGCCGACCGCATAGCGGCAATGACCCCCACTGACCGTACGGCACTGCAAAACGATATCCTAAAGGGGTTCGGAACCTATTATGATTTCGCGCTGCGTTTCCCCCATAGCGCCAACATCGTTGTAGCATCGCGGTCTGTGTAAACTCTGAGGAGACACCATTCAGGGAAGCACCTTTAACGAACGGTTGGTTTTGCAGAGGCTTATGGGCCTTTAAAGAATTTTCATGACCTTCGCGCTGAATGGCGGCATTGAGGAACAGTGACTGTTCTCGTTCGCATTTGCAGAAAACCAACGAGCTGACCAGACCTGCGCCGCCAATGGCAGTTTTGCGCAACATTCGGTCATCCGTGCGGATTGCAGAATCGGTCACAATCGGCTCTAACCTGTCATACAATCGATTTATCTGGATCGCAGCTTTGCCGCGCCAAGCGGCTGTTCACGGCTGAAACTTCGAAACTCGGGGGCTGAATGGCTGCCTAGGCCAAAAGCAGACGCTGGCGGCAAATGGGTCTGGTTCAGCTTTGCGGACGAACCCGTCATGCACAATGCGCGGGCAGAAGCTTTGCCTTGGTCGAACATCGCTTTTGTGCGACCGTGCTCATGTCGTTGCAAGGAACGGGAGGCCAGATATGATTTACCACGCACAATGCGCCTGCGGGGCGGTAAAGATGGAGGCCGATGGTGAACCACTGGTTCAGTGCTACTGTCATTGCAACTCATGCCGCAGTCGCACCGGCAGTCCGGTAAGTGCTCCGGTTCTTTGGCCAAGACCGAAAATACGTTTTGTTTCGGGTGAGGATAAACTGCGGCGCTATTCCAAAAACAACCATCCCGAAGGCGGCGTCCTTACCTGTGGTGTTTGCAATGGTCTGGTCGGAGTGTACCTGGCGGATGCAGGCTTGTTCGATATCTTTGCCGGTCTCTTTTCAGATCTGAAATTCACGCCGACTGTGCATCTCAACTACGAAAATGCCGTGCTTCCAATCAAGGATGGCTTGCCAAAACTGAAAGACATGCCAGCCGATTGGGGTGGCAGCGGTGAATTCATGGTCGAATAGTCAAAGACGCAATCGGTTCCAGTTATCGCGACAGCCCTGATATTTTCAACGGGGGCCCAGAACCCGGGCCCCTGCCTTTTAAACCGCCCGCAGTACCGTCTATTCAACCGTGATCGTAATCACATCGGACACAACCGCGGGGTTGTGCGGCACGTGCCCCATATCCCCAAGCACAAGTTGCAGCGTGTGCGTGCCGGGCGGCAAATCCAGCGTCACTTCGGTCTGGCCACCGCCGAAATGCATGTGGTTTTCATCCGCAGGCAAACCGTTCATCAATTCGTCCGCGCCATCTTCGCCCTGCCCGAATGGCGGACGGTTCAACAGCAAATGATGATGGCCGGTGTTGTCCTTTTCCGTACCTGCGGGCGCGACACCCATACCGCTTAGCCCGAACACGACAGTCACCGGAGACGTCACGGATGCACCGTCTTCAAGGTTCGCAAAATACACCTGTGCCTCTGGCGGCGCGGCCGATTGCTGTGCCACTGCCGGCACCGAAAACGCTAAGAGCGTTGCAACCATAACAAGAATTTTTTTCATTTTTCTTCCTCCCGTTTTGCACGAATTCATTTGTAAAATAGCGCTGGATCGTACCACATCCAGCCCCCAGCATACCCATGTTTCGCAGTTGGAACACCAGTTTTGGTTGTTTCCCTGCCATGAACGATCCCTGCAATAACCTAGATATTATCCCACCCGCGCCGCGTTTATGCCCAGATTCAGGTCGATAGATCAGTCTCGAACCAAGATTTAAGGAATTGGTATGGATCGCTTAACTGAGATGGAAGCCTTCGCCACGGTGGTGGATCAGGGCGGCTTTACAGATGCCGCCAAGAAGATGGGGATTTCCAAATCCGCCGTCTCGAAGCACGTCTCGAGCCTGGAGGCACGTCTGGGGGCGCGTCTGCTGAACCGGACCACTCGACGCGTAAGCCCGACGGAAATCGGACTGGCCTATTATGACCGTGCCCGCCGGGTTCTGAACGATGCGGGCGAGGCTGATGCCTTGGTCACATCCATGCAATCTGCGCCCTCCGGTCTGCTCCGGATCAGCGTTGCGACCGATTTTGGCGTCAATCACCTGTCGCCCGTGCTGTCAGAATTCCTTGCGGACTTTCCTGATATCACCGTCAACATGGTTCTCAACAACCGCTACGTTGAACTGATTTCCGAAGGGTTCGACATGGCCGTGCGGATCGGAGAGCTTGAGGACAGCACCCTGCGTGCCCGCAAGCTGACCGAAACCACCAAACGGATGATCGCATCTCCGGCCTATTTCGAAAAATACGGCCGCCCCGAAAAAATCGATGATCTGAACGAACACAAGCTGCTGCATTATTCCAACCAGTCCAGCGGCAATGTCTGGAAACTGACGGCCCCGTCCGGTGAAAAACGTCAGGTGCGCACCGCGGGCTGGCTCAGCGTCAATGACGGTCAATCCCTGTTGAACGCGGCCATTTCCGGATTGGGCATCGCCTATCTGCCCAGCTATCTATATGCCGATTCCCTGAAACAGGGCCTGATCGAAGATGCAATTCCCGATCTGCCGATGGAAACCCAAGGCATCTACGCCGTTTATCCCCCGGGCCGCTTTACCCAGCCCAAAGTGCGCGCCTTCATTGATTTTCTGGTCCATTCCTTCGCCGAAAAAGGCCCGTCCGACTGGTAGATCAGACAGATTTCCCTGTTGTCCTTCCCCTTGGCAACACACCTGCCCCCATACGCCCTGCGCTGTGGGGGCTTTTCTTTCGGCACCATCGCTATCGGGCCGATATCAGTATCGCTTCGACGCGCCGGTTCAGTTCGCGACCGTCCGGTGTCAGATTTGAAGCGATCGGCGCCAGATATCCCATCCCCTCGGCATCAAGTTGCGCGGCGGGAATGGCAAAATCGCGGATCAGCCGATCCATCACAGACTCCGCACGTTGTTTGGACAATGCGATATTCACGCCCAGATCGCCTTCACTGTCAGTATGGCCGACCAGCGCGATTTTCAGGCCCTCGTTTTCGGCCAGAAACTGCGCAAGCGCTGCAAGGCTCGGATAGTCTCCGGCGCTCAGTTGTGACGATCCTGTTTCAAATTTCAGATCAGGCAGAACCACATGGCCAAAATCAGTAAGCTGCGTTGCCAGATCACCCTGCGCGGGTGGTTCCGCGCGCCGGGCCAGATCATCTGACCCGGTGGGCGTGTGCCGCAACCCGCTGCGGGCAACCGCCTGAATAACCTGAATATATCCGGATGTACCGGATTGCGAAACCATCAGGGTTATCACCTCTTCCGGGTTTTCCAATGTGCCATTGACCGCCGTCAGAAACCTGTAATCGCGCACATCCACAAACATATTCGGCGTCGGCATAACCTCGACCGCAAAGCGGAAATCGAACCCGCCGCAGGTTTCCGCATCGCAGCGAAACACCGTAGTGAAATTCGCAGCCTCAAGCTGGTCTTGCAGCGGGTCCATGATTTGCAGCGATGTCAGCGTCTTGCCATCGATCCGCCAGACACGGCGGTCAATGCGCCCTTCAACCTCAAGGCTGGGCACCTTGCCATCCTCATACACGCCAACCGGGGCCTGATAAGTGTCCAGCGCACTGACCCGTTCAACCGTCTGGCGGGCATTTGGCGGCAACGTCAGGTCCAGCGCCTTGGCTGGCGGGGCGCATGCACCACAAACTATGATGGCCAGCGCTCTGATCATCGGTTTTGCGCGTGATACTCTTCGTTCGGGCGCATCGCCGTGGCGCTGGCCACCCGGTTTGTCATGTTGAAAAAACCCGCCACATTGGCAATGTCCCAGATATCGCGGTCGCTGAACCCGACATCGCGCAAAGCCTGGCGATGCGTCTCTTCTATCGTCGCACTGGCACTTGTCATCAATGCGGCGAAATCCAGCATCGCGCGCTGACGGTCATCCAGCGGGGCAACACGGTAATTCATCACCAATGCCTCGCCCAGCGCGGGATCACCCGACAATTGCCGCACCGCCTGACCGTGCGCCACCAGACAATAGAAACACTTGTTGATCGACGAAACGACAACGGCAATCATTTCACGCTCCAGCTTGCTCAACCCCGAGGGCGCAAGCATCAGATCGTTGTACATCGCAGTAAAGGCGTTCAGCTTTTCAACATCAAAGGCATAGGCCTTCAGCACGTTGGGGATCATGCCCAGTTTTTGCGTGCAGATATCGAAATATTTCTGCGTTTCCTCGGGCAGCGGGTTGACCATCGGCAGGTTCAGCGCGGTGGGCAGGGATGTATCCGTCATGATTTGTCTTTCTCATCAGGCAGGTAGCGGTAATGATAGTGTCCCACAACCGCCATACCAAGGGAAGTGTAGAGCCGGTTTGCACCGGTGTTTTCATCTGTGCAGACAACCGACAGGGTCTTTGCCCCCTGCCTTGCGGCCCAGAAGGCAGCGCCCCGCATGATCCACGCGCCCATGCCATGGCGCCGCTGGTGTTCCAGCACTTCGATCGCATGAACCATCGCCGTATCGCCATGCATCGCGACAAAGGCTGCGGCGGCGGGGTGTTCGTTCCACCGCCCCAGCAGGCTGGTTTTTGGCCCCGTTGCACGGCGCATCACATCGACACGCGCAGGACCGATCCCGCCTTTGGCCCAGATTTCCAGCATGATTGCCAAAGGTTCCCAGATTTCGAAAACTGTCACGCGGGGCAGCGGGATATCCGTCAACTGCACAACCGGACAGGCATAGGCTGTCACCGGATCAAGAACACGGTAGCCACGTGTTTCCAGCAAACGATCCAGCCCCTGCTGCCCTTTGCGCAGCATGAACAAGGCATCCTGCCCCAATCGGGCCATCGCTTGCTCGGCCTGATCTATGTCCGCATCCTCTACATCAATTTCCGTACTCGCTGCGGACACACGCTTGCCCCCGCCCTTGCCCTCACGCAAAATCCACGGGCCGTCCTTGATCATTCGCGCGGCTGGCCATGTCGCATCGACCACATCAAAGATCGATGCGTCGCTCATTCGCCGAACACTGCCGACAATCGCGCAATTGCCATATCCACGCGCGCGCCATCGCTGCCGCGGATCACGATGTTCGATCCGTAAATCCCGTCTTTGATGAACGGATAGGATCCGATCGACAGGTCGGAAAACTCTGCCGCCAGTTCTGCCAGCGGTCCGGCGATATCCCCCTCGCCGCGCTGAATGCGCAGGGTTTGGGATAACAGGGGCTTGCCGCCCGTCAGGGTTGGCAAAACGCTGGCCACCATGGCCTGAAACACCGAAGGCACGCCTGCCATCACGTATACGTTTTCAATCGAAAACCCCGGCGCCGCCGACACCGGATTTTCGATCAGCCCCGCACCATCGGGAATACGCGCCATGCGCAACCGCGCCGCGTTCAGTTCCAGCCCCGATCGTTCGTAGTGTGCCGCAAGGATCGCATGCGCATCTTCGCGCACGTCGATATGCGCATCAAACGCCGCGGCGATACAATCGGCGGTGATGTCATCATGGGTCGGCCCGATACCGCCGCTGGTGAACACATGATCAAACCCTTGGCTCAGTGCCTTTACGGCATTGATAATCGCCGCGCGATCATCGCTGACAACACGCACCTCGCGCAGATCGATGCCCTGTTTGGTCAGTTCCTGCGCCAGATAGTGCGTGTTTGAATCGCGGGTGCGGCCGGATAAAATTTCATCTCCGATCACCAGCATGGCGGCAGTAGGGTTTGGCATGGTCTTGTCCTTGAATGGGTCTGACCGCAGGTATAGGGGGTGTCCCATGCGCTTTCAAACCCCTCTTGTTCCGGCCACGCTGATCCGTCGTTACAAACGGTTTCTGGCCGATTGCCTGTTGCCGGACGGGCGCGAAATCACCGCGCACTGCGCCAACCCCGGATCAATGATGGGGCTGGCACAACCGGGGTGCAAAATCTGGCTGGAACCCAATGACGACCCCCGCAAAAAGCTGAAATACGGCTGGCGCCTTGTGGATCATGAAAACGGCCACTTTACCGGCGTTGATACGGGCGTGCCCAATCGCGTGTTGGGCAACGCATTGCGCAATCAACAGATTGCGCCCTTTGCCAAATACACCGATGTGCAGGCCGAGGTGAAATACGGCCAGAACAGCCGCATCGATTATCTGCTGCGCGCTCCGGACCTGCCCGATCTTTACCTTGAAATCAAAAGCGTAACACTGTGCCGGCAAGGCGGGTTGGCCGAATTTCCCGACAGCGTGACAAAACGGGGCGCAAAACACCTGGAAGAACTTGCCGGAATGGTTTTGCAAGGCCACCGCGCTGCGATGCTGTACCTTGTCCAGCGCACCGATTGCACGGCTTTCGATCTCGCGCGCGATATTGATCCGGCCTATGGCCGCGCATTTGATACGGCGCGCGCAGCAGGTGTTGAAACCTTTTGCTTTGGCACCCAGATATCACCCGAAGCTGTCGATATGGCCGGGCCGGTCGCTTGCCGCGCCTAAGCTGGTCTGGCACTTTTCATTTTCCCGTTATAATAACCCCCTAACACCGCGAGAATGAGGCCCCACGTGAATAACGAAACCCGTGGCCGTCTGACAAAGGACGGCATTCGAATTTATGAACCGTCCGATTTTGCCGGAATGCATGTTGCCGGCGCATTGGCTGCGCGGATTCTGGATGATGTCGCGCCACATGTTCAGGTTGGGCAAACCACCGAAGAAATTGACCGTATCATCACCGATATGGTTGATGCCGCAGGCGCGAAATCGGCAACCATCGGCTACAAGGGCTATCAGCACGCCAGTTGCATTTCGGTCAACCACGTCGTTTGCCACGGTATTCCCAGTGTCAAAACCCTGAAGGACGGCGATATTCTGAACATCGACGTCACGGTCATCGTCGATGGCTGGTTCGGTGATACCTCGCGGATGTACGTGGCCGGCAAATTGCCACGCAAGGCCGAACGCCTGATCGATGTCACCCACGACGCCCTGATGCGCGGGATCGAGGCCGTGAAACCCGGCAACACGTTCGGCGATATCGGCCACGCGATCCAAAGCTTTGTGGAGAGCCATCGCATGTCCGTCGTGCGCGATTTTTGCGGTCACGGGCTGGGCCGCGTGTTTCACGCGCCGCCCAACGTATTGCACTATGGCCGTCCGGGCACCGGCGCCACGCTGGAACCGGGCATGTTCTTCACCATTGAACCGATGGTCAATCTGGGACGGCCTGAAACCAAGACACTGTCCGATGACTGGACGGCTGTAACCCGTGACAAATCCCTCTCAGCCCAGTTCGAACACTCGGTCGGCGTGACGGAAACCGGCGTGGACATTTTCACATTGTCCCCGGCAGGCCGGTTTCACCCCACATACGGGGAATAATTTCAGCGTTTCCCCCCAAATGCTGAATAATAAGCCAGCGACTGCGCTTATCGGAAGAAATTCGACTTTTATTGCTTCAGGTTATTGCGAATGATTTGCAACTCGGCCATGCACGCCCTAGTTAACCAATTGCCGCACTGCAGCGGCGTATCGCTTTGTCCTGTATAAAGGAGGCCCGCGCGATGACCTTTCTGAAATCCGTAGCCCTTGCCGCCCTCTTGGGGGTAACCGCAACCGCCGCAACAGCCCAGGAAATCACGTTACGCTTTCAGCATTTCGTGTCTCCCAAATCGGCCAACCCGAAATTCTTCATCGAACCCTGGGCCAAAAAGATCGAAGCGGAAAGCAATGGCCGCATCAAGGTCGAAATTTACCCGTTCATGCAGCTGGGCGGCAAAGCCCCCAGCCAGTACGACCTGATCCGCGACGGCGCGATTGACGGTGGCTGGGTCATTCCGGGCTACCAGCCCGGTCGTTTCCCCGAAGCGGAAGCCATGGAAATGCCGTTCATGACCACGAAATCAGGCGAAGAAGCCAGCCGCGCGGCATGGTTATTCACACAGAAAAACCTGATGGACGATTTCGCCGATGTACACCTGATTGCCGCGCATATGCACGGGCGCGGTCTGGTCCACAAAAAAGGCCCCGTAATCAGCACCGTCAGCGATTTCAACGGGCTGAAACTGCGCGGTCCTTCGCGCCCCGCAACGCTGCTTCTGGACAGGCTGGGCGCTACGCCGGTCGGCATGGCCGTTCCCGCCTTTCCCGAAGCCCTGTCAAAAGGTGTGGTTGATGGCGGCGTCATCACCTGGGAAATGTCTCCATCGCTCAAACTTGATGAACTGACAGACAGCCACACCGACGTGGCGGGCGAAAAATCGCTTTATAACCTGTTCTTCATCTGGGCGATGAACAAGGACAGCTATGCTGCCCTGCCCGATGACCTCAAGGCCGTGATCGACAACAATTCCGGCATGATGGCCAGCGCATGGGCCGGTCGTGCCCATGATCAGGGCGATCTGGAAGGCCGCGCCGCCATGGAAGCATCCGGCAACGCCATTGGCGAAATCAGCGAGGCTGAAACCCAGCTGATGCAGGAAATGGGCGAAACCGTCACCGCCAACTGGATCGAAGAAATGAATGCCAAGGGTCTGGATGGTGCCGGCCTGATCGCGGACGCACGCGCCGCGGTTCAGATCACCCGCGACTGGAAATAGCCCCTTTTACATCGAACATTACGGGTGCTGCCGGATCACCGGCGGCACCTGCAATACACTCCGCAGCGCGCCGGTTATGGGCTGTCGTCCTCATCCGCCTGCGCCGCCAGCGCATCCTTGCGCAACCGGTCCAGCAGCACGGTTTCCCGCCCCCACGGCACCACCGCGTCACTTAGAAACAATGGCCCGCGGTACCGCTGCCGCTCGGTGCCACTGCGGGCGCTTGACCGGTGCGTCTGGCCCGGAAGGCGGATGTTAAAAAATGACGCCACGTTTTGCATGGAATCTTTCTATCACGGCTCAATCCGCTTGCAAAATCGTGATATGGGTCGCGCCGTATTTGCGCTGGTCCAGCAGGGAAAACCCGTCCGGTGCGGGCTGGGGCGTGCTGTCTTCCCACACGATCATCGCATCGTCACCAATCCATCCGCCCGCCCTGGCCGCATCCAGCGCGCGCGCCCCCAAATCCTTGCCATATGGCGGGTCGAGAAACACCAGATCATAAGGCGCATCCTCGTTCGCCGGCAGCTTGCGCGCATCCCGCCGGATCAACCGCGTCTGCGCGCCCGATCCCGTCAAGGCAATATTCTGGCGGATCAACTGTCCGGCCTTGGCCCCGTCATCGACAAAACACACCTGCGCCGCCCCGCGCGACAGCGCCTCAAGCCCCAGCGCGCCGGTTCCGGCAAACAGGTCCAGCACCCGCGCCCCGTCGAACACATCATATTTGGTCAGTATATTGAACAGGCTCTCGCGCACCCGGTCCGATGTCGGGCGCAAATGCGCACCCGCGTCCCCCTTGCCAACCGAGGCCAGCGCCAGACCGCGAAACTGCCCCGCAATGATCCTCACGCTTTCAGCAGGGCCTTCATATCGGTGTCCGGGTTGGCAATCACATCCGGCGCGGGCGATTTTCCGGCCTCGATCAACCGCTTGCCAATCATGTAATTGCGCGGATCGTTCATCGCATCCACCGCCAGCAACGTATCACCCTTGTAATACCAGAACGACACGGTATCGCCCTCGCCCTTGCGCGTGACAATATGATCATAGCCGCTGTTCAGCCCGGCAATCTGCAATTTCACGTCATACTGATCCGACCAGAACCAAGGCTGCGGTACATAGTCTTTTTGCGCCCCCAGCAGGTTGTCGGCCACACATTCGGCCTGATCAATCGCGTTCTGCACACTCTCCAGCCGGATGCGCGCGCCTTTGTAGGGAAAAGACGCGCAATCCCCCGCCGCCCAGATCGACGGATCCGATGTGCGCCCCTGCGCATCAACCTCGATCCCGTTGTTCAGGATCAGCCCCGCCGCCTCGGCCAGCGCGTGACCGGGCGTGACACCAACGCCGACGATCACAAAATCGACCTCCAGTTCGGTGCCGTCACTCAGCCGCGCGCCGGATACGTGATCTTCGCCCAGCAACCGGTCCAGCCCGATCCCCTCGCGGATGTCCACACCATGTGCGCGATGCAGCGCGCGAAAATAATCACTGGTTTCCGGCGCGGCCACACGTTGCAGGATCCGGTCCGCCATTTCCACCAACGTCACCTTTACGCCCAGCTTGCTGGCAACCGAAGCAGCCTCCAGCCCGATATAGCCACCACCGACAATCAGCGCGCGTGCGCCCTCGGTAAAATCGGGGGCCATTCCATCGACATCTGCCAATGTGCGCACGACATGCACGCCCGCCAGATCGCCGCCGATCGATGCTGGCAGGCGTCGCGGCTCTGAACCGGTGGTCAGAACCAGATGATCATAGGCGATCACCTCGCCATTCACCGAAACCGTTTTGGCATCCCGGTCAATGGCATCGACGGCATGGCCCAGTTTCAGGGTGATACCGTGTTCGCCGTAAAACGCTTCCGGCCGCAGGAACAACCGCTCCAGCGCCATCTCGCCGGTCAGATAGGTCTTGGACAGCGGCGGCCGCTGATAGGGTGGCACCGGCTCCGCCCCGATCAGCGTGATCTGACCATCAAAGCCGCCATTGCGCAGGCGCATAACCAAAGACGCACCGGCCTGTCCCGCGCCGATCACAACGATGTGGCTCATTTTACGCTCTCCCGCACGAAAACCAGTGGTCCATTGCCTCGGCGAACCCTACATCCTTGAAACAGCAAAACGCAATTACACGAAAGCGACACATAATGACAATTTCTCAAGGCGATGCACTGCCGGACGCTTCATTGGTCCGGATGGGGGCAGACGGCCCCGAAGCCGTAAACCTGTCCGACAAGACCAAGGGCCGCAAGGTCGTGATTTTTGCAGTGCCCGGCGCGTTCACGCCGACATGCCATTCTGCCCATGTGCCCAGCTTCGTGCGCACCAAGGATCAGTTCGCTGCCAAAGGCGTCGATGAAATCATCTGCATCAGTGTGAATGACCCTTTCGTCATGAAGGCATGGGGCGAAGCCACCGGCGCAACCGATGCCGGCATCACAATGCTGGCGGATGCGCAAAGCGCGTTCACAACAGCGATCGGCATGAATTTTGATGCCCCGCCCGCCGGTCTGATGGCCCGCTCGAAACGCTACGCGATGCTGGTTGATAACGGCACGGTCACGCTGTTTCAGGCCGAAGAAAGCCCGGGCGTCTGCGACGTCTCGGGTGGTGAGGCCCTGCTGGACGCGATGTAAGATCACAACAGCCGGCGCCGTGCGAACCCACGTACGGCACCGGCCCATTCTTCATCTTTTCCAAAATACTTTCGCCGAAGGCGACAAAGCATCGCGCCGCGCCCCATGGGGCGCGTCATTCTTGGGCGGGCCTAAAGGCTGTCCATCTTCCGGGCAAGCTTGGCATCCAGCGTGCTTAACCCGTCCACGTCATGGGTCGTCAGCACAACATTCACCGTTTTGTAGACATTGTCCCATTCCGGGTGATGATCCCATTTTTCCGCCCACAAGGCGACCCGTGTCATCCAGCCGAACGCCTCGACGAAATTCTTGAACACGAATGTTTTGCGGATCGCATCGCGCTCCGGCACCATTTCCCAACCGGACGCGAACAGCGGTTCCAGCAACGCGCCTCTGGTTTCTTCAGACAGTTTCTCGGTCATTCCTGTTCCTCTACATTTGCTTTCCTGAACGGGCCATAGGCCGTCAGTATTTCTACATCTTCCTCGACTGCCGCCTGTTCGGCGCGCAGATACTGCGCGATGGCATCTGCAAAACCCGGATCCCCGACCCAGTGCAGCGAATGGGTCAGGCTGGGCAGATAACCCCGCGCCAGCTTGTGCTCTCCCTGCGCCCCCGCCTCGACCCGGCCCAGACCGCGGGCAATCGCAAAATCAATCGCCTGATAGTAACACAGTTCGAAATGCAGGCAGGGGTGATGCTCTGTGCAGCCCCAGTATCGGCCAAACAACGCATCAGCCCCGATAAAGTTCAACGCTCCGGCAACATATTGCCCGTCACGTCTGGCCAGCACCAGCGCCATGTCATCGCGCAGGCTGTCCTGCGCAATGTCGAAAAACCGCCGTGTCAGATACGGCGTGCCCCATTTGCGCGCGCCTGTATCCTGATAGAACACCCAGAATGCATCCCAGTGTTCGGGACGGATCTGATCGCCCGTCAGGGTTTCGATCGTGCCGCCGAATGCCTTGGCCTGCGCCCGTTCCTTGCGGATGTTCTTGCGCTTGCGTGACGACAATGTGGACAGAAAATCATCAAACCTTTCGTAGCCGTGGTTCAGCCAGTGAAACTGCTGTGTCGTCCGGGCCATCAGGCCCAGATCACCGCCCCGTTTGGCCTCCTCTTTGGTACAGAACGTCACGTGCAGCGACGAAATCCTGTTGTTCTGCGCCAGTTGCACCGCGCCCTGCACCAATGCCGAAAACCCGGCCTCTTCAAATCCGGGCCGGATCAGAAACCGTCGCCCTGTCGCTGGCGTATGCGGTACGGCGATCTGCAATTTCGGGTAATATCGCCCGCCCGCACGTTCATAGGCATGGGCCCAGTTGTGATCAAAGATGTATTCGCCCTGCGAATGCGATTTCAGGTACATCGGCGCGCAAGCGATCAGCTGGCCCTGTGCATAGGCCGTCAGATAATGCGGATGCCAGCCTGTGCCGGTGCCCACCGAACCGCTGTCTTCCAGAGCGCTCAGAAACCGGTAGGTGGTAAAGGGGTCATTGGGCCGGTCGCCGGTCGCTGCTTCGGGGCAGGCACAGCTGTCCCAGTCAGACGCGTCAATCTTTGACAGCGCATCCACTACCCTGATTTCGATTTCCTGTTCAGCCATCGCGTCCCTGCCTTGGGTCGTATGTGTGGCCCGCATCGCTGCAATCAAGCAGGCAATGCTGCCAGATAGCCTTCGAAGGTGATGTTTTCCGCGATCCGGCGCGCCTCTGCCTCTTCAAGGGGCGACCTTATGGTCCAACACAGGATACGCGCGCCGCGCTGTTTCAGGGCACGCACCCGCTGGCGATCCAGATCACAGGCCTCGTGGCTGATGAAACTGGCAGCCGTGCGGTCATAATCCGGAATGTCGCGTAACACGTCGCACATCTTCGTGCTCAGCGGCCAATCGTCGGGATCATAGGCGCTGGTGACGATGCCGCGCGCCATATCCGGTGACAGGCGGGCCATTTCAGCAACAGAATGCGGGTTGAACGACATCACGGCCAACGGGCCGGTATAGGTTGAAATGGCCAGCGCGGTGGCCTGTTCCAGCGGGCCGACATTGGCGCCCATCGCGCCATCCTGATCCTTGATTTCGATCAGCAAAGGCACACGCCCGTTGATCAGTTCCAGCACCTCTTTCAGGGTCGGTATGCCCTCTGTTCCGCCTTTCAGCGGAATTTGCGCCAGTTCGACCGCCGTGCGGGCGTTCATCGGCCCTTTGGCATCTGTCAGGCGGCCAAGATCGTAATCATGGAACACCATCGCCTGCCCGTCGGCAGACAATTGCAGATCAATCTCTATGCCATAGCCCGCGTCCAGCGCCGCCCGGATGGCGGCCCGGCTGTTTTCAGGGCGCCCGTCCGACACATCGTGCAACGCACGATGGGCCAGCGGAATGTCGATAAAAGCAGACGCAAGAGGGATCATTTGATCTGGAATATTCCCTCGATTTCAACCGCAACGCCCAACGGCAGCGCCGCAGCGGAAACCGCCGATCGGGAATGGCGCCCGGCATCACCCACAGCCGCAACCATGAAATCAGACGCGCCGTTGATCACTTTGGGCTGATCGGTGAAATCAGCCGTGGAATTCACGAAACCTGTCAGTTTGATCACCCGCACAAGACGGTTGATATCGCCGCCACACGCGGCTTTGACCTGCGCCAGCAGGCTGATCGCGCAGGATTTGGCAGCCGCCGCCCCGTCTTCGACGCTCATGTTGTCGCCCAGCTTGCCGGTGATAAACCCGTCTGGCCCGTTCGAAATCTGGCCGGATACGTAAAGGATGTCGCCGACCTGCACATAAGGCACATAGTTGGCGGCGGGCGCGGGGGCATCCGGCAGGGTGACACCCAGTTCGGTCAGTTTCGATTCAATGCTCATCGGGAAATCCTCTTGTTCAAAGTGTTCGGCCAGACGCTAGCGGGCCTTGCGTCCGACGGAAAGCTGGAAATCCGGGTTCACAACCCGGTGAACAGGAAAACGATCCTCTTCTGACCGGGATGTCATCCTGCCGGGCCCAGACGCAATTTCATGTCAAAATAAGGCCAATTGACACAGATTACACCGCCTTAGCTGGCTTTCGCCCATCCGGTTTCCAACTGAACACAGCAGTTACAAAACGTGCCCAACTCATGTATCTGTCAGGCCACATTGAAAATAATCCCGCACGCACCCGCTGGGCATTCCGACAACAATGATTCATCAGGGCGCGAGTTACAGACTGGTTGGTTTCTTGGTACAGCTCACAGCGACTTCAGGGGCAGGATTTTGGCGCACGGGCGTTTTGCTCGTCGCGTTGCTGACGCTTGTTGCCTGCACAACACCGGATGCAGATAACCGGGATGTCAGCCAGGCCTTCGATCCGTTCGAAGAAGAAAACCGGCGTACACACGAATTCAACAAATCAATTGACCGTGCGCTGCTGCGTCCCGCTGGCAGGGGCTATCAGACCATTGTGCCCATACCCGTGCAGGCCGCTGTCGGTAATTTTTCAAGCAACCTGTCGATGCCCGGCGTTGCCGTGAACAGCCTGCTTCAGGGTGATCTGGGCGGCACCGGCCTTGCAATTGTCCGCTTCGCAATGAATTCGACCATCGGCATCGGCGGTCTGATTGATGCAGCTGACGAATTCAACGTGCCCGATCACGATACAGATTTCGGTGAAACCCTGCATGTCTGGGGCGCACCCGAAGGCGCGTTTATCGAATTGCCGTTCCTTGGCCCGTCCACGGAACGGGATGCAACGGGCCGCTTTGTCGATCTGTTCACCAACCCGCTGGCCTATGTTGTCAGCGGATCTGACCAGCTTTGGGGGTATGGCGCCGCCGTCGCCTCAAGCGTCAGTGATCGGGGCCGATTCAGTGAAACCATCGACTTTATCCTGTATGAAAGCGCCGACAGCTATGCCCAAAGCCGCCTGATCTATATTCAGAACCGGCGGTTCGAACTGGGACAGGGCAGCGAAAACGATGGCACTGACCCCTATTCAGACCCCTATGATGATTTCTACTCTGATCCCTATGATGACCCGTACGAGGACCCCTATGCAGAATAATTTATTTGACAGACGTACCACACTTATCGGGCTTGCCGCATCGGTGGCCGGATTTTCGATGCCGACATCCGTGTTCGCCCTGACAGAACAGGGGGCAAAGGCGCTGGTTGACCAGTTGGTCGGCGAAATCAACAAAGTGATCAGTTCCGGCAAATCCGAATCCGCGATGATCAAGGATTTCGAAAAGATTTTCGTGCGCTACGCCGATGTGCCGATCATGGCCAGATACGCTTTGGGAAATGACGGACGCACCGCCAGCGCTGCCCAGATCCAGAATTTCACCCGCGCGTTTCAGGGCTACATCGCCCGAAAATACGGCAAACAGTTTCGCGATTTCATCGGTGGACAGGTGATTGTTCAATCCAGCCGCAAAATCAAAAGCGGGTACGAGATCAGATCGACGGTCAAGCTCAGCGGTCAGAAACCGTTCGAAGTCACCTTTCTGGTGTCTGACCGGTCGGGGCGCGATCTGTTTTTCAACATGTTCATCGAAGGCGTGAACATGTTGCTGGCCGAACGTGCCGAAATCGGCGCGATGCTGGACCGTCGCGGCGGCAATATCGACCAGATGACAGCCGATCTGGCCAAGGCGGGATAACCGCGTTACCGGCTGGGCGACGCGGGCGCCTGGCCGGACGATCCACCGCCACTGCCACCGCCAAAGATATCCCGCAGCACGTTTTCGATAATCGACCCTGTGGAATTGGAACCAGAAGTTCCGCCGCCCAGCTGCGCACCCGGATCAAAGGTTTTCGTTCCCGCCCCCGGCACATCCATCGGCAGCGCGCGGGGCGGCACACCTTCCAGCACGCGCACCATCACCTCGTGCCAGATTTCGGCGGGCAATCCGCCCCCTGTCACCCCGGTCAGCGGGGAATTGTCATCATAGCCCATCCAGATGCCCGCCACGTAATCGGCCGAAAATCCGATAAACCACGCATCCCGCGCGCCTTGCGTCGTGCCGGTTTTCCCGGCCAGTTGCCACCCGTCAATTGCAGCCCGCCCACCCGATCCTTCGGATACGACCTTTTCCATCATATAGGTCAGCGACCGCGCCGCGCGTTCCTGAATAACCCGCTCTCCGATACCGCCGCCGGCCCCCATCAGCGGTTCCCGGTCGCCCAGAAGGCGCAATTCGATCAAACCATAGGGTTTGACGGCCGACCCGCCGTTCAGAATACCGGCATAGGCTCCGGTCATTTCAAGCAATGTGCTTTCAGATGCCCCCAGCGCCAGGGCTGGGCCCAGCGCCAGATCGCTTTTGATCCCGAAATCCTCGGCGATCTTGCGCACATTCTCGCGCCCGACGCTTTCAGATACCTTCACCGCCGGCACGTTCAGAGAATCCTTCAGCGCCTGCGTCAGCGTGACGGTTCCATAATGCTTGCGTGTGTAGTTTTCCGGGCACCACTGGCCCGATCCGGGGATGTTCATGCAAAACGGTTCGTCCAGAACCACATCATTGGGCGAATAACCCAGTTCCAGCGCCGTGGCATAAACGAACGGCTTGAACGATGATCCCGTCTGGCGCAGCGCCTGCGTGGCCCGGTTGAAACCACCCGACACCTTGGTGTTGCGCCCGCCCACCATCGCACGTACCGCACCATCTGCCGACATGACGACAATGGCAGCCTGCGCCTTTGATCCTTCACGCACCTTGTTTTCGAAAACCGATATCATCGCCGCCTCGGCGGCTTTCTGGATGCGTTGGTCCAGCGTGGTGCGAATGATCACGTCTTCGGTCGTTTTGCGGGTAAAAAACTCCGGCCCGGTGGACATCACCCAATCGGCAAAATACCCGCCGGCGCGCGCCTCTGCGGCTTCTGACAATACAGCGGGGTTGGCCTGCGCATAGGCGGCCTCGGCCTCGGTCAGATAGCCTTCTTCGCTCATCAGGCGGACAATGGTTGCCGCGCGGTTCTGCGACCGGTCCAGATCATTAGTCGGCGCGTAACGGCTGGGCGCGACCAGCAGCCCCGCCAGCATCGCGGCTTCGGCCGGATTGACCTCGGCGGCGGACTTGCCGAAATAACGCTGGCTTGCGGCCTCGAATCCGCGCGCACCGGCCCCCAGAAAAGCGCGGTTCATATAGATCGTCAGAATTTCGTCTTTCGAATATTTGACCTCCATCGCCATCGCAAAAATCGCTTCGTACATCTTGCGCTGGATAGTGCCACGGCGGCAGTCGGCCTCGTAGTCGGCTTCGCTCATGCCCGATTCCGGATCATAGGGCACGCCCAGACACAGCAGTTTCGCCGTCTGCTGCGTAATCGTCGATCCGCCATGGCCCGAAAGCGGCCCGCGCCCTTCGCGCAGGTTGATGCGCACAGCGCTGGCCACACCGCGCGGGCTGATGCCGAAATGGCGGTAGAACCGGCGGTCTTCTGTCGCGACAATCGCGTTCTTCAGATGCGGGGAAACGGTATCGGTCGTCACCACACCGCCAAACTGATCCCCGCGCCACGCGAACACAGCGCCGGTCTGGTCCATCAACGTCACCGATCCGCGGGCGCGCCCGTCCAGCAATGACGTCATGTTGGGCAATGTCAGGTACACATAACCAATCGCCAGCGCCAGAATGACCGCCATGATCGCGCCGATGCGCCACCCGATCCCCCACAGCAGACGCAACAGCCACCGCACCGGCGCCAGAAGCCAGCGCAACGGCCCGCGCATCGGCCTTCGCGTCCGTTTGGGTCTGGATTTGCGCGGCGCGGCTTTTGGCTTGGCCTTGCGCGCCGATTTTGACGCCGATCCCGAAGGATAGCGTTTGTCCGCCACCAAAGGCGGTTTTCGACGCGATGAATCACTCATTGATGCCCTGCCCGAGCCTGTTCTTTCGGACAGACTACTATGCCTTCTTCGGAATGTTGAGGCACAGACTTTCTCTGTATGCCTTTTTAGTTAGCCCATTTTTTAGGCAAAACACCTTTTCTGTGCAAAAATTGTGCAAATTACACCAGCGCCAGCCGCTTTGCGCACCGTAATTCCCTTTCATTCACGCTGCAGTCGCGCATTTTTCTGCAAGTGCGAAATGCAGGACTTCCTGCCAAGTTAAGGGGACAAAGGTGAAACTCATCATTGCGACAATCAAACCGTTCAAGCTGGAAGAGGTCCGCGAAGCGCTGACCAACGCAGGCGTGCGCGGCATGATGGTGACGGAAATAAAGGGCTTCGGCTCTCAATCGGGTCACACAGAAATTTATCGCGGCGCGGAATACGCGGTGAACTTCGTTCCGAAAATCAAACTCGAAATCGTGGTCGCGGCGTCGATGGCTGATCAGGTCGTCGAAACCATCGCCAAGACAGCCAAGACCGGCAAGATCGGCGACGGCAAGATTTTCGTGCTGGACGTGCAGCAGGCGATCCGCGTGCGCACCGGCGAAACCAACGACGAGGCGCTTTGAAAATGTGCCAGACCAAGGAAAACAAACCGATGAAACTGATCAAAATTCTTCCGGTCGCGGCGGCAATGGCCGCGCTGCCGTCACTTGCGCTGGCACAGGATGCCACGCCGGGCTTCGACGAGATCGGCCCCTATATCATGACCACCCTGCTGTTCTGCATGGCCGGTTTTCTGGTGTTCTTCATGGCCGCAGGCTTTGCGATGCTCGAAGGCGGGCTGGTGCGTTCCAAGAACGTCACCATGCAGATGACAAAGAACATCGCGCTCTATTCCTTTGCCGCGATCATGTACTGGCTGATCGGGTTCAACCTGATGTATCCCGGCGATGGCTGGATCATGGCAGGCTGGGTCGGCCCGTTCTTCTCGCAAACCGTACTTGACCCGGTGGGCGTGGCCGCCGCCGATGCGGCGCTTGATTATGCTTCGGTCGGATCCGATTTCTTCTTCCAGCTGGTGTTCGTTGCCGCCACCGCCTCGATCGTGTCGGGCGCGCTGGCCGAACGGATCAAGCTGTGGCCGTTCCTGATCTTCGTCATCGTGTTGACGGGTGTCCTGTACCCGATCTCGGGCTCGTGGCAGTGGGGCGGCGGCTGGCTGTCCGAGGCCGGCTTCTCGGACTTCGCCGGTTCGACAGTTGTGCATTCGGTCGGCGGCTGGGCCGCGCTTGCAGGCGCGCTGATCCTTGGCCCGCGTATCGGCAAATATGGCAAGGACGGCAAGGTTATCCCGATGCCCGGTTCAAACCTGGCACTGGCGACACTTGGCACTTTCATCCTGTGGCTGGGCTGGTTCGGCTTCAACGGCGGCTCGCAACTGGCCATGGGAACAGTTGGCGACGTATCTGACGTGTCGCGGATCTTTGCCAACACCAACATGGCGGCGGCAGCCGGTGCGGTCACCGCGCTGATCCTGACGCAGGTGCTTTACAAGAAACCGGACCTGACAATGGTTCTGAACGGCGCGCTGGCCGGTCTGGTGGCAATTACCGCCGAACCGCTGGCACCAACCCTGTTCGGCGCCCTGTGGATCGGTGCAATTGGCGGTGTGATCGTTGTCTTTGCCGTGCCCTTCCTCGACAAGATGAAGATCGACGACGTTGTCGGCGCGATCCCGGTGCACTTGTTTGCCGGCATCTGGGGCACCATCGCGGTGATCTTCTATGGCGATGCAAGCCTGAGCACTCAGCTGTTGGGCATCCTCGCCTATGGTATCTTCACCTTCGTGGCCTCGCTGATCGTCTGGTTGATCCTGAAATCGACAATGGGCATCCGCGTCAGCGAAGAGGACGAGATTAACGGCCTCGACATGGCCGAACTGGGGATGGAAGCCTATCCCGAGTTCTCCAAAGGCTGAACCAACCTGAAATGGTGGGGTGACGAGTATACCCGGGCGTTCGCGCCCGGGTTTTTTTACGGAAATGTCCGCAGACCGTGTTGGTCAGTTGGGTGGACTTTTCCGCCTTTCGCCGCAATCACGCCAATGGCAGCTATGGCTCCTTAGGGGTGAGTATCGCGTACAGCGCAACTTGAGGCTAGTACGATCGCGATCCAGTTGACGTCGAGTGTAATTTCGCGTTCGGCCAACCAGTTCTTCTGAACATGGTAAGCGGCGTGCTCTTTGGCTGCTTCGCAATAAAAGTGCTTCCCGCCCTGACGGTGATGCACGAGTTCATGCAGCAGCACGGCAACGTCCTGCGGGTTTTCCGCGCTCCACGGACGGACCAACGAAATAGTTCCGGTGTCAGGGTCATAAAGCCCACGCGGAGTGCTGCCGATCATTGATGCCATCTCGCTTGGTTCTGCCAAGTCCTGAGCATCCACAAACACGATTGTGGCAGAGGTGTCTGCTGCTGGAAGAACTGTTGTGGTGTCGATCCAATAGTGAAGCTCTTCAATTAGCCCGGCTTGGATGGAACTGGGTTCGGCTCCGGCAATGCTCGAATAGGCAATAAGAAGCTGGGCGGCCACGGCAACCGTGGCGCGTTGGGTCAAGAGCATGGCTCCCTCCGTCCGGCAAGTGTTGATTTGCCAGAAGTCTAGCCAGCAGGTATGCTTGACTGCAAAGGATCGTAATTCATCGCCTGACGAGGAAAATTCACTTGTGAAGAAACGGCGGCTCCCTCCGTTCTCAGCCGTGAAGGCCTTCGAGGCAGCAGCCCGGCACTTGAGCTTTAAAGCTGCTGCGGATGAACTTTGCCTGAGCCCCTCTGCAATCTCGCATCAAATCCGAGCTCTTGAGGATTACCTTGCGACGGCGCTCTTCCGGCGCGAGGGCAACCGGATCAGTCTGACGGGCACAGGACGCGACTATGCCGGCCGGCTGTCGCAGTTGCTGGATCATCTGGATGACAGCACGCGCGCAGCACGGGCAGGAACGCACGGGCAGACCTTGCGGGTCCTGTCCACGCCCGGGTTTGCCGCTCGCTGGCTGTTGCCGCGCATGGCAAGGTTTCAACATGCGCCGGCAATCCGACTGCACATCGCCGAGGGAGCACCATCTACCAATTTTTCAACCAACAATGCCGATGTCGTGATCAAGTGGCGCGATGATGCGGAAGAGGGCGTTGATGTCGTGCCCTTCATTCATTCGGCGCGTTACCCGGTGGCGTCTCCTGCGTTACTGGAGCGTGAAAGCATATCCCACCCGCGCGACTTGCTTCGCCTGACCCTGTTTCGGGACGAAGTTGACGATCAATGGCCTGCATGGTTTCGCGCTGCTGGCGTTGTGGCCGAACTGGCCGAGGGCGACCCGATATATCCAAATTGCGAATATGCCTCCACGGCCGCTGAGGCAGGCTTGGGCGTGTCGCTGGCCTATGAGGCGGTCGTCGGCCCAACAGTGGCGGAAGGCCGTCTAGTGCGTTTGTTCAAGGCGACGACAATCCCCTTTACCATCTACGCCATTGCAACCAAGGCGACGCGCCGCAATGACCCGCTTATCCGCGCATTCCGCGATTGGTTGCTGGCCGAGGCGAGACAGAATTCCGCTACTAGCAAATCAATCCTCGTGGCCGAGTAACCGTCCACGCTGACAACCGTCGGCGCACCAGCGGTAGGTTTCGTTGGAATACCAGAATCTGAATGCGGTTTTTGTGGATTTCAGCGGTACAGCAGGCATTCGTTTCCGCCGCAGCACCAGCCAAAAAGGCCTCAATTCAGCCCTCGCCCACAACACCAGCTTTACCGCGTGCGGACAGCCTTCGCAGAAACGCCGCCGCGAGGCAGGCTCTCCCGAATTAAAGTAACGCGAACCAATGCAGTCTGGCGGAAACCGCTTTTTTTCTATCGCGCGATCTTCAGATGCCGACGTCGATGATCGCCTTGGCCAGAATGGGCACGGTGTCCTTGTTCAGACCGGCAATGTTCACGCGGCTGTCGCCCACCATGTAAATCGCGTGTTTGGCCCGCAGTTCCTCGACCTTGTCCTTGCTTGCGCCCAGACGTGAAAACATGCCGCGGTGCTGTGCGATGAATCCGAACCGGTCCGATCCCGACAGCCGCTGCAATTCCGCCGCCAGCGCGGTGCGCAGCCCCAGCATGCTTAACCGAACCTCTTCCAGTTCGGCCTGCCAGTCGGCGCGCAGTGCGTCGTCGTTCAGGATCATTGTCACCAGCCGCGCACCGTGATCGGGCGGAAACGAATAGTTCTGCCGGTTCAGGAATGCCAGTGTGCCCTGGCTGAGCGCCTGTTGCCCCGCATCCTGCGATACCGCCATCAACAGGCCGGTGCGTTCGCGGTAGATGCCAAAGTTCTTGGAACAGCTGGCCGCAATCAGACATTCCGGCACAGAAGACGCGATCAACTGTGTTGCCAGCGCATCTTCACTCAAACCGTCACCGAACCCCTGATAGGCGATGTCGATCATCGGCACGGCACCGGTCTTGTTCAACAGATCGGCCACCGCGCGCCATTCTGTCATGTTCAGGTTCGCGCCAGTCGGGTTGTGGCAACATCCGTGCAGCAAAATTACATCCCCGGCCCGCGCCTGCGCCAGATCCTGCATCATGCCGTCAAAATCCACCGCGCGGGTGTCTCCGTCGAAGTACCGGTACTCGACAATCGGCATCCCAAGATATTTCAGGATCGAAATGTGGTTCGGCCATGTCGGGTTTGATACAAACACCCGCGCGTCCGGATTGGCCATTCTGATCAGTTCAAACGCCTGACGTACCGCACCCGTTCCCCCCGGCGTGGCCGCCGCGGCCACGTTTGCGCGGGCCACGGCATCGCCCAGAACCAGTGCGATCATCGCATCGCTGAACGCAGGATCGCCGGCCAGCCCGACATAGCTTTTGCTTGTCTGCTCTTCCCACAACCGGTGCTCTGCGGCCTTGATCGCCCGCATCACGGGCGTGTTGCCGGTGGCATCCTTGTAAACGCCCACCCCAAGATCTATTTTGACAGGCCGCGGATCGTCCTTCAGCTGCTGCATCAGCATCAGGATGCCGTCGGCCGGCTGTGGTTTCAGATTGCTCAGCATGGTTATGCGTCTCCTGTGGCAACGGGCACGGTCGGGAACATGCCCCATTCCGCCCATGATCCGTCATAAAGGGTGTGATCGGTCTTGCCGATCCGTTCCAGTGCAAGGCTCAGGATCGCAGCCGTCACACCCGACCCGCAGGTGGTGATGACCGGCTTTGACAGATCCGCGCCAGATGCCTCGAACACGGCTTTCAGGTCCGATGCGTCTTTCATGGTCTTATCCTCATTCAGAAGATCGGCATAAAAGACGTTGCGCGATCCCGGAATGTGCCCACTGCGTAACCCTTCGCGGGGTTCCGGCGCATCGCCGCGAAACCGCGCCGGCGAACGGGCATCCAGAATTTCGTGATCCCCCAGCTTCGAGGCCGACGCCACCTGCGTGACATCGCGCACCAGCTGATTCTGGAACCGCACCGTCATGTGGCGATCCCGTACAACGGGCGGCAGATCCTCAGTCTCGCGGCCCTCGGCCTGCCATTTGGGAAACCCGCCATCCAGAACCGCAACATCACGCTGCCCCATCAGGCGGAACAGCCACCACACCCGCGCCGCCGACAGCAGCCCGGCACCGTCATAGACAACAACCTGATGCCCGTCGCCCACACCCATCGCGCGCAGCCGTGACATGAATTTTTCGATCGGGGGTGCCATATGAGGCAGGTCAGACCGGTGATCGGAAATATCATCGATATCGAAAAACCGTGCGCCGGGAATATGCGCCGCCTGGTATTCAGCCTGTGCATCGCGCCCCGTATCGGGCAGGTACCATGACGCATCCAGAATCCGCAGGTCGGGATCCTTCATATGGGCTGCCAGCCAGTCCGTGGAAACAAGGGTTTTTGGATCGTCTGTCATCATCTTTATCCGCTTGGCCAAGGTTGCCTATGACCTACAAGCAGGGGCGCGCACTGGCAAGGCTACGGCGGGCTTATGTCGCATCCCCGCATACACTCTGATAGGACGGCCGCGCTTGCGCCTTGTCCCACCAGCGCGACAGCGCCGTGAACCGGCGCATCATATCGCGCCCTTCTGCGGCCATGGCAAAATACCCGATCATCGGGGACAGGTGCAGATCGGCCAGTGTCACACTCTGCCCGTCCAGAACGTGGCCCTCGGCGGCGATATCCTCAAGCGCGCCCAGAACAGCCGGTGCGGCCCGAAGCCCCGCTGCCGCCTTTTGCGGATCAGCGTCAAGCCCCAGTGCCGGGCGATAGACCAGATGCGAAAAGACATCGCGCACAAGCGGCTGGTAGCCATACGCGTCCATGATCGAAATCACCTGCTGTATCCGCGCCCGGGCTTTGACAGCGGCAGGCACTAGTGGCGGACGCGGCGCGATGTCATCCACATAGCGCAAAATCGCGCTTGTCTCGTACAGGGTGAAGCCGCCATCGCGCAACACCGGAACCCGCCCGAACGGATGTAACCGCGCAAGCGCGTCCGAAGGTGGATCCTCGAACGGATCAGCCTCGACAAAACCAAACGCAACGGATTTTTCGATCAGGGCCATCTGCACGGCGCGGGTGTAAACGCTGGGCGTGAACCCGAACAGCGTCACGCCGCCCGTCTTATCCATGGTCTTTCAGCAATCGGGCCTTCTGGCGCGACCAGTCACGCTTGGCTTCGGTATCGCGTTTATCATGGTTTTTCTTGCCCTTGGCGATCCCGATCTTCAGCTTGGCGATGCCGCGATGGTTGAAATACATCACCAGCGGGACCAGCGTCATGCCCTTGCGCTGCGTGGCATTCCACAGGCGCTCCAGTTCCTTGCGCGATACCAGCATCTTGCGGCGGCGGCGTTCTTCGTGGCGGAATGTTCTGGCCCCTTCGTAGGGCGCGATATAGCTGTTCACCAACCACAATTCGCCGTCTTCAACGGCGGCATAGCTTTCGGCAATATTGGCACCACCCGCGCGCAGGGATTTCACCTCGGACCCTTCCAGAATGATGCCGCATTCCAGATCATCCTCGATCGCGTAATCATACCGCGCACGCCGGTTTTCGGCGATCACCTTGTAGTTCGGGTCTGATTTTTTCTGGGCCATGGCAGGCAGATGTAGGCGGTGACGCCTGACAGCGCAAGATGGCGCGCACGCCCGAACCCGCGCAAATCCACCGATCCCGCCGCTTGCACCTTGATGTCGCGCGCCGCTGCGGTAGATGTGGGACAACGCGGCACAGACAAAAGGGTGAAACCGATGCTGACACGACGCATGATGGGGTTTGGACTGGCGGCAACGGCACTGGCATCCTGTGGCGGCAATGTCACATCGTTCTCGTCCTCATCTTCCACGGCGTCAGCGACACGCATGCAATCGGTTCCGAATGCCGGGTTTGATGCCTGGGTGGCCAGGTTCCGGGGCCGCGCTGCCGCCGCCGGAATATCCGCCACAACGATCGATCGGGCCTTTCGCGGTGTCGGATATCTGCCCGGCGTGATCGAACGGGACCGCAACCAGACTGAATTCAAACGCTCTTTGGAAGATTACTTGGCCATCGCCGCGTCGGACGAGCGGATCGCCACGGGCCGGACCAAACTGCGCCAGTACGATGCCACCCTGTCCCGGATCGAAACGCGCTATGGCGTGGAAAAGCAATATGTGACCGCAATCTGGGGACTGGAAAGCCGCTATGGCGAGCGGCGCGGCGACATTCCGGTAATCTCGTCGCTGTCGACACTGGCCTTTGACGGGCGGCGCGGCACGTTTTTTGAAAAACAGCTGATCGCGGCCCTGCGGATTCTGCAGTACGGCGACACAACAGCGGATCGCATGACCGGAAGCTGGGCCGGTGCCATGGGCCACACCCAGTTCATTCCCACATCTTACGAAGCCTTTGCCGTGGATTTCACCGGCGACGGGCGGCGCGATATCTGGTCGGATGATCCGACCGACGCGCTGGCCTCGGCGGCGGCTTATCTGGCTAAGAACGGCTGGACCCGTGGCCAGCCCTGGGGGGTCGAGGTGCGCCTGCCGCAAGGGTTCAACACCGGTCTCACCGGGCGCGGTACGGCCCGGTCCACCGCGGATTGGGCCAGTATGGGGGTGCGCGATATGAACGGGCGCACCGTGCCGGATTACGGCCGCGCTTCGGTGATCATCCCCTCCGGTGCCCGCGGCCCCGCCTTCATGACGTTCAGCAATTTCACCACGATCACACGCTACAACAATTCGGAAAGCTATGTGATCGGCATCGGCCATCTGGCCGACCGGATCATCGGCAAACCGCCGATCCAGGGCAGCTTTCCCCCCGATGCCAGCGGCATGACGATCAACGACCGCCGCGCCCTGCAACAGGGGCTGACCGCTGCCGGGTTCGACACCGGCGGCACCGATGGCGTGATCGGATCGAAAACCACGGCTGCGATCACCGCCTATCAAAGCGCTAACGGGCTGGCCGTAACGGGGCAGCCTTCGCTCGACCTGCTGGCGCGGTTGCAATAACTGTCGGATTTTTTGAGTATTTTTGGACAAATGAAGACCGGCCTGTCTTCATCTTTTCATAAATACTTGCCTGCTTCGGCAGTCAGTCGCCCAATTTAATGTGCACTTCATCCAGATCGATTTCGCCGGTCGGCATCTTGTTGGATGGATCATCGAAATCGTATTTGAACAACTGGAAATCACGCTTGTAGATTTCAAACATCAGATGCTTTGACAGATCGTCAAAGTAATCCTCGACCGGATGGGCGCGTTTGGGTCCGTGGCCTTCGCTTTCGTTGAAACGGGGGATGCTGGCAAGATCGACCGAATGGGGTGTCTCCACGGCGTTGAGCACCGATTGCATGCCGTCATTGAATTTTTCGGTCCAGAAAATGTTGTCGTACCGGCCACCGTTCACAATGAAGGTAGACAGGTGGCCCGACTGCGCGGACCAGTGGATATCAGGCTCCATCGGGCGGCGCCAGCGGATGGAATCGCGTGCAAACAACAAAAAGCGGCGGAAGGATTTGATCTGGTCAAACTCCTGCTTGCCATCATCACCGCCCACTTCGATGCCGTATTTCTGGATCAGCAGCGGCACCAGATTGCCCCGGTAGCGTTTGCCGTTGCGCTGGATGCCGCAGATTTTATCAAAGAATGATGACAGGATGCGGGTGTAGGGATTGCGCACACAGGTAAAGGCGTAAGAGGCGTGATCCTGCACATTGGCCGAAATCAGATGCTGGCTGTCTTCCAGCGCCCATTTGTGCAGGCCGCCCTTGGCGTCGTGAATATCGCCATCAAAGAAAACGCCGTGATCTGAATAATACATGATCTGCCCGATCGTCGAACAGGCGCATTTGGGCACCACGCGATAGACCACGCTTTCGCTTTCTGTCATCCACGTACCGGGAAAGCCCATACTGCTCGCTCCTATGCGCTGCGGCGCGTTTATGTGACCACAGTTGCTTCATCCGACAAAAAAGCAAACAAATCCTGTTTATTCAATCAGTGTTCAACAGTATCACGGTAGGCAACACAAAAAAAAGGGCAGTCACGTTCCGAGAATGGCCAAAATCGCCTACATATTGCTATGCCACAAAGACCCGGAGGCCATTATCAACCAGGCTGAACGGCTGACCGCTGTTGGCGACTATATGTCCATCCATTTCGATGCGCGGGCCAAGCCGGCGCATTTCGATATGATCCGGCGCGCGCTCAAGGACAATCCGAACGTCGTGTTTGCCCGCAAGCGGATCAAATGCGGGTGGGGGGCGTGGTCTTTGGTGCAGGCCAGCATCCATGCGGTCGAAGCTGCGGTTGACGCGTTTCCGCGGGCCACGCATTTCTACATGTTGTCCGGCGATTGCATGGCGATCAAATCGGCTGAATACGCCCATGAATTTCTGGACAGCCGCGATGTCGATTACATCGAAAGCTTTGATTTTTTCGAAAGCGACTGGATCAAGACCGGAATGAAGCAGGAGCGGTTGATCTACCGGCATCTGTTCAATGAACGCACACAACCCGGCCTGTTCTATGCGGCCTACGGGTTTCAGAAACGGCTTGGGCTGACCCGCAGCATCCCACCCGATATTCAGGTTCAGATAGGAAGCCAGTGGTGGTGCCTGCGGCGGCGCACGATCGAATGGATACTGGATTTCATCAAATCAAGGCGTGATGTCGTCCGGTTTTTCCGTACCACATGGATACCGGATGAAACATTTTTCCAGACACTGGTGCGCCATCTTGTGCCCGAGACCGAGATCGAGACTCGTACATTGACCTGCCTGATGTTTTCCGATTACGGGATGCCGATTACCTTTTACAACGATCACTACGATCTTTTGCTAAGCCAGGATTTCCTTTTTGCCCGCAAGATCAGCCCCGAGGCGCGCGAACTGAAGCGCCGGCTGGGCGCGCTTTATGCGGCAAGCGGTGTCGAATTCCAGATTTCGAACGAAGCCCAGAGCCTGTTCAAATTCCTGACCGGGCGGGGCCGGATCGGTCGGCGTTTTGCCAGCCGGTTCTGGGAAACCGAAAGCACGCTGGGGCGCGAACGTGAATTGCTGATCGTGGTGTGCAAGAAATGGCACGTCGCCAAACGGATGGTCGAACGCATTCGCGCGGTCAGCAACATCCCGACAATCGAATATCTGTTCAACGAAGAAGATACGGATCTTCCCGATCTGGGGGGCATTCAAACGACCCTTGGCAAACGTACACGGCACCGCCGTTCGCTGGTGCGGATGTTGTTTGATTATTACGAAACCGATCGCCTGCTGGTCTGCATGGACCCCAACAACATCGAGCTGTTGCAGGATTTCTGTTCGGACCGGTCTGTGACCAGGTTGCTTGAGATCGAATGCCAGTTCAGTGATGATTATTTGAAAGGGCATGCCATGCGGGTTGGGCTTACCGGGGAACGCACCCCGCCCGAGACACTGGAGCGGCTGTTGCCCACCATCCGGCAGGACATGATCTTTGAAAGCGACCGCATCCGCGACGCCGATTTCGAAAACCACTACCGGTTGCGTGAAACGGATGACCCAGAAAAAAATGCTGAAAAGCTGGCCGCTTTTCTTGCCATTTCACACGGCAACGCGCATCAGGTCACGGCATCCGAACACTTGTTTTCCGACTGAGGTACATGATGGCTTATGTTTATGACGACCAGAATATTTTCGCCAAAATCCTGCGCGGCGAGATTCCGAACAGCACGGTTCTGGATACCGAACACGCGCTGGCGTTCAACGATCTATATCCTCAGGCGCCAGTGCATGTGCTGGTGATCCCGAAAGGGCCCTATGTGTGTTATGACCATTTCGCGCTTGAAGCATCGGATGCGGAAATCATCGGCTTTACCCGCGCCATCGGCGAGGTGTGCAAAATCACCGGCGTTCAGCCCGGTGCGGGGGGCGACGGGTTTCGCGCCATTTCAAACACCGGCACACATGGCGTTCAGGAAGTGCCGCATCTGCATTTGCATATTCTGGGCGGGCGTCCGTTGGGGCGGATGCTGCAAAAGGCGTGATTGCGCTGGCGCGGCTACTTGCTGCGCCAGCTGTCAAACCAGCGCCGGATACGCCCGCGCCGTTCGTCCACCGCATCGCCGGCGGCCTCCCAACTGTCTGAAATTTCTTCCAGCGTCGGATCGATCCGGCGTTGGCGGAACCGCCGCCAGCGTACCCAGATACCATAGACCAGTGCGGCCAGCAGCGTCAGGATAATGATATTCAGCCAAGGCAGGCCCAGTTGGTGATCCGGGCCCGTGGCCGGTTTGACACCCAGCGCATTGGGATAGATCGACAGGAATTCGTTGCGCCAGCCGTAATGCCGGATCACAGCCCATTGCGCGCCACCGGCCGTTGTCTTGGATTCCAGATCGGATGCTTCGGCCTGCAGGTTCGAGGTGTCGAATTTGAAGAACGGCGGCCAGCCCCAACCGGTATCTTCGTTGCGGTAGATGATCGGCTTGCCGTTGTCCTTGAACGCCTGAATGAAGAAAACATCGCGGTTCGTGAGGTTCGGGTTGTCGCCGGTTTGCGCATGCGACCAGAAGATCGAATTCTCGCCGAAATCGATGCGTTCCAGATAGGTATCTGTAATCCGCACCACGTCGCGTTGCGGCAGCGTATAATGCAGGAAACTGCCGATGAAGACCCAGACAGCAATGATCAAAGCCCACTTGATGTATTTCATTTCGCCCGTCCCCTAGTGGAAATTGGTCAGATAGATGATGATCGACACCACGACAACCGGCACAACGTAAACCCCCAGGATTAGTTTGCGCCGCAGCGATCCGTCATAGTCTTCCAGTCCCTGTTGCACCCATGCGTCCTTGTCGCCTTCCATGCCTTCTTCGTCCCATTCGCGCTGCAGCTTTCCCTTGCGCACCGCGCGCGAATAAAACGACAGGGCAACGTAGATGATGGTCAGAACCACAAATCCGATGACAAGCAAACGACCCAGTGCAAACATGGCTACCCCTTCCTGACCGCGCCCCAGGGTCCGACACGATCAATCAGATCGCGGGGATCGGGGGCTGCAGGTTCTTCCATCGGCGCATCATGCCCGAACAACGCGCGGCGCGCACCTGCCTTGTCTACCTGATATTCCCGGTCCAGAAAATCAACCACATAGGATTTCTTGGCCTCGCTCCAGCCCTGATAACGCTGATAGAACGCATCCTTGTGGCAGATGAACAACTGGCGGATATCCTTTGGGGTCAGTTCGGCAAGCAGCATGTTCACCAGATCACGGTCGGGTGTATCGGCAGCGCGCAGCGTATAGAAATAGGCCGGGTGGTCAGACGCGATCCGCGGCCATGGACCGCCATCTTCGGCCCAGCGCAGCAGCGCGGACAGGGCGTGGAATTCGGGCGGCAGACCGGCGGCGTTTTCGCGCGCCAGCCGCCTGATATCACGCCGCGTCGCCCCCTTCAGATCAATGCCGCTTTGGGTTGCGGCATCCACCACGATGAAATCAATCTTTTGCCGCAGGATAGCGGCGGCATCGATGCCACGCGCCTTGACGATGGGTTCGACCAGCCCGTTGAATTCGAAAAACCGCGCGATCCTGTTGGGTTCGGAAAAATCCAGCACATACTGGATCGGCAATTCGCCCAGCGGCGCCTTGGGCCCAACCGATATCAGCGCCGGATGTTCGACCCCGCGAAACAGGTAGAGCCCGCCGAAATGTGCGGTCCAGAAATTATCCTGTTCGAATTTCATGTGTCTGAGCTTGACCGGATTGCGCGTCACATCGCCGGTGCGTTTGGCCAATGTGATCATGTCCGCGATCAGCACATCATCAAACCAGCCGTCCTCGGCGGTTTTGAACCGGTCCACCATATCGCCAAGCGCCTTGGCATCGCGCACCGTGCCGGTTGTGGTATCGGCCTCGACGGTGACGCTGCGGATATCGAACAGACGTTTGGGCGAAGACACATCATAGACCGAATTCACCAGCTCCCCCGCCACGGCATCCCGGGCCGTCAGTGCAAATAACTGCGCCTCGTTTTCAGTGATGAACTGGCGCAATATCCCGCGCGAGGTTGAAAATTTCGTATTCAGCAGCGGCGCGCGTTTCTGATCGGTCGTCAGCAGAATGAACTGCCGGTTCACCCCGGCATGGTTCAGATACAGATGGTCGTTCAGCTCGTCCCCGATCTCGGGCGAATAGCCGGAAATGTCGATGTGGAAATCGGACAGCTGCGTAGTCTTGCCTGTCAGATGCTTGAGCGCACGGTTATACCGGTCCACCAGCGCGGGCGAGGCAACCTCGATCAGGTTACCGAACATCAGGCCACGTTGGATAAGCCGTTTCATAGGGATGAACCCCTCTTCTCTTCAAACCGAAGGACGAGCATTTTTATCCATGACATTGCACCTTCGATTGCCCAAGAAGTTTGAAACACTGTGAGTTGCGGCATCGGTTCGCTTCCGGGGCCGTGACCAAGCTGGTTCCGAACCTTTGAAAAATAAGCCTTGAGTAACTCCTTTTCCCAAACCTCCAAGAAAACCAGATCTTTCTTTGATAAGTTGTCAATGAAACTGTGAGCTCCATTTTCTTTCCCATGGGTCGCACATAGCTCGCCTGAAATGATTTTGAGTGTACTTTCGAGCGCTTTGGCCGCAAAAAATGCTGGATCTTTTCCTCCATTGTCCCTCTGATCAACCGCTTCTTTCATGTCCAAATCAACATTTTGCCAGATTGGTTCAGAAACTAGACTCCAAAATGGTTGTTCGATTTCGTGTGAGACTAATTGATCAGCCTCTATTTGAAAAAAGCCGTTGTGATAGTGCAAAGGAAAGTTTGCAGCGCGAAATCTGGAGTTAACTTCGGCGGCAGCGTCTTCATATTTTTGAATTTCTAGTTGGTAAGCCTTAGAGACCATATCCGCGACTGGGCCGCCTATTTTCACAGTATCACGCATTGCCTCTGCACGCTCATACTTCTGTCGCAAACCGACCTCGATTAGACCGAGCCTTTCCTTTAGGTATTGATCAATATCAGCATCCAATGCTTTTTGCGCGGAATACCAGTTTCTACAAATTTCTATGTACGGCCTTTGCCTGCTTTCGGTCCGCCTGTATTCTCCGAGGCCGACGTCGGTCTGATAATAAGCATCGGACAACCAACGAGCACCTAGCTCATTGGCAAGCCTTTTATGAACTTCCGCCCAAAAACTGGCACTCGATTCTTGTTCTTTACCTACTTCTCCCCAGTAGGGGTGGAAATCTTCAAGTATAGTAAAGCACTGATGTAGCGTTCTTTTTTCTCGCCGAAGCAAACTCCTAAACAGTGCTGTCTCTTCGTATCTTGTGAAAAACACATCTGTAAGCATGAAGCTCTATTTCCCTTCCAGATACCGCTTCTTCGCCGCTTCGGTCCGCTCGTATTCGCGCACCATGTTGTCAATCGCCACCTCGTCGGATTTATCCGCATAGCGGAATTCTGAATCCGCGTAGCGGTTGATTTCCTGTATCACCATCTCAACCGTGATCGGCTGGCGCAGTTCCTTGATCATGTTCATTTTCGTGTCGTAATCCTGAAACAGGAACAGATCGGGGTTTTCCATCCACTCGTCGGGCAGTTCGAAATCCATTGCCCGCACCTTGACCGCGTCTGTGATGTTCTTGATCGCGCGGCCGGTAAAACGGTCATCCGCCTCCTGAATGCCTTTCAGATAGGTGCCCAGCTTGGCAATCGTATCCAGCGCGCCGATGTCGCCTCTGACCTGTTCATAGACCCGCAACAACCCGTCCTCGTGCGGTCGCGCATGCGATGCGAAAGAGGCGGCGACCGCCTTCTTGATCTCTTGCGCGGCATAGGCATCGTGATCGCCCAGCGGAATGTCGTGGTTCTTGCCCATCAGCAGATACAGGATGTCGATATAATCCTCGCGCGTGATCGGACCATCAACCAGAAACCGCGCGCCGGCGCGCTGGCGCAGCGCATCATCGACATTTTCGGGATAGTTCGAAAACATCCCGAACGTACAGTTGCCGCGCACCACCGTATTGGCCCCGGCAAAGCTTTCCATCAGCACGGCCGTAATCTCAAGCTGGCCGGCGCTGGACTGGCGATCACCGCGTTTGCCTGCAAGCGTGTCGATATCATCGATTGTGCCGAACCCGATTACCGACGGGTCGATGATCGTGTCGATGAACGCCTTGGCGTTCTGCCCCGATTTGCCCTGATAGCTGTCGATATTGCCCGTGCTCAGATTCTGGTAGCGGAACGGATAGCCTGCAATCTGGCAATAGTCGTTGATCATGCCCGCCATCATCTGGATCAGGGTCGTCTTGCCCGTGCCCGGCTTGCCATCCCCCATGAAGGTAAAGATGAACCCGCCCAGTTCGGCAAACGGGTTCAGGCGCCTGTCAAAATCATAGGCCATCAGCATCTTGGCCAGCTTCATCGCCTGATACTTGGCAATATGGTTGCCCACCACCTCGTTCGGTTTCTTGAACGTCATCGTCAGGGTGGTCGATTTTGCCTTGGAACTGGGGGAAAATCCGCGGATCGTCAGATCATCCGCCGCCACGTGCCACGCGGCGCCGTTGAACGGCTCCAGCCGCCCGGCGGTCTGGGCGCGCAACTTAACCTTTTCCATCAGCTGTTCGGCAAAGGCCGCCACCGTCGCCACAAGGCGCGCATCGTCACCGGCATGTGCGCCGATGTCCTGATCCAGTTCCCACAGCGCGCCATGCAGCGCCAGTTGCCCGTTGTCAGTCAGTATTTCTTCAACCTCACCGACCTCGACCGTGACTTCGGACAGGTGCGGCGACAACAGATAGGCCGTGGCGTTGCCAAACACATAAAGCGTGATCAGTGCCTCGGCCGCCAGCAATTCGGAAAACTCGGTCTTGCGCGCGGCCGCCAGTGACCCCTGCAAATTCGCCCGTTTCAGATCGCCCAGCCCGGTTTGCGCACCGTACTGATCCGCCACCGCCAGCGCGATCGACACCGCGCGCCGCAGCACGTTCATCACCGTCGCCTGCAACGGCGATGTCAGCGCATCCCCGCCATCCGCAGCCTCGATCCGCGCCAGCAGTTGCACCCCTTCGCTGCGCGCCGTCGACCGCGTGACAAGGCCGGGTGTGGTGGTGCGAAACCGCCGCCGGGATCCGATCCCGCTGGATTTTTCCGGTGTCTCGTCCGAGTCTGCCACCCCGATCCGGGGCGTGTGGTCAAACCCTTCCAGCATGGCCGTAACAGCAGGGTAATGCCCCACAATATCGTCTTCGCGCAGTTCCATCTGGTCCGAGGTCAGGCTCATATCTTCACTTTCCCAAAATACTCCCGCCGGAGGCATCCGTCATCGATAGGACAGAACACGCCCCTGCGGACTCACTACAAATTTCCGCACACTGGCAAAGCCGGGCGGGTTCTTTTCTTCCAGAACCTGATAGGGGCGCTGGGGCAGGATGATGCTGCGCTCGGTGCGGGTGGCACCGGTGTCCACACCGCGCCCGGCAAACGGATCAAGGGCAAAAACCTGCCGCTCCACCTTTGAAAACCAGCCGGCACGCTCTTCGATCACCCGCTCGCTTTCCAGATCTTCGGTGGTCCAGACTAGCGCCCAGTCCTGCCCTTCAGGTGATTTTGCCTCGGCCAGAACCTCGCGCAGCGGACCCGATTGTGCGGTATACGCATGCGAATACATCGGGCCGATATGGAACCGGCGCAGCCGCTTTGGATGCAGATCATCAAAATCTCGGTCAAACCCCTGTGCGATGGTCAACAGTTTCAGCCCGCCCAGGCTTTGCGCCATCAGATGCGCCTGCGCCTCGGGCCAGCGGTTCTGATCCTTGGGCAAGGCGGTCTTGCCGGTGTCCTCGACCTCCATCAGATAGATTGTCGGCAGGTTGATCTGGCTGTCATAGACGGCCCAGTGCAGCAGAAACCTGCGCCGCTGTTCCGACAGATTGCCCGTCCACACGGCCTGCGGATCGTTCTGCGCCCAGAACAGGTGCCCGCGCAGCAATTCTTCGTAGTAGAGCCGTTGGGACAGTGCGAATTGCAGTTTGGTCGGCAATTCCAGATCGCCGATGATCTGCCGCACCATCTGGTCTTTCAGCGCCTCTGTGGACGGCATATTGTCCAGATGCCGCGCGGCCTGTTGCGCGTCATTGGCCATAGTCAGCAATTCGGCCGCCACCGGAAATCCGCTTTCATGCGCGTCCATCGCCAGACTGCCGAAAAACCGCCCCGTATCCCGCCCCACCAGCAGATATTTCAGGCTAAGCGCGCGAAACGTATAAGACAGCGCCGCGCCATAACGCGTCAAAACCTTGACCTCGTCCTTGCTCAGGCTGCCTTCGGCTTCCATCACCCCGGCCACGCGGGTCATGTGGCCGATGATCGACTCAAACTTCTTGAAGTACCGTCGCGAGGCAAAAGGATCGGTCAGCCCGACATGGTCGCGATCCGGTGTGACAGGATCTGTCATCTATCCGCCGTAAAGGTTCTTGTCGTGCTTCTCGATGATCTTCCCAAAGCGGCGGGCAAAGCGTTCGTCGGCCTTGGCCTTGGCTTCCAGAACCTCGCGGGCAAACACCATGTGGTCTTCATGCGCTTCCATCATGTCGGCCATGCGCTTGTTGGTGGCTGTCCCGATCGAGGCCATGGCGGTTTGCGCCTCCTGATCCGTCTGCACGCCAATTTCGTTGATCCGGTGGGCAACGTCCTGTTGCTGAGCGGTTTTCAACGATTTCGACAGGGCATCATACAGCACCACGCGCTGTTTTGTGTCGGTTTGCAGCTTGTTGATCAAAACCATTTGCGTTGCCGCCTGGTTTTGCAGCGAATCAATCCAGGTCTTGCCCTTTTCGATATAGCGTTCCAGCGTCTGCGATTTCGCCAGCTTGACCTGTTCGTCCTGCACCATGGCATTGTATTTCGTGTTCAGCGCGGCCAGTTCGGTTTCCAGTTTGGTGCGCGCGGCGGCATCCTGTTCGACCGCGATCTTGTTTTCCAGCGCGATGATCTTGGGGTCCATTGCCAGAATTTCGGCGCGTGTGGCTTCCAGTTCGCCGACCGTCAGTTCGCGTTCATCCAGCGTTTCGGACAGGTTGCCCTCGACCTTGGTGCGCTGCTCTTCCAGCATCCGCAACTGGCCTTCCAGCAATTGCACGATCACATCGGATTTGCCGATCAGATCCTGCAATTTGTCGTCAATCGAAGCGGTGCGCATCCGTTCCTGCCGCATGCTGTCGGATTTGCCCTTTGAAAACACGCCGACAAAGCTTTCCCAGCCTGTCTTGTTGCGCATTTCGTCAAAATCCTTGGAAAAGGCCGCTGTCACATCATCCAGCCCCATGATCAGTTCGGCGATATTGGCGTTCATCACATCCGTATGCGCGTGCACATCGTCCAGCGTGGCGTTTTCGATGTCGATCATCGCATCATCGCCGGATTTCATCTTGGCCCGCGCAGTTTCGATCCGGCCGGTCAGTTCGGCGATTTTTGCCTGTGCCTCGGCCACCTGGGCCTGGGATTCTTTCACCTGTGCGTCAAAATTGGCCATGAAACGTTCCTTTTTCCAACCTGTTACCCTTGATATAAGGAATGTTACGTGGATTTACATCAAAACATTCCGAACTGTCGGATAAAACTGTCGCAAATCATCGCTTCAATTGAAAGAGCGCGCGTTGCAGCCGTACTGCAATGGCGTATATCATTGGTCTGATCTTCTAACCACGGTGGCCCTGCATGACCCTGAATATGTTTCCCGTAACGCCGCACGGCGATCCAGAATACGACGCCCCCGCGCCCGAAAAGCTGATTTCAGGCGATCCCAAATTCACCACGTGGAACCTTGAAGAGCGCGACGGGCTTTACTGTGGCATCTGGCAATCCACGCCGGGCAAATGGCGCATGTCCTATGACGAATGGGAATATTGCCGCATCCTGTCGGGCACATCCGTCGTCACAGAAGACGGCGGCGCACCGATCACAGTGACAGCGGGCGACAGTTTCATTCTGCGCCCCGGCTTTTCTGGCACGTGGGAGGTTCTGGAAACCACCACCAAGGATTACGTCATCCGGCTCTGACCGCTTCTTTTTGGCCCGAATACGGACTCCCGCAGGCCCGATAAAGGCGCTGCGTTTGCGGCGCGGGCGTACACCCGCGGGTTTCGCATTCGCCTGCACGTGGCTCTGGACAAATGCCCTGCGACTTGCTTTGGGTGCTGCAACACCAAACATGAAGGGAGCGCGCGATGCTTGATGCGACAACAGACCTGAAATCACTTTTGAAAGATCCCAGCCTTCTGGCAACCCAAGGCTATGTCGGCGGGCAATGGATCGATGGCGACGGGGGCGCAACGTTCGATGTGTCCAATCCGGCGCGCGGCGATGTGATTGCCGCGGTCGCCGATCTTAGCCGCGCCCAGGTGGCAGGTGCCATTGCGCAGGCCGAAGCGGCGCAAAAGGACTGGGCCAAATGGACCGGCAAGGAACGCGCCGCCGTGCTGCGCAAGTGGTTCGATCTGATGATCGAAAACGCCGATGATCTGGCAATGATCCTGACCGCCGAACAGGGCAAGCCGCTGGCCGAAGCCAAGGGCGAGATCGTTTACGGAGCCTCGTTCGTGGAGTTCTTTGGCGAACAGGCCAAGCGCGTCTACGGCGAAACCATTCCCGGCCACCAGCGCGACAAGCGGATCACCGTAATCAAGCAGCCCATCGGTGTGGCCGCATCCATCACGCCGTGGAATTTCCCCAATGCGATGATCACGCGCAAGGCGGCCCCAGCACTGGCGGCGGGCTGTGCGTTCGTGGCGCGCCCTGCGGCGGAAACGCCACTGTCCGCCACCGTTCTGGGTGTGCTGGCCGAGCGCGCGGGCATTCCGGCGGGCGTGTTCAACGTTGTTCCGTCGTCCCGGTCATCGGAAATCGGCAAGGAATTCTGCGAAAACCCCGCCGTACGCAAGTTGACCTTTACCGGATCCACCGAAGTCGGCCGCATCCTGCTGCGTCAGGCCGCAGATCAGGTGATGAAATGCAGCATGGAACTGGGCGGCAACGCCCCGTTCATCGTGTTTGACGATGCCGATCTGGATGCCGCCGTTGAAGGCGCGATGCTGTGCAAGTTCCGCAACAACGGGCAGACCTGTGTCTGTGCCAACCGGATTTACGTTCAGGCCGGTGTCTACGACGCCTTTGCCGAAAAACTGACGGCTGCGGTGAACAAGCTGAGCGTTGGCGACGGGCTGTCTGACGGTGTGACAACCGGCCCGCTGATCAATGCCGATGCGGTCGACAAGGTCGTCGAACATATCGAGGACGTGACAGCCAATGGCGGCACAGTTCTGGCGGGCGGCAAGGCCCACGCGCTGGGTGGCACGTTCTTCCAGCCCACCATTGTTGCCGGCGTGACGCAGGACATGAAGGTGGCGCAGGAAGAAACATTCGGCCCGCTGGCGCCGCTGTTCAAATTCGAGGATGAAGACGAAGTGATCGCGATGGCCAATGACACGATCTTTGGTCTTGCATCCTATTTCTACGCCAAGGATCTGAGCCGCGTTTACAAGGTTGCCGAAGCGCTGGAATACGGGATCGTCGGCGTCAACACCGGCATCATTTCCACCGAGGTCGGGCCGTTTGGCGGTGTCAAGCAATCCGGTCTGGGCCGCGAAGGCAGCCACCACGGCATCGAGGATTATCTGGAGATGAAATACATCTGCATGTCCGTCTGATCCACGATCACAAAGAAACCGGAAAAGCCGCCGGCGCGATACAATTCGCACCGGCGGCTTTTTCATGTCCGGATCGGTCTGGCCGTCAGCCGGCGTTGTCTTCGCCCAGTTTGGGCGCCGGACGGTGCAGGGCCAGATTGGCATCGGAAAACCGGAACGGGGATCGCACACCCGGCACGCCATCCAGTTCGATCTGCATGCCGCGGGCCACGACCTGCGGGTCGGCCATCACCTCGTCCAGCGTGTTGATCGGGCCGGCGGGCACACCCTGAGCCTCGCAAGCTGCCAAAAGATCGGCCTTGGTGCGTTGTGACGTGGCCGCTGTCAGGCGGGCTGTCATGTCGGCGCGGTTTTCAATACGTTTGGCATTGGACAGAAAGTCAGGTGCCTGCGCCATGTCATCCAGCCCCAGCAACCGGCACAGGCGCTGGTACTGGCCGTCATTGCCGGTGGCGATGATGATATGCCCGTCGGCGCAATCGAACACCTGATAGGGGGTCAGGTTGGGGTGGGCATTGCCCATCCGGCCGGGCGGTGTGCCGGTGACCAGATAGTTCATCGCCTGGTTTGCGGTGACAGACACGGCCACATCCAGCAGGGACATGTCGATATACTGGCCCTGCCCTGTCGACTGGCGCTGATGCACGGCAGCCAGAATGGCGGTGGTGGCATAGACGCCGGTGAAGATATCGGTGATCGCCACGCCGGATTTCTGCGGCTGGCCGTCCGCCTCTCCGGTGATCGACATCAGGCCAGACATGCCCTGAATGATGAAATCATACCCGGCGCGATGGGAATAGGGGCCATCCTGCCCGAATCCGGTGATAGAACAATAGATCAGGCGGGGATTGATCTTGTGCAGATCGCCATAGGCCAGACCGTATTTTGCCAGCCCGCCCTTCTTGAAATTCTCGATCAGGATATCGGCATCCGCGATCAGGGCCTTGATCCGCTCCTGCCCTTCGGGCGTGGAAAAATCGACAGTGACCGATGCCTTGCCCCGGTTGCAGGAATGGAAATAGGCCGCCGAGACATCTTCGTCACGGGTGACAAAGGGCGGGCCCCATTTGCGCGTGTCATCGCCATCGGGCGATTCCACCTTGATCACTTCGGCCCCCAGATCCGACAGCGTCTGACCGGCCCAGGGGCCGGCCAGAATACGCGCCAGTTCGATGACCTTCAGCCCAGCAAGCGGTCCCGGCATCAGTTGCCCAATGCAGTCTCGATCCGCGCCGACATATCATCGTAGCTGAGGTTCGAATATTTGGTGCCGTCGATGATGAAGGTCGGGGTTGAGGTGATATCGTCCGCTTCGGCGTTGGCCTGATACCATGCCACCAGAGTTTGCGCCTTGTCCGCATCCTGCAGACAGGCATTCAGTTCATCATCGCTGACCCCGGCCAGACGCCCGATTTTACGCAATTCTTCGACAATCTGGTTCGGATCGCCGGCGCGGGCCCATGTTTGCTGACCGGAATACAGCAGATCGGACACCCCGAAAAAGCGATCAGGTCCGGCGCAGCGGGCAATCATCGATGCCCAAAGGCCGAATCGGTCGAAATAGACTTCGCGGTAAACGAACCGGACCTTGCCGGTATCGATATAATCAGCCTTCAACTGCTTGTAGGGACCGGCGTGGAACGATGCGCAATGCGGACATGTATAAGACGCATATTCGATCACGGTGACCGGCGCGTTTTCATCGCCTTGCACCATCTCGGTGATGGTGGAAATATCGATATCCGCAGCCTGTTGGGCGTTGGCTGCCCCGACCAGCGGGTTGGGCGGGGTGGAAGACGTGCCGGTGAACCACAAAGCCCCGAGGCCAAGGGTTACGGCAGCACAAATGACGGCGATCACACGCTTCATAGCGGATCCTTTCCTAGCGTTTTGCTTTTGATAGAACGTTTTTACCCAGCAGTTCCAGCGCGGAACGCAGGTTTTCGTTTTCAACCGACTTTGCCGCGTCGCGGGCGGATTGTTCCACCGCGGGATCGGCTGGGTTTTCGGCATGTGGTTTCGGGCGCATTTCGAACTGTGCCTGCCCTTCGGCAAAGCCTGTGGGCGCAGTCTGGGTGATGCGGATACGCGAAATGGCATTATAGCCGTAAACGGCATTCACCTTGGCGCGCAGTTGTTCCTTTTGCATTTCCAGCATCGGGGCCTGTGCGCCGGTTGTCAGAACCGTCAGCGTTGCGCCAAAGCCGCCGCGCCCATAGCTGACATTAACGGGCCGCGCGATGGCAGCGATATCGTCGCCCACGATTTCCGGCCACCCGGTCAGCACACGGCTGACGGCAAAGCCGCGCGTTTCACCCGCGCGCCGGATCCGGTCCGTCAACAGCGTTGCGGTCCGCTTGAATCCCTTGGTGCCGCCCTGTTTCAAGGTCATGGTTTTGGTTCTCCGCGTTGTGCGCTACTTTAGTGGACAGATGATCCAGCGCCAGTGAAACCGACCTGACCGGAGTATAAACATTGCGTGACCTGCCTGCCCCGGATGCGTTGGCCGACGCGTTGCTGACCTGGTATGACGTGCATGCCCGCGACATGCCGTGGCGGGTACCGCCTGCCGCCCGCAAGGCCGGTGTGCACCCTGATCCCTATCGGGTCTGGTTGTCGGAAATCATGTTGCAACAGACAACTGTGGCGGCGGTGCGCGATTATTTCCTGCGGTTCACGACGCGCTGGCCCACTGTGGCCGATCTGGCTGCGGCCCAAGACAGTGATGTGATGGGCGAATGGGCCGGATTGGGATATTACGCCCGCGCCCGCAACCTGCTGAAATGTGCGCGCCAGATCGTGGCCGATCACGGCGGCCGGTTTCCGCCCGATTACGACGCGCTGATCGCCCTGCCGGGCATCGGGCCCTACACAGCGGCGGCGATTTCATCAATCGCGTTCGATCTGCGCCATGTGGTGGTCGACGGCAACGTGGAACGCGTGATGGCGCGGATGTTCGATATTCACACGCCGTTGCCTGCCGCCAAACCGGGATTGACGGCGCAGGCCGACGCGCTGACCCCGCATCTGCGACCCGGTGATTATGCGCAGGCGGTGATGGATCTGGGCGCAACGATATGCACGCCGAAATCGCCCGCCTGTGGCATCTGCCCGTGGCGCACGCCCTGCGCGGCGCGCGCGCAGGGTACCGCCGCCGATCTGCCCAGGAAAACACCCAAGAAACCCAAACCGACGCGCTATGGCATTGTCTATCTTGTCGAACGCAGCGATGGCGCGGTTTTGCTGGAACGCCGCGCCGATAAGGGATTGCTGGGCGGCATGCTCGGGTGGCCGGGATCGGAGTGGGCCGAAACCGCGCCCCAAGAAAGCCCGCCCTGCGTTGCGGACTGGACCGACACCAAGACCGAGGTGCGCCATACATTCACCCACTTTCATCTGATCCTGCGCGTCAGGTCTGCCACCGTGGCGCAGGATCATCCGGTGGACAGGGGCGAATTTCTGGAGCGCGACAGGTTCCGGCCATCCGATCTGCCCACCGTGATGCGCAAAGCCTATGATTTACGCCACGCAAGTTAACGCAGGCTTTGTGCAGGCGGCCATGGCGGGTTATATCCTTATCGACGAAACACGAGGCCCGGCATGACACGTTCTGCACCACAAACCACACCGCCCGCCGCGGCATTGCCTTTCGCGCTGTCCCTGGCCCTGATCCCGCTGGCATGGATCGGCGCGCTGAACGGTGGCTGGACGGTCTTGCTGTTGCCGCTGGCCACCTGGGCGCTGTTTTCGGGGCTGGATGCGGTCTTGGGCGTGAACACTAAAAATGCCGATCCTGAAACCGACGAGGACGAACTGTTCTGGTACAAGGGCATTACGATTGCATGGGTGCCATTGCAGTTTGTGACGGTGTTCGCCCTGATCTGGTATGTGCCGCAGTCGGATCATCTGAACACGGTCGAAAAGCTGGCGCTGTTCTTTGGTGTCGGCGTGATGACCGGGACAATCGGGATCAATTACAGCCACGAACTGATGCATCAGAAAAACCGTCTGGAACGTGGACTGGCCGATGTCTTGCTCGCCATGGTGCTCTATTCGCATTTCCGGTCCGAACATCTGCTGGTGCATCACCGCTATGTCGCCACGCCGCGCGATCCGGTAACTGCGCGCTATAATGAAGGGTTTCACCGGTTTTATCCGCGGGTGCTGAAACAGTGCCTGATCTCGGCGTTTCGGGCCGAAAAGGACATGCTGGCGCGCAAGAACCTGCCGTGGACTGATTTAAGCAACCCGTTTTTCAAATACTGGGCGCTGCAGGGCGCGATGCTGGTACTGGCGTTTCTTCTGGGCGGCTGGTCGGGCTTTGGGCTGTTTCTGATGCAGGCGGGCGTTGCGATCTGGCAGCTTGAACTGGTGAACTATGTCGAACATTACGGGCTGACGCGCAAACATCTGGGCGATGGCAAATATGAACACGTCCAGCCCCGCCATTCCTGGAACGCGCCGTTCAAGGCATCGAACTGGCTGCTGATCAATCTGCAACGCCATTCTGACCACCATTATAAACCCGACCGCCGCTTTCCCCTGTTGCAGAACTATACCGAAGCCGATGCGCCGCAATTGCCTTACGGGTATCCGGTGATGACCATGGCGGCGATGGTGCCGCCGCTGTGGCGCAAGGTGATGAACAAGCGGGTGAAACGCTGGCGCGAGATGTATTATCCTGAAATCACCGACTGGACCGCCTATAACAAGGCGCGCAATCCGATGCCGCGCTAGGCCGCATCGGCGTGCGGCGCCAGATGGCCCGTTTTCACGTAGATCAGGCACCCCTCTTCGGAAAACGGCTGGTGCTGTGAAAGATGCGGTGAGCGCAGCCAGCTGCCTGCCGGATAGTCGCCGTGTTCATCCTGAAACGTGCCTTCGATCACGAAAATCTCTTCTCCGCCCCAATGGCGGTGAGCGGTGAATTTCGTGCCCGGCGCCCAGCGCACAAGCGCAACGTTTTCCCCCGGGACAGAGTGAAGCGGCAATACCGACAGGCCCGGCGCCGAACCCGGAACAAACTGTGCGCTTCTTGTATCAACCACCTTCTGTTCGGTATCGTCTGGATCGAACTGGTGCAGTTTGACCAGAATGGTGCACCCTCCCTTTGTGTGGGGTTTGTGCGCTGTCCCGATCGGGTTGCGCACATAAGACCCTGCCGGATAATCGCCGCTTTCATCGGAAAACACGCCGTCCAGCACCAGATATTCTTCGCCGCCGTCATGGGTATGGGCATCGAAATAGGAATTTGGCGCAAAGCGCACGATCGTCGTGGCGCGCGCAACTTCGTCGCCGATCCGGTCCAGCATCATGCGATCAACACCGCCTGCAGGGGACGACACCCATTCGTAATCGGATGGCCGCACGACAACACGTTTTGTAAAATCGGCATTCAGGCGCATGGGATGTCTCCTTTTGCTTTCGGCGTTCTGGTCAGCGCGCGCGGGTTCGCTTGACGTATTTAAGGCGCGCGGGCCCGCGGGACAACGGGTGGCGGTCAGTTGAGTGTCCAGACCGGGATTTCCTGCGCCACCCCGCGAATGGGATGTGCCCCCCGTTCGGTTAGGCCCGACAGGCATGTTTCGGGTGAAACAGCTTCGTCCTGCACTTGTTGCACAAATGCGTGACTGGCCGCCAGACGTGCCCCCAGCGGACGGGTCAGCGCCTCAAGCCGGCTGGCCACGTTGACGGTGTTGCCGATCACCGCAAATTCAAGCCGGTTGACCCCGATATCGCCCAGAACAACCGGGCCATAGTGCAAACCGAACCGCGCTTCGATCGGTGTTTCGCCAGCGGCACAGCGCTGGTCGTTCCACTGATCCAGCGCCCGGATCATGGCGCGGGCGCACAGAACCGCATTCGTAGCATCCTGTTCACCGGCAACGGGCGTGCCGAACGTGGCCATCAGACCATCGCCCAGAAATTTGTCGAGCGTGCCGTGATTGTCGAAAATCGCGGTTTCCATCAGGGCATGAAAATCCCGCAACGTTGCGATCACGGTCTGCGGCGGCCGTTCAGAGGCATATTCCGTAAACCCGACGATATCGACGAACATCACCGCAACGCCCTGCGATCTGATCTGCTTGAGCGGTTCATCATTCTGGGACAGTTCGGCGACGACATTGGGTGAAAAATACCGGGACAGGTTGGCCCGTTCGCGTTCCAGCGCCGCGTTGCCCAACAACAGCCGGTTGAAGCGCCGCACCGTCAGCGCCAGCGTGTAGGCACAGATGACAAAAACAACGATTTCCTGTGTCCGAATGTCGAAACTCAGACTGTTCGGATCCAGAAGCGTGACCATCTGCGGCACGAACCCGAAGGCAGTTTGCGTTGCGTCGGTCAGCGCCGGATCGACAGAGCCGTACCACCACATCAGCGCAACCCCGATGGCCCAAAGCGCAGCTGTCCAGTTGCCCAGCGCCATAATGGTGCGCCAGGAATAGGCAAGCGTGCCACTGGCGAGGATCACGAAGAAATAGATGAAATTGCCAAAGCGGTAGATCATCGCATCGGGCCATTCGGTCACGCTGAACGGGTTGGGGAACACCAGAATAAAGGTCATCAGCGCCAGATCGACGAAGATCAGAAACAGTTCGACGCCCGACCGGCCCACCCGCCCGACCTTGCGCAGCGCCCACCCGTTCAGCGCCACCAGAACCAGAAGCACCTCGTAATACAGCACCTCGATGTTGGGGTTAAGGAACGGCAGCATGACGCCAATAACCGCCAACGAGATCCAGCGCGCCCGAATAGCCAGTTCCAGCCCTTCGCGTTTGTGGCGTTCAAGGGCGGATTCCGTAAAGCGGTTGGCCTGAACATCCGCCTCTGTCATCTGGTCGGGTAAATCCGACACGGAAAAGACGGGGAAGGATTGCATGGTTCTGGCCATTTCTTGTCCTCTCGGATCGGTTTTGCGGCTTTGTGGATCAAAGTTTACCCGATTTACATCGGGTCAGGACAAAAAAAGCCCTACCAGTCTTGGGAACGGGGGGCTGTGCGAGGCTTAGACTGTTCCGGCACACCATTCCATTTGACAAGTTACGCGGTCTGACATCAACGTAATCTTGAGAGACGCCGGTTCGGCAACGTACCTCCGATCTCTTTCTTCTTGATGCGTGGTTTTGCCATGGGCATGGGTGTGCTTATTCTTGCGGTGCTGGGCGTAGCGGGATTTTTTCTTGCTGGGAAGCTCGGACTTCTGGGCTTCTTTCTGACACTCGGCAATCGCGGGCAAGCCAGATTTCATCGAACCGAACGCGACGGTCAAACTGTCTTCAGTATCACCCCGGCAAGACCTTCGATCGCAGCTTTGGTTGCGATTGTTGTGGGTGTGATCATGCTGGCGAGTATAAATACGCTTGAGATCATCGCGTTTTTCGGCCTGATCCCGCTGACCATGGGGGCGCTCGCCTTTCTGATCGGGGCACGCTACCGACGATCCGCCGAAATCACGATTACGAGTGATGCGGTCAACAGTGGCGGCAAATCCTGGCGGCTGGGCGAGATTGCGGATTTCAACGTGCGGCAGGGAAGCTGGATCAATGCGAAAGAGCCGCCACCTTTGGTTGAGCGAACGCCGGATGGCGGACTGGTTCATGCCAGCAAGTCCACATCAGCGATGTTTTCACGCGCACTCAACAGACGGATGATCGATCGTTCCTATCTTGTCAGTTTGCGCACCCGCGCGGGCAGTGACGAGACGGTTTTAAGCGGCGGGCTGACGCCGGACTGTGCCCAAGCACTGCAGCGCGACCTGCGCGAGGCCATTTCCAAATACGCCAAGGCCTGGATGGGGGGTGTCGCATGACATCATTTTCGTTTCTGATAATCGCAGGACTGATCGCGAGCGCCGGTAGCGCAGCGGCACAGGCGGACTCATTTCCGGTGGTCCAGTCTGAAACCGCCTTTCTGGATGCTTGTGAACATGAATGGGCAAAGCGCGAGCCAAATGCGGCCCCTTGGGCGCGGGCCGAATGCCAGGTCAAGTGGCGATGGGCCGCAGCGGCAGGCCCGATGGCAGATACCATACTTGCGATGAGCAGAGCCGACGGCGACGCAGTAAACCCGCAAGCGCCGCGTGCGATATCCGGGGCGGCTATGCCGGCCGGGGTTGCAATGTCCTTGGACGCAGCAGGCATCCGCTTTGACTGGCAAGAGCCGGGCTCGGAGGGCCGGTACAACGTCACCGGCGCACTGCGCAGCCGCGGTGTTGATCTGCAATCGCTGGGTTGCCCGCAATACCCCGGTGCATCAATGGGCCGCGAAAAGGTCATGCTGGCTCTTGCACCCGGCCGTCAACCTTTTGTCGTTACAGTCTATAGCCGTGCTGCGCCGACCAGCTTTGAACCCGGAGTTTATGAGGTCGATGCCGATTTCAGCGGCAACGTGCCTGACCAGCAAGCATTGCAGGCTGGCCGCTATCCCGGCGGTGGGGGCCGCGCTTTTGCCGTCGGTCCTAACGCCTGGGTGGCTGATTGCCCCGATCCGGAGTAAACGCGGGATCAAGAGATGCCTTCCAAAAGAAAGCGAGATGACGCATGTCGTATTCAATAAGAGCGCAGCGGGCAGATGAAGCGGAGATCGTGACGCTTCGAGACAAACGAATCCGCAAATACGCAGTGATCATCCAGGCGTATCCGGTTGTACTCATACTGGTCAGTGTTGTTATCAATCTACTGGCATTTGGTGTTGAACCATTCGTACTTGCCCTGCCATCAACTGAAATCGTCTGGGCATTGACGATTTGCGGACTGCTTCTGGTTCTGAACCACACCTGGTTGATGACAGCGACGGAACTGACACGTCTGCATCACAACATGTACGCCACCCACGAGGAATGGACCCAAAACAACGCCCGCAAAGAAGACGTGGACGAACAGGGCTGGATCGAGCTTGAGCGTCACCATAACGCCCACCGAAATGCGACCGAGAATACCGTTTATTTCATTTTTCTGGCATTCATCGTCTGCATCACTTCTCCGGCAACCCTATTAGCGCAGGTCTGGCTGGTCTGCTTTGCAATTGCCCGCATCGGATATTCATTCGGTGCTTTGCGCGGACGGACCGGGCTGCGACAGGCATCAATGAGCTTTAGCCTGCTTGCGATTTACGGTCTTGCAAGCAATCTGGCGCTAAGCCTGCTGGTATAGCAGCGCCGTTTTTCGCATCTTGAGTACCGATTTAGGGATTGTACCAAATCGGCGAAGAATAGGCTCTCTCTTGTCCTTTCAAGGTAACGTTGTCCGGAAACTCGACGTTGAATTTCACTCGGTCATATGCTGTCCAGCGCGGGGTCGGAATCTCGATCACACGAGCATAGTAAAACGCCTTTAGCGATGGATCGAACTCCGGATCGGTCCAAACCGTACCCAACTCGGCAGCGCCGATTGTATTTGTCCAATTCGGAACCGCCAGGTCCACCGTATCACCAACCGGCGGCAGTTTACCGTTTTCATCCGGTATGCGCTGGTCTGACCATGCGACATCGTAAACGCGCTCTTGCGTGTTTCCTTCTGCATCAAGCCATCCTTTGACCACCTGTATGCGGTCAATGTTCGCGCCAATCGGATCTCTCAGCGCATAAACAAGAAAGCGGGGCGAGGTTTTTGCGTCAGGTGCTGCGGACAGATCTGATCCCATTGGTACGCCCTTGGCATAGCCAACCTGCGCCAGTTCCCGAGTATTCGCGTCATTCTCGTCAAAATCCCAGCCACCGAAAAATCTCAGGCGCAAACGGTTGCCGGTGGTCGCATAGACTTCCCGACGTTCCATCGCGTCGAATATTGCACCGCGTGTGTTTTCTGTTGCCCAGACCGCTGTAAGCCCGGAAGTGATATATTGCCATGCCGCGATTCCGGCCAGCCCATCCGCCGTTTTGTTCGAAAAGTGGATTTCTCCGTTTTCTACAACTCTGTCCGGAGATGGCTCATAAGTTGTGAATTTGTGGAAGAAGTTGTTGTTTTCCATTGTTGTCATGCCGACATGCGTGTCACTGGCGCCGACCATGCCGAATTTGAACGGATTCACACCAAGTTTGCTTTCAAGCTGCAGGCCACGTTTGAGACCCGAACGTGCATATTCTCCGGGCAACATCTCTGGCGTTTTCAGTTCGGTAAGATCAAGGTTCCCAACATCCCAGTTTTCAAAGTCAGCAAATTCATCCGTCGGAGACAGCAGAGGATGCGATTCTCCGTCGCCCTTCATTTGCGTCGCCTCATATAACCGTTCCCACTTTTGCCGATTTTCTGCGTACTCGGCGTCAAGTTCGGCACCGCCCGCGAAATCATCCTGCAGGGCAAACATCATACCGTTCGAAAGGTTGCCATTGTGCGGAATGGCTGTGACATCTCCGCCAATGGTGTTTTCGTAGTTCTCAAGCCAAGCCCACAAATCGCGGGGGTTTCTGGACCCTACGGGCGGTGTTGTTGTGTAAGGCAATACCTGACCGGCACGCTCTGGGCCGTCCCGGAAAATGACGTTTCTGTGCAAATTGTTGCCCGCGACCAGCGAGGTCCACTCAAAGGCAATGAACGTTGTGAAAACACCGGGATCGTTAAACTCTTCCGCTGCCAGAACGATATCATCCCAGACCCGTTTGTAGGCCGGATTACCCGGTTGATAGTTCAGTTCCGGAGAAATGGTGCCTTGGGCAAACTGAGTGATCAGGCGGAACATCGCCTCTGCAGCAACAGTGCCACCTGCATTGAAATCCTCGTGAAATGTTTTTCCGTCAGGGTCCGCCATGATGTTCGGCGCGCCCTCCAGGATATCAATGATCGCGCCCATGGCGTCAGAGTGATCCGTGATCATGTAGAAATCGAGTGGTCTGGACAGTTTAACCGGCTGGCCCGTGTTTGAGGTTACCTGCTCGCCCCGGGCCAAACGATATGCATCGCGCGGCATCAGCCGCGTACCAGAACCACCAGCGTCTGCTGACAAACCGGTATGTACATGCGTGTCGCCGAAATACACATTCGTAGGAAACGCACGGTCGGCATACGGAGAATACGGCCGGCCGCTGAAAACATCGTCTGATACGCCCGTGGCGTCCTGAGCATAAAGCGAGCCGGACAACAAAGCTGCCAAAGCGGCTGATACAATTATACGCATCCTACGATCTCCCAAGCTTTTGTGTTTTCCCTGATGTTACAGCAGCATGCGCAAAAAAAGAAAGTAGGCAGTGTCAAAAACTGTGAATCAGACCCAGCGAGAGGATCGTTTTCCCTGAGCTCTCGCTGTGTCTTCGCGGATTCTAGGCCACCAGCTTTTTCTGTTTGGCAAAGGGGCTTAACCCCATCCAGACTTGCATGGTTTGCGCGAGCTGCCGATCACCCAAAAGCTCTATCTTGTCCCGTTCCCTTTCAATCGTGCTTAGTCCCATCCATATCGCGGTCATCGTTCGCAAGTCGGTGGTCACATACAGGTTGATCTCGAATCCCGGATCGGACCAGCAAAGATCGACTTCGCCGTCAGGTTCGATGACCAGCCACCAGAGGTTTTTCGTGGACGGTAAATCCGAGTACATAAACTGAACTGCTGTGCGGATCTGCGGTAAAGGGGATGGATCAAGATTGCGGCGCATGTCCCACATGAGAAGCGAAGGGTCGAGGTTTTTGAGGGAAAGCGATGACTCGACCCATTTCTGACCCCAGATGCCTATGGCTTCGATGACCGAGCGAAGGTCTTTTCCAGCCTCGGTCAGGTGGTATTCGTAAATGCCTTTGTCGGTTTTCAATGCCTTGCGTTCAACCACGCCCGCCTGTTCAAGCTCTTTCAACCGTGTCGACAACAAAGCAGGCGACATCTTGGGAACGCCACGTCGCAAGTCGTTGAACCGTGTGGTTCCCGCAACGAGTTCGCGCAACAAAACCATGGTCCATCTTGTGCAAAGCACCTCGGACGCCATGGCCACGGGGCAAAACTGCTTGTATCCGGCTTGTGCCATATCGAACCTCCTGTTCCATAAGGAATGATCCTAGGGTCCGAAACACCATCCGCCTAGTTCAGAAACTGAATCTGGTGGTTCAGATGCGGAACTGGATCGGTTGCGGCACCGTACCCTAGGTTTCTCTGGCAAGCCTCGATGTTCGATGCTGAAGCCAATGGGAGAAAATCATGAGTGTATTTCTAATAGCCGACATCAAGATCACAGACGATAGCTGGGTTCCGGACTACGCGACCCATGTCCACGAACTGGTAAAAAAGCACGGTGGCCGGTACCTGTCTCGCAGCGGCAATATCGAAACCCTTGAGGGTTCGGACAAGGACAGCACGCTGATTGCGATTCTGGAATTTCCAACGCGGGACGCATTGAACAGTTTTGCATCCGATCCGGAATATGCACCGTTTGGCCGGGCGCGACAGGCGGGGAGCGTCAGCAATTTTCACGTGATCGACGATACCGATATTGCCGGGTCAATTCCCTACCTGAAGGCCGGGTGAAAACCGGCAAATATTCTGCCTGACAGGTGCACAAAAAAGGCCCCGCCTTTGGGGGGCGGGGCCAAGGTGAGTGCCTGTTTTACAGGCGGTCCAGACAGACCACAGGCACCGGCGGTATTCGAATTCTCTTGAAAATCAGTTGGCCATTTCCGAACGGATTTGCTGGCGCAACAGATCGATTGGCACGCGTTTTCCATCGCGTTTGAAGTGCCAATAGGTCCAGCCATTGCAGCTTGGCGCACCTTCCAGCGCGGCGCCAACCTGATGGATCGAGCCTTTGACATCATCCCCGATCAGGGTGCCATCGGCTCGCACCTTGGCCTTGTGGCGGTTGTTCATGGAATAAAGTTCTTCGCCCGGTCGCAGCATGCCGCGTTCCACCAACTGACCAAAGGGAACGCGCGGTTCGGCCCGTTTTGATGCGCTGACCTGCAACGCTTCGCGGTCGAATTTGCGCACGGATGCAATACGTTTTTCCGCGACCTTGCGATAGGCGGCTTCGCGTTCAATGCCGATGTATTCGCGGCCCAGCATCTTGGCGACAGCCCCTGTGGTGCCGGTGCCAAAAAACGGATCAAGCACAACATCGCCGGGATTGGTAGAGCCGACAAGTACGCGGTGCAGCAGGCTTTCGGGTTTTTGCGTCGGGTGGGCCTTTTCGCCGTTGTCGTCTTTCAGACGTTCGTGGCCGGTACAGATCGGCAGCACCCAGTCGCTGCGCATCTGGATCCCTTCGTTCAACGCCTTCAGCGCTTCGTAATTGAAGGTGTATTTGCCGCCTTCTTCCTTGCTGGCCCAGATCATCGTTTCATGGGCATTGGTAAACCGCTTGCCGCGAAAGTTCGGCATCGGGTTGGATTTGCGCCAGACAACATCGTTCAGCAGCCAGAAACCGGTATCCTGCATCGCTGCGCCGACGCGGAAAATGTTGTGATAAGATCCGATAACCCAGATCGCGCCATGCGGTTTCAGCAACCTGCGGGCCGCTTTCAGCCATGCTTTGGTGAAGGTGTCATAGGCAGCGAAAGACGAGAACTGATCCCAGGCGTCATCCACGGCATCGACGCGGGAATTGTCGGGGCGGTGCAGGTCGCCTTTGAGTTGGAGATTATAGGGCGGATCGGCAAAGATCAGATCAACAGAGCCCTCCGGCAAACTGTTCATCACATCAATGCAATCGCCATCAATAATCGTATTCAGCGGGAGCGCCGCGGCGCCCTTTGTCTTGGTCATTCTGTCTGCCTCTGTCCCGGCGCATTTTACGCTCGTTGGTTGAGGACAAAGATGAGTCAAAGCTGATTCGTCGTCAATTTCTTTTTTGAATCAAGGCTTTAAGATTTAGCCTTGATACAAGATATAGTGCACCGGTTTAAACGAACGTCTATGGTGTGGGGTTACGCCAAGATTTTGAAGCGCCAACCTGTGGCTTTTTGACGGATATCCCGCATTTGTCTCCCATCCATATCCCGGATGCTGTTGCGCCAAATCCACCATGATGCGATCGCGGCATATTTTTGCAACGATCGAGGCCGCAGAAATCGAAACTGATTTGCTGTCACCCTTGATCAGCGGTTCTGCCGGAATGTGTAATCCGCGCGGAATCAAGTTGCCGTCGATCAACAGGAAATCCGGCGGCGGGTTCAATCCGGCAACGGCACGTTCCATCGCCAGATGCGACGCGCGCAGAATATTGAGCGTGTCGATTTCTTCGACGCTTGCATGCGCAATCGATACATCGGCAACAGCCATCAGGGCATCGTTCAGACGAGCGCGCACCGCTGGCCCCAGTTTTTTGGAATCGTTCAGCCCGGCGGGTATGTTGGTCGGGTCCAGAATAACCGCCGCGGCGGTGACGGGGCCTGCCAGCGGGCCGCGCCCCACTTCATCGACGCCCGCAATGCGGATGTACCCGCGTGCAGCGGCTTCTGCTTCGAATGAATAGTCAGGTCCGGCCATACTGTTGAATGCCCGCAGGACCGCCCCGACATCAACCCGAAAAAGGGGGAAAGGTACTGAATCAGACCTTTCCCCAAGTTCGGCACCATAGAACGCGGTGCCGCTTCGCCTGCGTACTAGTTGCGGGCGAAGGTGTATCCATAGGTGCGCAGGCATTGCGGGCCGTAGCCGCGCCGCACGCCGCCACGGCTGCGCACTTCGCTGTAGCACTCGCTTGGCAGGCGGTTCACATGGCGATAATTTTTGCGCAGGCAATGTTCGCCCAAAAGCCGAACCGGCCCGCGCCGCGTGTTGTAATCGTTCAGGCAATGACCTGGCAGAACCTTGCGCGCGACCCGGTCGGGCAACGGTCTGGGTTTCAACGCATGACGGGGCGCATGTTGGGTACGCGGCAACGGCTGATAGTCGCGGCGCGCGGTATAATCATAATCAGGCGCCTTATCCTTTTTGCGCTGGTCGTTGATGATAGCCCCCAGAACGACAAGCCCGGCGACTCCGGCCAGAAAGCGGGCCACATCCCGATCGCCGGCACGGGCCGACCCGGCCGAGAATGCAGTTATTGAAATGGAAACCGAAATGATTGCGGCAATGAATCTTCTGTGGCGTTTTCCGGACATCTTGTCGTTCCTTTTGCAGCTTAGGTTGATCCTGTTCCGATGCGGAAAGCAGGGAATATGCCCAAGACTGGGTGAGGACGGCAAAGACAGGCAATATCAGCGCGGCGTTATCCGATAACAGCGAACCGGCGGCGGCCCGATATTGAATATCAGCCAGCAAAGGCGCACTAAGTGACTTATGAAACAGATGCTTCTTTCCCTTGTGGCCACCGTTGTGCTGGCCTGGATGGCGCCGCCGGTTCTGGCCGCCGATTGTTTTGCCGATTACAAGGCCAAACAGGACAACCCGCTGCGCCTGCATTACGGCGTGGTTCAAATCAGCGGTGCCTGCACCAAAGAGTCGGCAAAATCGGAAATCGCGGCAAGACTGTCCGGCAGCGGGTGGACTGTGTTAAATGTGGTGTCCGTTTTCGGGCCTGAAGGTTTGCCAGAAAGGAAAGACAGTGCCGGACCTTTCTACCTCCGTTATTGACACGCGCCGGTCCGGAAACCGGATCGTGGTTTTCGGGATCGTCTCTATTGTTCTGATCCTTCTTGTTGCGGCCATCGGGCTTTTTTTTGCCTTGCCGGATGCCGGGGCATTTGATGCCCGCGTTGAACAACTGTTTATCGAAAACAATGATCTGACCGCGCAGGCCGAGATCAAGCTGCTTGAAATTCTGGCGCAGTCCGGCACGGCATTTTCCGATACGTTGTCCAGTTACCGCATTGTGATCTTTGTGCTGCTGGTGTTCGCCACGGCGCTTTTGGTGGCGGCGCTGGTGTTTCTGGTGATGCTGGTCACGCTGAACCGGCGCATGGCACAGATTGAACGCGTGGGCATTCAGGTCAATTCGCTGTTGATCAGCCGCGAGGAAAAAACCGTTTATCTGAACAATCTGGGCTTCAAGCTGACCGAAGCGGCAATGGAAACCCTTAGCGTTCTGGCCGAAGCGCGGCTGGACGACGATGTACTGTCCGGATCCGAGATCGAAGGTATGATTTCAGGGCGCAACGCCGCCGATTGTGACGAAGCGGCAGGGGCGACCCGCATCAAGCGATTGCGCGACACGCTGGGCAATCAGATCGTGTCGGAACTGCTGGTCAAGAATATTGCAAGACGCGGTTACATGCTGGCGATCGACAAGGATGTGATCCAAGTCATCTAGGCCGATTGGGCGCGTATCACCGCACCTGTTTGCGGATTCTTTCCGCATGATCGGGCAAAAGCTGCTGAACCAGTTCGAACGTCGATTCGAGTGCGTTCTCGATGGTTTCCGTTTTGGGGAACAGATGCAAACGCTGCCAGAACGCATCGGTAAACCCGTCAATCCATTCCGCAATGCGCGCCGGGTTGGCCTGATCATCATCCGCCAGCAAACGTTCGCAAACATTGCGGACCGCCTGTGAACGGCGGATATCGAACTGGGCTGAAACATCGGCATAGGACGGCGTGAAATTTTGTTCGCCCCAAAAGGCGAACCAGATCGACAACGCATCAGAATTGCAGACCTGCGGCGCAAAATCGGCCCGGATCAGGGCCAGCAACTGATCCAGATGATCCGGCCCCGCCGCAGCAAGAGCCTGTTGCCAGTTTTCCTCGTAACGTCTGTATTGTTCGCGCAAGGCTTCGGTCAGAAGGCCGGTTTTCGATTTAAAGTAGAAAACGGCAACCCCTTGCGAAAGCGATGCCTCGTTCGCAACGGTGGCAAGGGTTGTCTTGGTCAGACCGTTCGCCACAATCGAACGCAGCGTGGCATCCAGCAACTGCTGGCGCCGCTTGTCTGCATTTGCCTTGCGCTCTTTTCTAGGCTTGGCCGTTTCGGTTTCAGTCGTCTTCATATTGCCGCCTCTGACAGGTAGTCCCTGTTTTTCATAAACCGCGCACCGTGTCAGCCAGATTATTTTTATTTGAGCGCTCAGAAAAACTTTACCGGCAAGAGTCTGTCGGCTAGTATCGCGGGAAATCATGGAGACGGAAAATGGGCAAACACAGCGCCTATGATGCGATTGTCGCAGGGGCGGGCCACAACGGCCTGACAACTGCCTGCTATCTGGCCAAGGCCGGTTTGCGGACACTGGTCGTGGAAAAGAACGACTGGATCGGCGGCGCCGCTGTCAGCCGGTCGCTGCACGAAGGCTGGACCTATTCCAACTGTTCCTATGTCTGTTCGCTGCTGCGCCGTGAAATCGTGCGCGATCTGGAATTGCCGCGCTTTGGTTTGCAGGTGATCCCCTACGAAGGCGGTGCCAGCTTTGACCGGAATGGCGATTATTTCGCCTACATGTCCGACCATGATGCCCTGCGCCGTGAAATGGCGCGGCATAATCCGCGGGATGTGGATGCCTATGAACGGTTCAGCCAGACCGTGATCCGCCAGTGCCGGTTCATCCGTCCGTTCCTGCTGCGCAATGCGCCGGATCCCACATTGATGAAACCCCGCGACATTTCCGAATTGCTGTTTCTGGTCAAACAGGCGCACGGGCTGGGGGCCAAGGAACTGGGCGAAACCCTGCGGTTCTGGACCATGTCGATCGGCGATTTTCTGGACGAGCATTTTGAAAACGATCTGATCAAGGCGCATCTGGCCGGATCGGGCATCATCGGCACCGGCCTTGGCGTTTATTCGCCCGGAACGGCCTATGTGTTGCTGCACCATTACATGGGCGATGTGGATGGCGCCATTGGCGCGTGGGGCTTTGCGCGCGGCGGGATGGGGGCCATTTCCAATGCACTAGGCGCAGCCTTCGAAGAGGCAGGCGGCGAAATAGCCGTTGGATCGGGCGTTGAAAAGTTTCTGATCAAGGACGGCAAGGTGACGGGTGTGGCCTTGGAAAATGGCGATACGTTCGAGGCCCCGATTGTGGCGTCGAACATGGATGTGAAACGCACCTTCCTGCATCATGTGGATCGCAGCGATCTGCCCGCAGATTTCACCCGCGCTGTGGAACGGTTCAAAATTCGCGGATCCAGCGGCAAGATCAACATTGCGCTGGATGCCCTGCCCGAATTTCCCGCAGCCCCGGCCAACGCCACATTCTTGCGCGGCGACATGCATTGTTCAACCTCGCTGAACGAACTGGAACGGGCCTATGACGACTGGAAGGAAGGGCAATGGTCGTCCGACCCTTATTTCGACATGCTGATCCCCAGCCAGATCGACCCGACGATGGCGCCCCCCGGCAAACATATGATGACAGTGTTCGTTCAGTATGCCCCCTACGATCTGGAGGTGAACGGCGTGCGCAGCGGCGAGAACTGGAACGATGCAACCCGCAAGGCCTTTGCCGATTGCGTGTTTGACAAGATTGAACAGGCCTGCCCCGATATCCGCAAACGCATTGTCCATGCAGAAGTGCGCACGCCCTGGGATATCGAAAAAGAGGTTGGCCTGACCGAAGGCAACATCTTTCAGGGTGAACTGACCTTTGACCAGTTGCTGTTCAACCGTCCGGTGCCCGGTTACGCGCAATACGACACACCGATTGACGGCATGTATATTGTCGGATCATCCGCCCATCCCGGTGGCGGTGTGATGGCAGCCCCCGGCGCCAACGCCGCACGTGAAATTCTGCGCACGATCGGCAAGGGCAAGCTGATGCCCAGCTTTGCAGCGTGAGGGGGATGGCATGAACACAACATCCAAACCTTATGATGCGATCGTGATCGGGGCAGGCCACAACGGGCTTGCCGCGGCGGCGACACTGGCCGCCAAGGGCAAGTCGGTGTGCGTAATCGAACGGGACACGGCGATTGGCGGCATGTCCAAGACCGTGGACATGGGCGACGGGGTCAAGGCCCCGCAAATTGCGCATCTGCTCTACAATCTGAACCCGGTTGTGGCCCGCGAGATCGGGTTGACCCTGCCGAAATCGGTCAACCTGCCGACTGTGTCACTGTCAGCGGATGGCAAACATGTTGTAATAGACGGCAAGGATGTATCCTTTGCCGATGGGTCCGCACATCCCGAAGCGGAAACCTGTCGCGCGCTGGTGGCGCGTTTGCAAAAATTCGCAACGCTGCTGGGCCGGATGTCGGTCAAGCCGCCCCCGTCCCTTGCGGGTGGGTTGTCAGAAATTGCGACGCTCAAGGAACTGGCGGGGCTGGCAAAGCTTGGCATTGATCTGAAACGCATGGGCAAAAAGGATATGCGCGAATTTCTGCGTATCCTGCTGTCAAACGCCAGTGACGTTCTGTTGGACGAACTGCAAGACGCGCCACTGGCAGGTGCCTTGTCGGCGGATGCGGTACGCGGCGCCTATGCGGGGCCGCGTTCACCGGGCACGGTGTTTTCGCTGATGTACCGTCTGGGCAATGGCGGTGCGGTGCAATTGCCGATGGGCGGCATGGGTGCGGTTGCCGATGCCTTTGCCACTGCGGCTCGGGGCAAGGGCTGTGACATTCACACCGGAACCGGTGTGGCGCGTGTTCTGGTTGAAGAGGACCGCACACAAGGTGTGGAACTGGACGATGGCACGGTGATCCGGGCCAAGGCGGTTCTGTCCAGCCTTGGCGGCTTTCAGACCATGCAGATGGCCGGTTTCGCCCATTTTGATACCGAAGCGGTGCGCCGCATGCGCAACCTGCGCAACAAGGGCACAACCGCCAAGGTGCATCTGGTGCTAAGCGGCGTGCCCGTGTTTACCGGATTGTCGGCGAAACAGACCGCTGCGCGGTTGCTGGTTGCCCCGTCTTCCACCTATGTCGAACGGGCGTTCAACCCCGCGAAATATGGCGAAATGTCGAAAGAACCGGTGATCGAGGCCGTTCTTCCCAGCCTGTCGGACCCATCGCTGAGCATTAACGGACAGCACGTGCTGTCTGCCGTGGTCAGCTATGTGCCCTACGCGCTGGACGGCGGATGGGACGACGCCGCGCGCGAGCGTCTGATCAAGTTGACGATTGAAACGCTGGAACGATATGCGCCGGGCCTGTCCGCCCTTGTGACCCGCGCCGATGCACTGACCCCCGCCGATATCGAGGCGCAGACCGGTGCGCCCGGCGGGCACTGGCATCACGCCGAAATGGGGTTTGACCAGATACTGACGGTGCGGCCGGCCAACGGCATGGCCCATTACCGGTTCGGCATTGGCGGCTATTACCTGTGCGGGGCATCCGCCCATCCCGGCGGGGATGTGATGGGGGCAGCAGGGCGCAACGCCGCGCTGCAACTTTTGCAGGACGGAGGGGTGTGATGGCGCGCGCAACGAAACAGAAAACACAACAAACAGGCGTGCCCATCGGGCTGATCGACGGGCCGTTCCAATCCCGGCTGGCACCGCTGAGCCGCGCGAAATCGTGGGGGCGCTGGGCCGGTTACGTGTCGCCGCTGGTTCTGGATACGGTCGAGTTTGAATATTTCGCGATCCGCAATCAGGCCACGCTGTTTGATATATCACCGATGCACAAATACCGGATTTCCGGGCCGGATGCGCTGGCCGTGGTCAACCGTCTGGTCACGCGCGATGTGCGCAAAATCCGCGATGGCCGCGTCAGCTACGTGATGTGGTGCGACGAAGATGGCATGCTGATCGACGACGGGACATTGTTCCGCTTTGCCGAGGACGATTACCGGTTGTGCTGTCAGGAACCGATGTTCGGCTGGCTGCTGGACGTCGCATGGGGTTTTGACGTTCAGGTGATCGACGAAAGCGATCTGGTCGCGGCCTTGTCTTTGCAGGGGCCGACATCGTTTTCGCTGCTGAAAGATGCCGGCCTTGGTGCGGTTGCGGATATGAAACCCTTTGACTGGCGCGAGGTGGAACCCGATCTGTGGGTGTCGCGCACCGGGTTTACCGGCGATCTGGGCTATGAAATCTGGGTGCCATGGGACAAGGCGACACAATTGTGGGACAGGTTGTGGGCCGCGGGCGATCATTGGGGCGTGCGCGCCATCGGTTCCGAAGCGCTGAACATCGTGCGGATCGAGGCGGGCTTCATCGCTGCCGGCGTGGATTTCCAGCCGGTTCATGCGGTGATGCGTCTGCATCGCGGGCGCACCCCGATCGAACTGGGTTTTGAAAAGATGGTGGCCTTTGACAAGGGCCATTTCAATGGGCGCCGCGCGTTGTTGAAACAGGTTGCAGATGGCCGCCGCTATCATCTGGCCAAGATCGACATCGGCGGTTTCAAACCCGCGCAGGACGCGCTGATCTATCACCGCAAAAAGAAAGAGGTCGGGTTTGTCACGTCCGGGGTTTGGTCGCCCACCACAAAACGCAACATCGCGCTGGCAGAGTTCAAGGCGCCTTACGGATTTGCCATCACATCCGATCTCTGGGTCGAAGTGTACGTGAACGAAGAAGGCCGCTGGGACCGGCGCCTTGTCCCGCTGAAAATCGAAAACAAGCCGTTCTTTCAGAACGCACGCGCACGGGCCACACCGCCCGGCCCGTTTTAATCCGTCGCCAAGGAGAGACTCCATGACAAGCGTCAGTGAAAACATCACCGCATTGCCGAACGAACCGGATGCCGAACAGTTGAATGCCTGGGACCGCAAGTATCAGCTTCATCCCTGGTGCCCGATGGACAGCTGGCGCGATTACGACAACATGCTCGTCGATCAGGCCGAAGGTATTTATCTTTGGGATCACACAGGCAAAAGGTTCATTGACGGCCCCGGCGGCATGTGGTGCGTGCAAATCGGTTATGGCCGTCAGAAAATGGCGGATGCGATATCGGCCCAGGTGATGCGGCTGGCCTATAACTCTCCCTGGACCACAACAACCGAACCCTCGGCCGTTCTGGCCCGCAAGATCGCAAAAATGACACCCGGCGATCTGAACAATGTGTTTTTCACCACCGGCGGGTCAACCGCCGTCGACAGCGCCCTGCGCACTGTCCAGTTTCTGAACAACCGGTTGGGACGCCCGAACAAGAAAATCGTGATCGCGCGGGAAAAGGGCTATCACGGGTCAACCTATCTGGCATCGACCGTGACGGGCAAGGAACGCGACAAGAATCGGTTCGACGTGGAAAGCCGTCTGGTTGAATTCCTGCCCGACGTTAACCCTTATCGCCGCCCCAAAGGGATGAGCGTTGAGGAATGGTGTGATGAAAAGATCGCCGATCTTGAAAACGCGATTGCAGAGCTTGGGCCGGAAAACGTGGGCGCGTTCATCGCCGAACCGATCCTGTGTTCCGGCGGTGTGATCGTCCCACCGCCCGGATATCACAAGCGCACGCTTGAGGTGTGCCGCAAGCATGACATCATCTATATCTCGGACGAGGTGGTGACAGGGTTCGGCCGTCTGGGCCACTGGTTCGCCAGTGAAGATGTTTTCGGCATCCAGCCCGATATCATCACGTGCGCCAAGGGCCTGACATCGGGGTATCTGCCGCTGGGCGCCTGTATCATATCCGACCGGATCATGCAGCGTATGACGGGGCCGGATCAGGATGTGCTGTTTTCAAACGGCTATACCTATTCGGCGCATCCGGTGTGCTGCGCCGCCGCCCTGACCAACATCGAGATCATCGAAGAAGAAGGTATTCTGGAGCATGTGCGCGAGGTGACGCCACATTTCCAGAAGCGCCTGCATGATCTGATCAAGTATCCGATTGTCGGTGATGTGCGCGGCATGGGATTGCTGGGCTGTATCGAAGGCCGCCCCGAAGAAGACGGCGGCAATCTGGAAGCGCAACGCAAACTGGGCGCGTTGCTGGATGAAGCCTGCGAGGAAATGGGACTGCTGGTGCGCCCGCTGATCAACATGGCAGTGTTTTCGCCGCCTCTGATCATCACCAAGGACCAGATCGACGAGATGTTCGATATTCTGGAAAAGGCACTTCAGAAGGTGACAGACGATATGGCAGACGCCGCCTAGCGCAACAAGGTCGGGTGCTCGCGCCGGCCATGTGTCTGCGCCGGATCGATGTTCCGGCCCAGATCCATTGCCGCGCGGTACCCGCTGTAAACCGCCGCGGCAATCGTCGAGGCAGCATCCGCATCGCCGATGCGCAGCAGCGTTTTCATCTTTGGCGTCTGCCGGTCTGCAAGGTCTGAATAGAGATCCGTCACCGGCAGCCGGCGGGTCAACGGGATGACACCATCGCAGGTAATCATATCCGCCTGGCCGGAAAACACACAGCACAGCCGCACCTGTCCGTTTCCAACTCCCGCGACCTGCTGGTTTGTCACGATCTTTACCCCGGCATTGATCAGGGCGGCGTTGGATTGCATTTGTTCCGACGTATGCGCGCCCCACGCACATGCGCGCCCCGCAGGTGTGACAAGGGTTACATCATGCCCGCGCCCGCGCAGTTCCAGCGCCAACACCGATCCCATGTAATAGTGATCATCGTCATAAATGACGACCGACTGCGCGCCGATCTGCGTTCCGTCCAGAACGGTTTCCGCATTGACGATCATGTTCGGATCAACGGGATCGAACCCAAAATCGCTATGGCGCCCGATCGCATCCGAAGCCCAGCGCGCTCCGGTTGCGATCAGGACATGATCCACTTCTAACGCGATCACATCATCCGCGCGCATCCGGCTTTCGGGGTAAACCGCAATATTGTCCAGTTTGGCGATCTGCCCGATGCGCCAGTCACGCACCCGCGCCCATTCAGACAGGCCGGGCAATCGGGATTCACGGGTTACGCGCCCGCCCAGTTGCCTGTTCGCCTCGGCCAGAATCACGCTGTGCCCGCGCGCGCCCAGAACCCGTGCCGCTTCCAGCCCGGCAGGCCCGCCCCCGACCACAAGCACCTTTTCCGGTCTGTTGCATTGCCCGGTCTTTTCCGGATGCCACCCAAGCCGCCATTCTTCGCCCATTGTCGGGTTTTGGGTGCATCGGATCGGGACACCCAGTGATTCCTGCGCATAACATATGTTGCACCCGATACATTCCCGTATATCGTCTGATCGCCCCTGCGCGATCTTTTCCGGCAGGAACGGATCGGCGATTGACGGGCGGGCCGCGCCGATCAGATCCTGTGTGCCGTCGCGAATGACCCGCGCCATCGTGTCGGGCGAGGTGTAACGCCCCACCGCCACGACAGGTTTGTCTGTCAGTGTCTTGGCGCGCGCCACGCTGTTGGCAAGAGCAGCTTCTTTCACAAAGCGCGACGCGCCCATTTCGACGCCGTAATCATGGACTGTCAGATCCCACAGATCGGGCAGATCAGACAGCAGTGAAAACGCATCATAGGTTTCGGTGTCTTCCAGATCGACGGTAAACCGAGTGGCGACTGCCGCCTTGTCCCCGACAGCGTCTTTCGTATCTTCGATTATTTCGGCCACAAGACGCACGCGGTTTTGCAGGCTTCCGCCGTATTCGTCACTGCGCGTGTTGGTATCTGCGTTCAGAAAATCCGACAGCAGATAGCCATGCGTGGCATAGACATAGACGATGTCAAACCCGGCCACTAACGCGCGCAGTGCCGCATCGCGGTGCCATTTGCGGATATTGCGGATGTCCTGTTTATCTATCCGGCGGGTCTGGCCGGGGTGGAACACGCTGCTGTCGGTCTGGGGACGGTTACGCAGCCCCAGCGCCGGCATCCGCGAGGCCAGGTTGACCGTCATTCCGCCACCAACCCAAAGCTCAACGCCTGCCAGCGCCCCATGTTCATGCACCGCCTCTGTCATCCAGCGGTGGGCGTCGATATCTTCCTTGCCCCACAAGGTGGCGTTGGCGTGCCCTTCATTGTCCGAACTGGGATGGATCGAACAGTATTCAGTATTCACAACACCCCAACCACCTTCCGCCTTGATCCCCCGCATCGCCGCCAGTGCATTCGGCCGACGCCATCCCATACCCGTGCAATGGGGCACCTGATAAAACCGGTTCTTGGCGGTGACAGGCCCGATCTGGATCGGCTGGAAAAGAATATCATGGGCTGGATCGCGCATATTTTCAGTCTCGTATGTCCAAGGGTTGCTGTTTTTATTTGAGCGCTCAATAAAAACTTGTGTCAACACGGAATCCCCCTTAGCCTTTTGGGGAAATACAAATAACATCACCTGACGTCGTCCAATTGAACCAAGAAAACCAAAAAAGGGGAGAACTATGAATCACTTTAAATCCATCAGCGCGGCCTTGGCGTGTTCGGTCGCGGCCATCGGAACCATGGTCCATGCACAAGATGCGGAACTGGTTGTCTTTGACTGGGCCGGATATGAAGACCCGGAGTTTTATACCGCCTACACGGAAACCCACGGCGAAGGCCCGACTTTCGCGTTCTTCGGCGATGAAGAAGAAGCGTTCCAGAAACTGCGTTCGGGGTTCAAGGCCGATCTGGCGCATCCCTGTTCCCAATCGGTTCCAAAGTGGATCGAGGCCGGATTGATCGCGCCGCTTGATACATCGCGGATTGATCGCTGGGATGATATTGATCCCAACTTCCGCGAAATCGAAGCGTTCAAGAAAGACGGTGAGTATTATTTCGTCCCGATCGACTGGGGCAACACGGCAACGACCTATAACACCGAATTGCTGAGCGAAGAGGATGTGGCATCGCTGCAGGCATTCGCCGATCCGAAACACGCAGGCCGTATTTCCATCGGCGACAACGTGGATGACGCCTATGCCCTTGGATTTCTGGCGACAGGCGTCAAGGACTGGACTACGGCCACCGACGAACAGTTCAAGGCGGCATCCGATTTCCTGCGCAAGGTGCACCCGAATGTGCGCACCTACTGGTCTGACGGGGCGACGCTGGCGCAGTTGATGCAAAGCGGCGAAGTCTATCTGTCATGGGCCTGGAACGAAACGTTTTCAACCATGAGCTACGAAGGCTTTCCGATTGCGATGAAACGCGACACTGCCGAAGGATCGTCAAGCTGGGTCTGCGGTTACACGAAAATGGCGGAAGGGCCGGGATCCGAAGACAAGGTCTATGATTTCATCAACGCATGGCTTGAACCCAAGACGGCGGAATACATCGTCAACGCATGGGGCTATGGCCACAGCAATGCCGAAGCCCTTTCCGGAATGAGCGCGGAAGATCTGGCCGCTGTCGGGTTGGAAACCAGCGACAGCCTGCGTGATGGCACATTGTGGCAAGCGCCCGTCCCATCGGAACTGCGCGAGAAAATGATTGCGGAATTCGAATTGATCAAAGCCGGTTTTTAAGGCACCGCACATCGTGAACGGAAATGCTGTCAGACCACGGTCTGGCAGCATTTTTTTCGCCCGCACCCTAGGCCGGACGTTGCGCGCGAATGTGGTGGGGGCAATGTTCGCCGGACTTCAGCACCTTGACCATGGCCGTCCATGTCTTGATCTGGTCGGCAATAAAGGACGCACCGTGTTTGTTTTCCAGATCTGACCGGTCAGGGCCGATCAGATAGGCCAGTTCCTGTTCGCCGACTTGTGCATACCACGCATTGCGGCTGGACAGGGTGACATCCTGAAAACCGGCCCCGTGCAAGGCTTCCGCATACCGCGTGGGAGACGCCATTGCGAAATCAAGCGCTTCGAGTTTGATATAATGCTGCATGTCTTCTGAGGGTGTATCATCATGGGCGATCAGCCAATCTGATGCTGCAAACCAGCCACCGGGCTTCAGAACACGGAAAACTTCGGCCGACAGGAAATCCTTGTCCGGAATATGAATGATCGAATCCTTGGAAAACACCACATCAAAGCTTTGATCGTCAAATTCGAACGGACCCGGCGACACCTGTTTGATCGACACCCGGTCCTGCAGACCTGCCGCAGCGATCCGCGCGCGCGCCGCATCGCACACCGGCGTTTCGACATCAACGCCAACAACGTGGCCCGCGCCGTGATCCCGCGCCAGAGACAAGGTGATCGCGCCCGACCCACACCCGATATCCAGAACGTTTTTCCCGGCCAGATCCAAACCCGTCAGAACGCGCGATACCTCTTCGGGGCCGCCGGGCGAAAGATACCCTTCCCCCCACATCTGTTCCAGAAATGCGATATGGGCATCATCATAGAGATCATCTGACACGGTCATTTCCCTTTCTTAACAGCGAGCGCGGGTGACGGGCCTGTCTTTGTACCTGAAGCAGGTCGCGTGCATCTGCTGCCCTAATTGAACAAAACAATCGAATCCGAACCCCACCCGACGGACACGGTGTTTCCCGGTTTTACCACAGACCGTCCCGCCGTGTTGCGCATGGAAATTGTAACCGGCTTTGTCTGATCGGGCAGCAGGACGTCATAATACGTCATGTCCCCGTAGTAGGATGTATTCACAACCTCGGCGTTGACTGTCCGTTCGGATGCCGCCCCATCAAACAACACAGTCAGCATTTCAGGGCGGATACCCACGGTTTCGATGGTTTGCGGTGTCAATCCGTCAGGCACCTGCGCGCGGGGTATATCTACCTGCCCCAGTGCGGCGATTTCGAATGTGATGTGATCATTCGCCATTTGAACAAACCGCGCATCCAGAAAATTCATCACCCCGATAAAGGATGCCACCCGACGCGTTTTGGGGTAGCGGTACAATTCTTCCGGTGTTGCCATCTGGGCAATCTCGCCTTCGAACATGACGGCGATCCGGTCGGACATGATCAGCGCTTCTTCCTGATCGTGGGTGACCAGAATAAACGTGATCCCCAGCGATTGCTGCAAGGCCCGCAATTCCACCTGCATCTGTTCGCGCAGTTTCTTATCCAGTGCCGAAAGCGGTTCATCCAGCAATACGACCTTTGGCTTCATCACCAGTGCCCGTGCCAAAGCAACGCGCTGGCGCTGCCCGCCCGACAACTCGTGCGCGGCGCGGGTGCCGTATCCTTGCAGATCGACCTTGGCCAACGCGTTTTCGACCTCTTCGGCCATTTCGGCCTTGGACAGTTTCTTGCGCTTCAATCCGTAGCCCACGTTTTCCGCGACACTCAGATGTGGAAAAATCGCGTAGCTTTGAAACACCATATTGGTTGGCCGGTGATTGGCGGTGATCCCTTCCATCGGTTTCCCGTCAATCACGATGGATCCTGTTGTCGGGTCTTCGAAACCCGCGATCATGCGCAGCAATGTCGTCTTGCCACAGCCGGACGGACCCAGCAGGGAAAAGAACTCGCCCTCCCGTATCTCGGCGTTGATCCCGCGCAGGGCCTGGACCGAGCCAAAATTCTTGGTGACGTCGTTCAGGTTGATGATGGTTTTGGGGGTCATTCAGATTTCGCTTTGTACATGTGCTAGATAAATCCACCGGATGCGGACGCATCCATTCCCTGCCGGCGCGCCGCCCGGCGGCGGAACCATTCGGACGCCATCAGCAACAGGATCGACAGAACCAGCAATATGGTTCCAAGCGCCATGATCGAAGGCAGTTTGGTCGGAAAGCGCAACTGGCTCCAGATATAGACCGGAAGCGTGACGTCGGTTCCGGTCAGGAAAAACGCGATGATGAATTCATCCAGCGAAATGGTGAACGTGATCAGCAGGCTGGACACGATACCGGGCATCACCAAGGGCAATGTCACCCGCGTAAACGTGCCCCATTTGGTTTCACCCAGATCGAATGAGGCCTCTTCCAGGCTTTGATCCAGCCCCTGAAACGCCGAACTGAGAATGGCAATGGCAAATGGCGTGCAGATCAGAACATGCCCCGCGACAACCGTCCACAATGACAGGGACATGCCCAATTGCATTAGCATCACCAACAACGCAACGGCCACGATGATTTCAGGCAGCACAAGCGGCAGCATGATAAAGCCGACAATGCCCTTTTTCATCGGGAACCGGTATCGCGCCATCGCTCGCGCAGCGCAGGCCCCCAGCAAGGTGCTGATCACAGCCGTTGAAACGGCAACAACCAGACTGTTCCTGACGGCACCGTGCAAGGCATCGGTTTCCCACAACAGATCGAACCATTTGGTGGTGTAACCGCTAAGCGGGAAGGCGATGATCGTCGCGTCATTGAATGCAAAAAGCGGCAGCAGGATGACCGGCGCATAAAGGAACACCATATAGGCCACGGCATAAACCAGCAGCCAGTTCACCGACAGGTAGTTGCGCCGCTTCACACTCATCTCTGGACCTTTCCGCCAAACCGGCGACCGGCCAGAAATATCAGCACGCTGATAAAGGCGACCACGACCATCGACGTAACCGCCAGTGCAGCCCCAAGCGGCGCGTTATTGGCCTTGCCGAACTGGATCTGGATCATGTTGGAAATCATCAACCCGTCTGTTCCCCCCACCAGACGCGGCGTAATGAAATCGCCAACAGTCGGGATCAGAACGATCAGGGTGGCCGCCACGACGCCCGGCATCGCCAAAGGCAATGTCACACGGAAAAACCGGCGCATCGGCCCGTCACCCAGATCTTCGGCCGCTTCCAGCAGGGACCTGTCGATCTTTTCCAGTGCAACGAAGATCGGCAAAATGGCAAACGGCGCCCAAGCATGGGCCAGGGTCAGCACCACCGCGTTTGCATTGTAAAGGATAAAGGTCAGCGGTTCGTCGATAAAACCCAGGTTCATCAATGTGGAATTGAGCACACCGTTATACCCCAGGATCACCTTCCACAGAAACACCCGCAACAGATAGCTTGTCCAGAACGGAACGGTGATCAGGAACAGCCACAACGCCTTGCGCCGTTTCACGTGAAAGGACAGATAATAGGCGATCGGGAACGCCAGCAGAACCGTCACGAATGTCACGATCAGCGAAATCCGGAGAGAACGGTACAGCAGCACCTGATAGATCGGCTGCGACCATGCCTCGCGGTAGTTGTCCAGCGTCAGAGTCCGGTCGATATCCAGATAGTTCTGGGTCCAGAAACTGAAGGTCAGCACCATCAGCAAAGGTGCCGCCAGCATGATCAGTGCATAGATAAGGGTCGGGCTGATCAGGGTCAGCCCCTGACGATGCTCTTTGCTGATTTCAACCGACAATCACGAAATCCCCAGCGCTGATGCCACCACCCCGGAACCGGGGTGCTGTGACAATTCATGCATATTTCGGATCACCTGTCGCCCTTTACTTTTTCCAGCAGGGCTGCGTTCTGCGATTCTACCGTACCCGCCGCTGGCTCTTCCTGAGTCAGCACCGGGAACAGGCGGCGCAATTCGTCGTGATAGGCTTTTACCCCGTATTCAAGATCGGACAGAACAACACCATCATAGGCGCTGGAAAATGCAGCCTCCCATGTCCATTCGATCAGTTGTTCGTCTTCCTTGGTGGTCAGCCTGTCGATCCGCCCGCTTAGATACCGCGACAACCGCATGCGCCGGTCTTCGTTCTTGTGTTTGTAAACCGCACCGCGCTGGATGCATTTCCCGTTGGAAATCGGAAACTCCTGATAAAAGCTGATCGAGTCCGGATAAAGGCTGATTACGAAATTGGGGAACATCCCGATGTAAAGCCACGCGTCCTTGTGCGTGTCATCCAGATTGTCGGGGCTTTTCAGAATATTCTTGTACTGACGCACACTCCACAAACGGCCGGGGCTGCCGCGGAAGGTGGCGAACGACCGGTTTGATCCGTCGGTCAGAGGTTCGTCATAGTAATTCCCGCCATAAAGATCCTGCAATCCGGGATGCGCCATCGGCACGTGATAGCCTTCGTTGTCCACATCGCGCACACATTTCCAGTTCGCGTTGACTTCTTCGGCCCAGAACCCGTCGCCGGTGGGCACAAAATCTTCCGTGTTGTACTGATCCACTTCCGCTTCCAGACGCGACAATATCTGTTTGACCGAAGGTTGCGGCCCCGGTTGGAAGCGCACGAAAACGAACCCTTTCCAAACCTCGAACTCCAGCGGTTTCAGCCCGAATTCCACAGGGTCCAGATCGGGCAGGGTCTTGGGCTGCGCGGCGCCGCGCAGAGTGCCATCAAGATTATAGGCCCACCCGTGAAACGGACAGATAATCGCGGATTTGCAAGTGCCGCTTTCTTCGCCGACCACACGCGATCCGCGATGGCGACACAGGTTGTGAAACGCTCGGATTTCGCCGTCTTCCCCGCGAATGATCAGCGCGCGTTCACCCACGATGTCAAAGGCCAGAAAATCACCCGTGTTGGGCACATCGCTTGCATGACACACAACCTGCCAGTGCCGCCTGAACAACATGTCCTTTTCCATCTCGAGCATTTCGGGGTTGAAAAAGCTCCACGCAGGCAAGCCTCTGCGGTCCCAGTTGTTGGGAATGTTCAAATTCGGATCTTGGTCATTCATGGGAAAGCGCCTCCGGGCACCAAGTTTCACGTGATCCTTCGTACCAAAAAATGTTTGAGTGCTCAAATAAAAAATACAGCGCGGACATGCCCAGACTGGCGACATGCGCCGTTCAGCACCGATTCAATCGCAAAAAACAGAGGTAATGGCGACCCCGGCAGGATTCGAACCTGCAACCTGCCCCTTAGGAGGGGGCTGCTCTATCCAGTTGAGCCACGGGGTCACGCGGGCCTGTCATAGCGATATGATCCGGCATTGTCATGGATTTTGCATCACGCTTGTACCGGCAACCCCGTTTGCGGTAACAAAGATCGCAAGAGCATCAATCAATCGAGACATACCCGTGAGCACAGAAACCAAACGCCCGCTGACCCTTCGCGATGTTTCAGAAGCATCCGGCGTGTCCGAAATGACGGTCAGCAGGGTTCTGCGCAATCGGGGCGATGTATCGGATGCAACCCGCGAACGTGTTCTGGCGGCGGCCAAGCAATTGGGCTACGTGCCCAACAAGATCGCCGGCGCGCTGGCGTCGCAACGGGTCAATCTGGTGGCAGTGATCATACCGTCCTTGTCCAATATGGTGTTCCCCGAGGTGCTGACAGGCATCAATCAGGTGCTGGAAGACACGCCCTTGCAACCGGTTGTCGGGGTGACGGATTATCTGCCTGAAAAAGAAGAACAAGTGCTTTACGAGATGTTGTCGTGGCGGCCATCCGGCGTGATTATCGCGGGGCTGGAACATTCCGACGCGGCCCGCGCGATGCTGGAAAACGCAGGCATTCCCGTGGTCGAGATCATGGATGTCGACGGCCGCCCGGTGGACGCGATGGTTGGCATTTCACATCGTCGCGCGGGGCGCGAAATGGCGCAGGCAATCCTGAAGGCGGGGTATCAGCATATCGGGTTCATGGGCACCAAGATGCCGCTGGACCACCGCGCGCGCAAACGGTTCGAAGGATTCACCGAAGCGCTGGCCAAGGCCGGTGTCGAGATCGAGGACAGAGCGTTTTATTCCGGTGGATCAGCACTGGTAAAGGGTCGCGAAATGACCCAGCAAATGCTGGAACGCAGCCCCGATCTGGATTTTCTGTACTATTCGAACGATATGATCGGTGCAGGGGGTTTGCTTTATCTTTTGGAGCAGGGCATCGACATTCCGGGGCAGATTGGCCTTGCTGGCTTTAACGGGGTCGAATTGTTGCAAGGCCTGCCACGCAAGCTGGCCACTATGGATGCCTGCCGTCTCGAAATCGGGCGGGCGGCGGCCAAGATCATCTGCGATGCGATGGATGAGAACCGGAAAGATTTCGAAACCCGGATTACGCTGACCCCGAAAATTTCCTATGGCGACACGCTGAAACGGCGTTGACCGGGTGCCTGTACCGATTTTGAAAAATGCCGATGCACGGCGTTTGTTTCTGGACCGGCATGCCCTGGCCGACCCCCCCGCCGGGCCAGCAAAGGGGCCTATCCTAGGCGAACTGATCAAACGCCTGGGGTTTGTCCAGCTTGACAGCATCAACACCGTCGCCCGCGCGCATGATCTGATCCTGTTTGCACGACGCCCGTCCTTTCGCTGTGCCGATCTGAAGCGGTTATATGAAAAAGATCAGGCCCTGTTCGAACACTGGACCCATGATGCCGCGATGATCCCGATGGAGTTTTATCCGCACTGGCACCTGCGGCAGGCACGAGACGCCCAAAAGCTGAAGAACCAGTGGCGCAACTGGCGGCGCGACGGATTTGAAAGCCAGTTCGAAGAAGTTCTGCGCCATGTCCGTGATCATGGCCCTGTGGGATCTTCGGATGTTGGCAAACATGAAAAGCGCGGATCGGGCGGCTGGTGGGATTGGCACCCGTCCAAAACCGCACTGGAATATCTGTGGCGCAGCGGCGCGCTGACCGTCACCGGGCGCAACGCCTTTCAAAAGCAATACGATCTGACAGAGCGCGTGATTGACCAGACCCTGATAGACAATCGCCCTGATCCCCAGACCAGTATCTACTGGAAATGCGCGGGCGCGCTGGATCGGCTGGGCTTTGCCACCTCGGGCGAAATCGCGGCATTCTGGGCAACTGTCACACCCGCCGAGGCCAAGGCGTGGTGCACCGAACATCTGGCTGAACTGGATGTTGAAAGCGCCGACGGATCCCTGCGCCGCTGTTTTGCGCGCCCCGATGTTTTTACCAGCGCACACTCAGCGCCCGAGCCGACAAACCGCATCCGGGTGCTTAGCCCGTTTGACCCGGCATTGCGGGACCGGGCGCGCGCGGAACGCCTGTTTGGATTTCACTATCGAATCGAGGTCTTCACGCCCGAAGCCAAACGCAACTACGGCTATTATGTCTTTCCGTTATTGCAGGGCCGCAGGCTGGTCGGACGGATCGATATGAAAGCGCATCGTGATCTGGACAAGCTGATCGTCAGGGCGGTCTGGCCGGAAAAAGACATCAGGTGGTCAGACACAAGGACACAGAAACTGGGCGCTGAACTGGTCCGGATTGGCCGTCTTGCCGGAACTTCCCGGATCGAGTTTGCCGACGGCTGGCTGCGTCCTTGAATTGATCATTTGACAGACTCAAAACTTTTCGCCACGGTTTTCTTGTATCTTTGGATCGGCGGACACCCCTTTGAATAGCATTGTTCAAACCCAGCTTTGCAATCGCCGCGCGACCGGCTGCGATCTGGTTGTTTAACGGGCGGGGCCAAAACGCCCCTGTTCGCCATTGTTAGACACGGGCAGCCCTGCCCTTTTTTCAAAGACACCCAATGACATCTCAATCCAGTTTGCGCCTTGCCGTCGATATCGGCGGCACGTTTACCGACACGGTTCTTATGAATGGCAAGCTGGAGGTTCTTGCCACCGCCAAAACCCCGACCACACCGGAAAATCCGACAATTGGTGCGCTGGATGGCGCACACATCGCGCTGGACCTGGCCGGACACCAGATGGCCGATGTGACCGGATTTATCCACGGCACGACCCTGGCAACCAACGCCCTGATCGAACGGCGCGGGGCGCAGGTGGCAACCATCACGACGGCCGGTTTCCGCGATATTCTGGAAATCGCCTATGAGCGCCGATACAGCCAATATGACATCAACCTGACAAAGCCCGATTTGCTGGTCACGCGGGACCGCAGCCTGACAATCGGCGGGCGCATGAATGCAAAAGGTCAGGAACTGACACCTCTGGATACCGATGCCGTGCCCGTTCTTTTGGAACAGTTGGATGCCTGTGGGGCTGATGCGGTGGCAATTTGCCTCCTGCACAGTTACGCAAATGCGGATCACGAACAGGCCTTGGCCCGGCTGATCCTGCATCACCGGCCCGATCTGGTGGTGTCGGTATCAAGTGATATCAGCCCCGAAGCCCGCGAATTTGAACGGCTCTGCACCACCGTTGCCAACGCATATGTTCAACCGCTGATGTCGCGGTACCTGAAGGATTTTGCCAACCGGTTCGCGGCCCATGGCCTGACCTGCCCGATCCTGATGATGACAGCAGGTGGCGGGATGACCACGCTGGAAACGGCGGTGCAACACCCGATCCGTCTGGTTGAATCCGGGCCTGCCGGTGGTGCCATTCTGGCCGCGCGTGTTGCCGCGCAAAGCGGTGAAACCGAAGTGCTGTCTTTCGACATGGGGGGTACCACGGCCAAGCTGTGTCTGATCGACCGGTTTCAGCCGCAAACGGCGCGGAATTTCGAAATCTCGCGCGCTGAACGGTTCATCAAGGGCAGTGGCATGCCGGTGCGCATTCCCGTGCTTGAAATGATCGAGATCGGGGCCGGCGGCGGTTCGATCGCGTCCGTTGACCGGCTGGGCCGGCTGAAGGTCGGACCACAAAGCGCGGGCAGCGAACCGGGCCCAGCGGCCTTTGCCAAGGGCGGAAGCGAACCGACAGTGACGGATTCAGATGTTGTTTTGGGCTTGATAGACCCTGATCGCTTTGCCGAGGGACGCCTGAAGATCGATGCCGGTGCCGCGCAAAACGCGCTGGCGCAATACCTGGCAGCAGCGTTGCAAACAGACAGTATCGGCGCTGCAATTGGCATCAGCGAAATTGTCGACGAAAGCATGGCCAGCGCCGGGCGGATGCACGCGATTGAATCCGGCAAGGATCTGGCGACACGCACGATGATTGCCTTTGGTGGCAACGGGCCATTGCACGCAACCCGCGTTGCGCGCAGGGCCGGTGTTTCACGCATTCTGATCCCGCACGATCCCGGCGTCGGATCTGCTGTCGGGTTCCTTTTTGCACCCGTATCCTTCGAAATTGTGCGTAGCCGCTACGCCACCCTAGATGATCTGGATACCGAGGCGCTGAACCGGTTTTTCGAAGAGATGGCGCAACAGGCCAGCGCCGTGGTGCGCGCAGGTGCCCCCGATCAGCCACTGCACCAGAAACGCAGCGCCTTCATGCGGTATCACGGACAAGGGCACGAAATTGAAATTGCATTGCCAGAACGGAAACTGGCCGCCAGCGACATTGCCGGATTGAAGGCATCGTTCGAACGGGAATACAGCCAGCAGTTTTCGCGCATCGTCCCCGGAATGAAAATCGAAATCATGAACTGGGCGCTGACGGTTTCAACCCACGCGCAGGAACCCAGCCCCGAAACAAGGGATATTGCACAAAACGATGCGCAGCCCGACAGCACGCGAACGATCATTTGCGATATCACCGGCCAGCCGGCCAAGGCCGGTGTCTACCTGCGCAAAACGCTGCGGCCCGGCGACACGCTGAACGGCCCTGCCCTGATCCTTGAACCGCAAACTACAACATTCGTCAGCCGCGATTTCCGTGCCCGCGTTGACGCGAACGGCACCCTGGTTCTGACGCAAGAGGAGCGCGTATGATGAACGATTTGTCCAACACCCGCCTGCAAGTGATGTGGAACCGGCTTTTGGCGATTGTCGAAGAGCAGGGTCAGGCCCTGATCCGCGCGGCTTTCAGCCCGATCGTGCGCGAGTGCGGCGATATCTCGGCTGGAATCTTCGATCTTCAGGGCCGCATGCTGGCACAGGCCGTGACAGGTACACCCGGGCACATCAACACGATGGCCGAAGCCGTCAAAACCTTGCGCGCCCGGTTTGATCTGCAACAGATGCAACCGGGCGATATCTACATGACCAACGATCCCTGGATCGCCTCGGGGCATCTGAACGATTTCCTGTTGATGATGCCGGTTTTCTTTCAGGGGCGCGTTATCGGCTTTACCTCGTGTACATCACATCTGGTCGATCTGGGTGGCCTTGGGATGGGTCCCGAAGGGTCGGATATCTATGACGAAGGGCTGCTGATGCCCCCCTGCAAACTGGTTGAACGCGGCGAGATCAACGCGCTGCTGATGGAGATCGTCAAAGCCAATTCGCGCGAGCCGGTTGCCAATGAAGGCGACATTTACGCGCTGGTCGCGTGTTGTGAAACGGGTGCAACCCGCCTGTCCGGGATGATGGAAGAATTCGGATTGCAGGATCTGAACGCCTTGTCCGACTATATTATTGCCACATCACGCGCCGGTACTCTGGCGGCAATCGCCCAAGTGCCTAACGGCGTTTACAAGAACACGATCGGGATCGACGGATACGAATCCGCGATCGATCTTTGTGCCACGCTGACAGTGTCTGATACGGGCATTTCGCTTGATTTTACCGGAACATCGGGGTGCTCGGCAAAAGGCATCAACGTTCCGTTGAATTATGCGACAGCGTATTCCGTCTTTGCTTTGCGCTGCATTATCGGGCCGGACATTCCCAACAATGCCGGATCACTGGAACCGTTTCAGGTGACGGCGCCAGAAGGATGCATTTTGAATGCTGTGGCACCCGCCCCGGTCGCAATGCGCCATACGATCGGGCAGATGACGCCTGATCTGGTCTATGGCTGTCTGCATCAGGCCCTGCCCCATTCCGTGCCGTCCGAAGGCGCATCGTGCATGTATGATCTGCCATTGCGCCACACACCTGATGCGGTTCAATCGGGTGGCACCCAATTCGCGCTGGAACTGGTCTATAATGGCGGCACCGGGGCCCGCCCGACCGCCGATGGCTTGTCGGCCACAGCCTTTCCCAGCGGCGTCTGGGGCAGTCAGGTTGAAATGACCGAAGCGGTCGCACCGGTTTTGATCACCAAGCGCGAATTGCGCTGTGACAGTGGCGGTGCCGGAACATTTCGTGGCGGTTTGGGCCAGCACATCGAAATGATATCCGCTACGGACGAAGACATTATGCTGTTTCTGTCGGTTGAACGGATCAAGAACCCGGCACGGGGACGCAACGGCGGGCATGCCGGTGCGCCCGGTCGTGTGCGTATCGGGATGGACGGGCCCGATTTGCCCGGCAAGGGCGAGGTGCGCATTCCTGCGGGAAAAACGCTTGTGTTTGAAACGCCCGGCGGCGGCGGATTTGGTGATCCGGCCCAACGCGCGCCAGAGGATATCGCGCGCGATATCGCGTTCGGGCTGGTCAGCAGGGACAAGGCGCAGCGAAATGCTTAAGGCGAACGCACATATCGCCGATATGGCCCCTTATGCGCTGGCCAACCTGACGGCGGAACCCGGCACACGGCTGATTTCCCTGTCCCAGAACGAAAGTCTGCGCCCGCCCAGCCCCCGCGCCAGCCAAGCGGCGATCACGGCAATGGGTCAGGCCGCGCTTTATCCTGATCCCGATTGGACCGATCTGCGCAATGCCATCGCGCAGGTCCATGCCATCGATCCGGCCATGATCCTGTGCGGGGCTGGATCAATGGAATTGATTGCCGCGCTGCTGCATGCCTATGCCAGCGCGACAGACACGATACTGGCCCCCGCCTACAGCTATGCCTTTTTCCGGACCATGGCGCATGTCACGCAGGCACGGTATCTGATTGCGCCGGAACCGGATTTGCGCGTTTGCACAAATACCCTGCTGACCGCTTTGACGGACGACACAAAAATCGTGTGCATCGCAAACCCCGGCAACCCGACAGGCACCGTGATCCCTTCGCAGGATTTGCGCGATCTGCGGGCCGCATTGCCCCGCGATACCCTATTGATCATTGACGAGGCCTATGGAGAGTTTGCCACTTCGAACGAACCGGTCTTTGATATGGCCCAATCGGGCAATACCGTCATTCTGCGCACGTTTTCCAAGGCTTACGGTCTGGCGGGCCTGCGTGTCGGGTGGGGCGTTTTTCCCGAACATATCGCCAGCGAAACACGCAAATTGCTGAACCCGAACAATATCAGTGCCGTCAGCCAGGCCGCTGCCGCCGCAGCGATGCAGGATCAGGAATACATGAAAAAAACATGCAGCCTGACGGCGGACCTGCGCACAGAGCTGATAAAAACCTGCCGTCAACTGGGCCTTGAAGTACCTGAAAGCCAGACGAATTTTGCCCTGATCCGGTTTGACAGCGCCGCCAGCGCCAACAGTGCGGACAGCGCGTTGCGACAACGCGGCGTGATCATGCGCGGCATGGCCGGGTACGGATTACCGGAATGCCTGCGGGCAACAATAGGACCCCCAGAGGATATGAAGCTTGCTATAGAAACCCTGAAACAATGGCACGAACAACGAGGCACCAAATGAGATATCTTTCCCGCGGGACGGCCCGTATCGGGGTTCTTGTGCCCTTTACCAATACAAACCTTGAGGCGGACATGGCGCTTATGCGGCCGCAAGGCGTGTCGTTTCATTACGCGCGTCTGGGCGGATATGATCGCGATGAGATACCGGACGAAAAACAAATGGCCGGTCTTGGTGCATCCGATCTGGATGAACCGCTGGCCCTGTTGCTGGGGGTAAGGCCGGATGTGGTGATGTACGGCTGTACCTCTGCCACGCTGACGCACGGACCGCAATTTGATGCCGACCTGTCGCGCAAGATCACGGATTTGAGCGGTGCGGCAACAGTGACTGCGGCAGGGGCGCTGGTTTTTGCGCTGAAGGCCCTGGGCGCAACCAGAATTGGCTTTGCATCCCCCTATGTTCCAAAAATCAATGATGACGCAGTCGCCTTTCTGCAAAGCTGCGGAGTAACCACCCTGCACCGCTCTGAAGTTATGGGCACTTTGGACAATTACAGTCAGGGCGAACTGACGCCGCAAAAGGTTTTCGATCTGGGGCGCGCCGCCGATCATCCGGACGCGCAGGCGATTGTTCTGTCGTGCACTGACATGCGCAGTGTGGAAATCATCGACCGGCTTGAAGCCGAACTGGGCAAGCCGGTGATCACGTCAAATCAGGCGATGCTGTTTCAGGCTTTGCATCACCTTGGGCTGGGATACGCAGACGGGTTTGGAAACCTGTTCACATCGCTGGAAAGGGGAACGGCATGACGCAGATGGAAAAAATTGCAGATTTCATTCTTGATCCCGACCTGTCGGTTCCCGAAAGCGCGCTGGCGATGGCTGCCACGCTGCTGGTTGACACATTGGGGGTATGCGCGGGCGCGACCCATCTGGATGCCGGGCGGATCGCGCGCGATTTTGCGGTTGATTTCCACGCGGCCAGCGGCGCCGGTTTTGCCGCCCCGATCCTGTTTGACGGGCGCCATGCCAGCCTGTCTGGCGCGGCCTTTGCTGCGGCCACCCAGATCGATAATCTGGATGCGCATGACGGCTATAATCCGACCCTCGGGCATATCGGATGTGCTGTCGTGCCCGCGCTGTTTGCCTTTGCCGCACATTGCCCGGAATTGACCGGCAGGCAGGCGCTGACGGCCTTGGCCATGTCATACGAAGTTGCGGCCCGCGCCGGAATTTCATTGCACGCAACAGTGTCTGACTATCACACATCCGGCGCATGGAACGCCTTGGGCGTGGCCGCTTTGGGGGCGCGACTGCGCAATCACGATACGCCGACGCTGCGGCAGGGATTGGGCATTGCGGAATACCACGGCCCGCGCAGCCAGATGATGCGCGAAATTGCAAACCCCACCATGTTGCACGATGGATCAGGGATCGGTGCGCTGACCGGCGTGAACGCCGTGCTGCTGGCCGAACGCGGATTTCTGGGCGCGCCCGCCATCACGGTGGAATCAGACGAGGTTGCGCAACACTGGGCCGATCTGGGGGGCGACTGGACCATTGAGCGGAATTATATCAAGCCCCACCCGATCTGCCGGTGGGCCCATGCCGCGATTGATGCCACACACGCGCTGCTCACCACCCACGACCTGAACGCGGATCAGATTGCGTCTGTCCATATCAACACATTCCGTCAGGCGGCATGTCTTTATTCCGGTATGCCGGAAACCACATCGCAGGCGCAGTATTCGCTTCCTTTTGCTGTCGCTGTTCTGATGCGTCATGGGCGCATCGCCCCCGAACATGTGAGCGGCGCGGCCTTGTCCGACCCGGAAACCGCGCAGGTGTTGACACGGATCACAGTCAGCGAAACGGCGCGCCATTCTGATCGCTTTCCTGCCGGGCGCTGGTCGGATGTGACGATGACACTGCGCGACGGGCGCAGCTTTCATTCCGGTGATGTTCATGCCAGAGGTGGGCCCGAGGCACCGATGGACCAGACAGAACTGAGGGAAAAATTTGACGCGATGGTAAATCCGTCTTTCGGACCTGGCCGCAGTCAGGCGATCTGGGATGCCGGCATGGGGCTGGTGCAGTCCGACACCCTGTTTTCCAGTCTGTCGCATGTCGTGGAAAAGGGGCCGGAATGACCACTGTCGTAATTCACACAGACCATCCGCAACCCTGTATCGATCTGCTGTCACCGCGGCATCCCGATCTTACCTTCGTACCGTGCAATACATACGAGGCATTGCCGCAATGCCTGCGGGATAACCGCCCTGACGTGGTGTTTTCTACCCGTTTTGCGGGAACACCGTCTTACCCGGCGCAGGCGGTCTTGGGCCCTGATGCGCCGCGCTGGCTGTCCGTCGGCGGATCCGGTGTGGATCATCTGGGCAAGTGGGACACGGACAAGATCACTGTTACCAATGCTGCCGGTGTCGCAGCTGGCATGATGGCCGAGTTTGCGTTTGGCTGCCTGTTGCATTTCACCCTGGATATCGACGGACTGAATGCTGACAAATCCGCCCGCATCTGGCGGAACAGGACTGTCACGCCGTTGCGCGGCAAAACGCTGCTGGTCATCGGATTGGGGCAAACCGGTCAGGCCGTTGCCGCGCTGGCGCAGGCGTTTGGCATGACTGTGATCGGCACACGTGCGCGCCCGCAACCGATGGACAATGTCGATCATGTCTATGCCGCGGATGAAATCGCAACCCTTTTGCCCAGCGCGGACGCCATTGTTGTCTGCACCCCCCTTCTGGACAGCACCAGAGGATTACTGGACGCGGCAGCCTTTGCCACCATGAAACCCGGTGCCCTGCTTGTTGATGTTTCGCGCGGCGGTGTCGTCGTGCAATCCGCCCTGATCGATGCGTTGACGCGGGGCAATCTGGCTGCCGCTGGTCTTGATGTGTTCGAAACAGAGCCTTTGCCCGAAGATAGCCCGCTGTGGGAGCTGCCAAATCTGGTTGTTTCGCCGCATTGTTCAAGCGTTTATGACGGCTGGGAGAACGCATCGATCCTGATGTTCTCGGACAATCTTGTCCGGTTTCAGCAGGGCGCACCGCTGCACAACATTGTTGATCCGCATCGCGGCTACTGAATGACTACAAAAAGGTTTTAGAATGTCCAAAGGCGCATTTCACGGCATCGTCACACCGATCCTGACACCCTACAACGATGATCAATCCATCGCGCGCGATCTTTATCTGGCGCATGCGGCATGGCAGCTGCAAATCGGGGCCGACTATATTTCCCCGTTCGGCACAACCGGCGAAGCTGTCAGCAACGGGATGCAGGAACGCATGTCAATATTGGAAGATCTGGTGGCAACCGGCAATGTCCCCCCGTCGAAAATGATGCCCGGTACAGGCGTTGGCGCCCTGCCAGACACAATTGCGCTGACCCGCCATGCCGTTGATCTTGGCTGCGCCGCCGCAATGGTTCTGCCACCCCATTATTACGCGGGCGCGACCACGGATGAAGGCCTTTATCGGTACTTCAGTGATCTGATCGAAGGTGTCGGATCAGACGCCTTGCGCATCTGCCTGTATCACATCCCGCAAATGACCGGCGTGGCGATGACACCAGCGCTTTCGGCGCGCCTGAACACCGCGTTTCCCGATATTGTGAGCGCCTACAAAGACAGTTCGGGCAATTGGCAGAACACGCTGGACGTTCTGGCCGCCGCACCGGGTTTGGCTGTTTTTCCGGCATCGGAAACACGATTGGCCGAGGGATCAGCGGTTGGCATCGCCGGATGCATTTCGGCAACCTGCAACACCAACATCAAACAAATCCGCCAGTATCAGGATCATATTCTGGCCGGTGAAACATCTGCGGCCAAAAAACTGACACCCGCAATCGATGCACACCGTATGGCCGTGCAGAACGCGGGTCTGATCCCCGCGCTAAAATCCATGATGGCCGCCGCCAGCGGCGAAGCAAGATGGCTTAACCTGCGCGCCCCGATGGACCGCGCCGATCCGTCCATCGGCGTTGAAATCAACAAAACGCTGAAATGGTCACTTTGAGAAACCTCGAATTTTGGCGAGGATGAGAAAGACATCGTGAACAATTCAACTGCAATTTTTTGGTTGAAAAACGGAGGTTTGGCTTGAATTGCACCGCTGGTGAAACTTGTTTCAAAAACTTTCGATTCCTTATTGCTCTTTGTTTTTGGACCGGAGTGAATGTGACAGCATTTGTTCAATCCGCATTCGCTAGTGATGAAAAAATGTCGAATTTTCAGAAGGAATTTTTGATCGAAAAGGAGGCAAAAATTCGTTTTCTAGCTTGACCGGGATCAAGTGAATTCGAATTGACGTTCCAGCAGGCCGATGAGCTTGGGTATCTGCATGATGACCCCAAAAGCGAAAGTATCAAAGATGCCGACTTGTTGCTGTTTTTCTTGGATGGTTGGGACGATCTTGAAAAGATCCCCCAAAATTACGAGGACTTCACGCGCATTTTTGATTCAATTGATAGGGATGGGGGTGAAGTTACTCTGCACTATGACGTGGATTTTGGAGAAGAAAGCGGCCTGAAATCAAAAAGATTATACTTCCTGAATATCAGGAATATTCCAGAGCAAGCATTTGACACTCTCAGCGACGCTTGTCGTGCCAAGTTCATATATGGCAGTGCCTTTCCTGAAGACGCATTCAAACTTTGGATGGACAGCGGTTGCCTGAATACAAGCAATTGACGGAGACACCAACGGGCACCTCTGTAGTGTGGAAAAATAACAGACGCACGGTTTAACGCGTGTGTAGGAGGCATAAGTGGTCGCTTGCCTGGTAGTATTTTCCACTACTCAATCGTGAGAGCTGAAATACAGACGAGTATCTTGGAAATTTTGGTGCCCAGGAGAGGAACCAAGTACTTGTTTTAAATAGAATTTTCATGTCCTGAATTGTTCTTATCCACCTTTATTTAGGGCGTTTCTTGTCCATTGCAGTCTTGCCCTGTCCGTTCCTATCTACTAGCTTAGGGTGGATATTTAGGGGGATAAGAAATGCGGGCGACAAACAGGCTTTCTTCGCAATTTCTAAAAACCGCACCCGTGGGCAAGCATTGCGACGGCGCGGGCCTTTGGTTCGTGAAGCGTGAAGATGGTGGCGCGCAATGGGTACAACGTGTGACCGTTCACGGCAGGCGGCGCGAGATGGGGCTGGGGGGCTTTCCGACGCTGACGCTGGCCGAGGCGCGCAAACAGGCAGAACGTTGGCGCAAATTGGCGGCGGCGGGGCGTGACCCCATAAAGGAACGTGAAGCCGAAGAAAGGGCGGCGCGACGCGAGGATATCACTTTGGCGATTTTGACCGCCGATGCGTTTGAAGCCCGCAAGGCCGAACTCAAGGGTGATGGCACTGCGGGGCGGTGGTTGTCGCCTCTGAACATTCACGTTCTGCCCAAGCTGGGCCGTGTGCCGGTGACGGACCTCGACCAACGCGACATTCGCGACACACTGGCCCCCATCTGGCACACGAAGGCCGACACGGCGCGGAAGGCTTTGAACCGGCTTTCTATCGTGCTCCGTCATGCGGCGGCACTGGGCTTGGATGTGGACTTGCAGGCGACAGACAAGGCAAAGGCGCTTCTGGGCAAGACGCGGCATCAGCCGAAGAACATCCCGGCGATGGACTGGCGCGATGTGCCAGAGTTTTATGCCAGTCTCGAAGAACCGACGCTGACCCATCTGGCGCTGCGCCTTCTTATCCTTACCGGTGTCCGCTCGGGGCCGTTGCGCAAATTGCGGCTTGACCAGATTGAAGGCGACGTTTGGACCGTGCCAGCCGAAGCGATGAAAGGCCGTAAAGGCGCGACCGATGATTTTCGCGTGCCGCTGTCGGCAGAAGCCAAGCGCGTGATTGACCTTGCGCGCCCGCACGCCCGCAACGGCTATCTGTTTCCGAACACGCGCGCCGGCGTGATTAGCGACATGACGCTTTCGCGGCATATGGAACGCAAGGGGCTGGAAGCGCGACCGCACGGTTTCCGCACCAGCTTGCGCATATGGCTGGCCGACGCGACTGACGCCCCGCACAAAGTGGCCGAGGGGATGCTGGCGCATGTGGTGGATGGCGGCGTAGTGCGCGCCTATCGCAGAACCGACTTTCTCGAACAGCGCGCAAAACTGGCCGACCGCTGGGCTGATCATGTGACCGGTGGCGCTGGGCAGGTTGTGAAGTTGATGGGGGCGGGCTGATGGCGCACAACAAATCTGACGACCTCCCCGTTGCGACACCTGCGACTTCGGCGACATGGGGCATCCCAGACTGGCGCGACGCAGCGGCATATGGCGATGTAAAGGCTTGGAGTTTGGGCCGCTGGCGCTGGGAGTTTTTTAGACGGCGCGATGATGTGCGAATACTTTTTGATGAGCGAAAAGACAAGCAATACGAGAACAGATTGGCAAAATGGGAGCGAGACTGCGCCAGACCCGAACTTACACCGAAAGAACAGGCGTACATTCTGAGAAAAGTGCCGGACAAGCCTGACGACCCTCGATTTCATGTGTCATTCCTTACGGAAGAGCAAAAAAAATTCGGATACATTGTGTTGTTCAATCCACGCATTGGAAATGTCGCGAACTTTGACAAACACGTCGAGCGCCTCGACAGCTATGAATGGGACGTTAGCGGCGAACATGGGGATAGGGTGCTTCAAGAAACAAAGTTGGAAGAGCACCAACTTGTCATTGCGTTTTCGACTGACCGACCATTAGCACGACAGCTTGAGGACGCTGAAAGTTGTCTGAAAGGGTTACAGAAGTACCGCCATGGCCGTATTATAAAAAAGCTGCGTCACCCTGCTAAATGGCTTGAATACCTGCGGACGCTTGACGCCCACGCCGACAATCCAACCGAATCTTGGGCTGATTTGGCTAAGAAACTCTTTGAACACAAATTGATTGTCCGGCGCAAAGACCCATGTGGTGGCTACTGTGACCCGCCCCCTCAAGCCGCACGCGATAAATGGAAAACTGCGGACGCCTTGCGATTCAATTTCTGATTTCCGCCCGCAATCGAAAACAGAATAAAGACGGTCAAATATGCACTGCACCTTACTAGAAAGGACAGTGCAAAATGCAGACCTATCTCACTCTAACTGAACTTCGCACCAAACTGGGCAACCGCTCACGCAGCGCAATCTATGCCGACCTTGCCGCTGGCCGACTGCCACAGCCCATCAAGCTTGGAGGCCGGATCTACTGGCCGGAAGGCGAAGTTGACGCCCACCTGCGCAACCTGCGCAACCTGCGCGAACAGGCCGCTTAATATGGACGGCGGGCAAATGGAAACCCCGGCGCGGCGACAACCGCAACCGGGGCTGGATGGCCGCTATGCGAATGCGGCGGGCTCCTCAGACATAGCACAGGCCGCGGGCCGCGCAAAGCGGGCTTGGCTATATCACGTTACGACCGAGTGCGGCGAACTCTTCACTATTGAAGCCGAGGGCCGCGACACATGGGCGTTAGACCAACCGCGCGAGGCCGGGCCGAAAGGCTGCATCCCGATTAAACAACCCGCGTCGCGTTGGTCAACCTATGTCCACGAACTACGCGGCATGGGTATTCCAATCAATACAGAAATGTTTTCCTACAGCGGCGCATACTCCGGCCACCACGCCCGCTACACGCTTGCGTGTGATGTGTCCTTGTCCGTTTTGCAGGAAAGGAGCGCAGCATGAACAGCACGTCCTCACAGATCGACCCGCGCATCAAGCGCAAAGCCTGTCACGAAACTTCCGACACCTACGGGGCAATAGTCGCCGTATTGGACCATAAACACCGCGTGATTGTCTGCAAGGATGGCATCCAATGGATTACACAGCGGCGCAAATCAGGTGGCGCAGAACGGCCTTGGCGGGCCTTGGGCTACTACACCACCCGAAAAGCCCTAATCCGAGCGTGCGCCTTGCTGAGCCGTGAGATTGAACCTGCTGTTATGTCATTGTTGGCGGAACTGCCGGACACGATAGGCCGGACAGCATGATGGGCGATAAAAAACAGTCCAAGCCGCCCTCACAAGCCGTACGGCGCATCATGCGCAAGCATGGCCTGCCCGAACCCAGCGCCCGTTCCTATGCGCTCCTGGCATATGGGGAGGCGTCATTGGATGGCCACTAAATCCTACAAGAAACATAAACGAGGCGCTGGGCGTCACGTCCAGCTTCCCGAATGGCTGCAATCCTCTAAAGCGTGGGCGACACTGAAGCCGGGGCCAAGGGCGCTCTACGTGGAACTGAAACGACGCTACAATGGAGTGAACAACGGGCGTATCCATCTCAGCCACCGTGATGCGGCCAAGGCGCTGAACGCTCACCGCAATACGGTCGGGTCATGGTTTGAGGAACTTCAGAAACGCGGCTTTATCCGCATGACGCAGGGGCCGCATCTTGGCCCGTCCGGTATTGGCAAAGCGTCCATGTGGGCATTGGATGAAGAAGCAACGCCAGATATGAAACAGGCCCTCAAGCGCTTCATGTCATGGACCTAAAAACGAAAGCCCCGCACAAAAAACAGGACACCCTGTCACTGTGAGTGTGACGGTGCGTTGTTTTAACAGTGGGAAACAGGCAAAACTGTCCCAAAAATTGTGACGCATTTCGCCAAAAAACGCAAATCCGCGTCACAAAAAACAGGACATATATACATATAGCCATAGGCAGGACATTTGATTGAAAGGAAACGGTGCGGGAAAGGCTCCGTCAGGTGTTCAATCAAAACTCACGTTGGCGATGCAAACCGGACCTTCGTGACAAATGCGGCGAACGGCAGCTGCGAGCCCATCTCGCCTATTTGTTCGACGCAGCTAAGCCGCGTCCACGCGGAAAATCCGGATATTCCAGTCAGGCTTGGCAAAGGGTTAGAAACATCCCTTACAAGACTCGCTTCTGGGAGCGGTCTTGACCTGCCAGCACGCAAATTCACTTTCGGAATTGCCACTTCCGCAAGCGGTTGTTGACTTGGCTTTACCAAAGGCGATTAAGTAGGGCGTCCCGTTGGGGAGACTGCGATGGACCGCAAACTTGCTGCAATTCTGGCCGCCGATGTCGTTGGATTCTCCAAAATGATGGGCGAAGACGAAGCCAGTACTCTGGACGCAATCTCGCAATTTCGGACCAAAATTCTCGGACCTGAGGTCCTCGGGAACCGAGGTAAAGTGGTCAAGAGTATGGGCGACGGTTGGCTAGTTGAATTCGGAAGTGTCGTCGATGCGATCAACTGCTCAATGAAAGTCCAGGACAAGCTGCGAAACTTGGACAAACTTAAGTTGCGGATCGGCGTGCACATCGGAGACGTGATCCACCAAGAAGACGATATCTTCGGGGAAGGGGTCAACATCGCCGCGCGTCTCGAGGCAATTGCAAACCCCGGTGGTATCGCGATTTCGGATATCACCTACGCCAGCCTTGACGGCACTCTGACGCCGTCCTTTGACGACGCAGGGCAACGCAAACTCAAGAACATTGCACGGCCTATTAACATTTGGATACGTGGCTCGATCATGACCACCGATGTGCAGGCCCCCTGGTTCGGTGGAAACACCGGCGAACGGGCAGGATTTCCCAAGCTCGCGATCCATTCCATCAAGGCTTCAGCAGACCGCCAGGAAGTTCAGGAACTTGCCGACGCGCTGGTATTCGATTTGGGGGCGCACCTCTCCGCCATTCGATGGCTCGATGTGGTCTCGGACGGAGCAGGCAGCGAGCTGAGCTATCATTTGCAGGGGTCATTGCGCAGCAGCGGGGACAAGTTACGGCTGGAAATACAGGTTCTGGATCCAGCTAGGCAGGTATTGTGGCAGCATAAGAAGGATGGCTCTCTTTCGGACAGCTTCGATTTTCAGGACGACGCCAGCGAAGCGATTTCGGCCAACGTAATCGGGACATTGCTCGAGACAGAAACATCTAAGCTTGCCGGATTGGACTACGACACTTTGACCGCTGAGCAGTGCCTATTGCGTGGAATGATGGCGTATAGGACTGTCAGCGAAGCTTCTTTCTCTGCGTCTCTGTCCGACTATGCCGCCGCGATAGAAAAAGACCCCTTGCTGGCCGAAGCCTATGCCGAAGCGATTTTCATGACCATCGGCGGCGGTACCACCGGTTTCAAAAAAAAACTGAAACCCTATTTCGACATGCTGCCTGAATGGACACAAAGGGCAGAGCCGTTGCGTGCGAAAGACCCGTTGCTGGACCTCAGCATAGCCGTCGCTAGATATTCGGAGGACAAGCAGATTGCACCAGTCGTGGGCAAGGTTGAGGAATGCCTGCGCCGCGCGCCGTTTGATGTGCAAGTGCTGGTCTTTGCCGGGTGGGGGTTGTTATGGTCCGGGCGATCCGCAGAAGCCCTGGATTGCTTTCTCAAAACCGAACGGCTTGGAAAATTCAGCCCCTATCTGATTGCAGCGCTCGGCGGTGCGAGTACGGCTTATGTTCACCTCGGTGACGACGATTCAGCTATTCTTTACGCTAATAAGGGTTTGACCACTGCCCACGAATATCCGACTCTTCACGCTTCTCTGGCCGCGGCCTGTGCCTTGAAGGGCATGGAGGCGGAAGCAGCCGAGGCATTGGCAACCTATCGGAAACTTGTTCCCGAACAGACGATTTCTCAAAGAATGGCGGTAAACAACTATGCGGGTTCGACTGGCGGCAAGCGCTTCTACGAGGGTCTGCGATTGGCTGGTATGCCTGAATAAGTTGAAGGCTTGCACGAAAGTATTGCTGACAGATCTCCCGCGCCAAAATGCCGACAGTTCTCGCCCGATTTCCAGACATTCGGCGGCAGGGTAGGATGGCCGGTTTGTCCCGCAGAGCAGACGCTGAAGCAATGCGCGGAGAATGACGGCAACGAGCCCATAGCTGCCGGATTGGGATAATGTAGAAGGTCGGCGGACTATCTTGCATTGCAAAAGTTCTTTAGGCTTCAAGCGTAAGAATTTTTGTTAAAGTGTATTTTTCAATTCGCTGCATCAGAGGAAACCGGAAACCAAAATGTCCCGCCGTTTCGCATTTATTCAAGCCGCTGATATTGCCGACTACTCTTTAATGATGGCACAGGACGAAAGCGCCACGATTGCTCTTGTTCATGAACTGCGTGATCGATTGCTAGAGCCTGTTGTGGAACGTCATGAGGGCGAGGTCTTGAAGCGGATGGGCGACGGTTGGATCATTGCCTATCCGTCTGTCGCCGCCAGTGTGCTCGCGGCTTTGGAAATTCAGAACGGGCTTGCGGAACACCCGAAAACTCGGCTGCGTATTGGCATCCATATGGGTGATATCG